>JAHDEV010000016.1 GCA_020628615.1 Dokdonia sp.
GAGTGGCCCATCTTGTATGACCTATTCCTATACCACCAGTTGTAGTAATATCTGCCTCGAGCTTAGCTCTTAAATCTGCAACCTTTCCTTTTGTTTTAGAGAATTTAACATCCGTTCCATCATATAATGCTATACCAGCACTATCATAACCTCTATACTCAAGTCTTTCTAAACCTTGAACAACTACAGGGTAAGCTTCTCTATGACCTATATATCCGACTATTCCGCACATATTTTATATATTTTAAAGTCCTAATGCTATACCACAAGGGCTAGTAGGATCTATTTCTTCTGTTAAAGTGTAAAAAATTCTTAGCCTCAAACGCTTTTCTTCGTTTGGACTCGCACTACCGTGCAGTATCGTTCCTTCTGGAGAGATAACAGAAGATAATGGTACTCTTTGACCATCTTCTAAGTCTCCCGTACCACCTATAAGTGCAGTATTCTCAAGTGTTACATTTTGAGAAACAGCAAGTGCAAGACGTACATTTGTAGAATCGTTTTGTATAATATTATTGATGTGCTGAGTGACTCTTATTTTATAACTTACGCCATCACTATTTAAGTCACCCTCTACTTCTCTTGTAAGTCTCCCTAAGTGATTAACTCGAGTATCTACGGGACCAGTGGTTCCTGTTGTTACATCTATAGCAGCATCTAAAAGTGTACTATTATTTTCGTAATCATAAATAAAGAGTCGTTCTGGCTCTAATTGCCCAGCACCCGCATCTGCTAAATCATCTTGATCTACATAAAATGTGAGATTTGCCTCATTTATTAAAATATTGCAAGAACGTAATGCTTCCAGTTGATCTGCAACACCATCTGCATCTGCATCTGCTCCAAATAAATCTATGAGAGCTATTGAGCCATCACCTCCTTTGAGATATAAATTCTCTTCTCCATCAACCGTGTTTTGGCTTTCATTAAAAGTTGTCGTACCAATTGGACTTATTCCAAAGTCGTTTGTATAACCTATAGCACGCACACCATTTAAAGAGAGTGATATATCACCCTTACCATCATCTGTAGACTCACCAGGCTCACCAGAGTCATCATCTCCTTCAAAACTGTAATATATCGTGACATCTACCCCTGTAAGGTTGAATAAAATAGTGCTTCCTTTATCATCAATAGCTTCTGCCTTAAAATAAAGCCCTCTGAAGTAATCGTTAAATGTGTTACTATTAAGAAGTACTCCAGTATTTTCTTGATTTATAATTGCTTCTTGCCAGTAGGCTACCACATCTGCACCAACTGTAGTCGTATTATCATAAGCCATTCTTATTCTTGGGCTCAGTCTATCAGAAACTTCAAATTCTGGATCTTCTGGTATGTTTCCATCATCGTCAAGTACTGGCTCTGTAAGAACGATTTCCTCTGCACTTGGAACAAAACCTTCCTCCAGCTCTCCATCACTATTCACATCTCTTACCTCAAATAACAAATCTCCTTCTACGCCAGCGAAATCTTCTATCTCATTAGAAAAATATAACGCAGCATCTTCGAAATCTGAATTTGGATCTAAGCTATTTAAAAAGAAATTAGATCTATATACAGATAATTTCATCTGTCCAGGTGTATTTCCAAATATAGAATCTATTGTATACGTAGAAGCCCCATCATCATCTGTACCTTCATTAGTAGCAAAGTATGCTAGTGAAAATACTACTGAATCAATTACAGTAGGGTTATCTACGGTATTATCTCCAAAATCCGGATTAGTACGAGACAAAGCAACTTGTGAAAGGAAGTTACTAGTCGTAGACCCATAAGTAGGGTCGTTATAATAGCCTACAACACCAATCTGAGCGCCATTAGTCTGCACTCCATTAAAACCAGATGCATCTGCATAGTTGCGGCTATATGCTGCAATATCAAAATCTTGAGCTACCTCTGTTTCAAAATTTACTTGCCCTACAATGTCTGTTCCTATAGAACCAAACTCATCTTCACAAGATATAATCAATAACGCAAGACCCACTACTGCAAGTGCTTGCTTAAATAATTTGTTCAACTTCATAGTAACTATCTATTCTTCTAAAACTTGGGTAGTGTAAAAATCTTCGTATGCCTGAGGAAACTCCTCCTTCTTTTTATACGGCAGAACAGGGATTTTAGTCGTATTTAAAATTTTAAGCAAGTTTTCGTTTAAGTCTTGAGACCCCACAATGGCTGCATCACTATTTCTAATAGTTACCTTCATTAAGTTCTCGTAAGTTGGATCTTCAAGCTCTTTTATAGTTTCTGGATCTACACCATCAAAAGCAACTTTATTAAGCAACTCACTATTTAATGAACCTTCAAACCCTTGATTATAAACAGATGTTACAATCTTACTTTGAGAAAACAATGGCTCACTAGCATAGTATTGTTTGAGATATAGTGGCAGTAAAGAAGCTAGCCATCCTTGAACGTGTATAATATCTGGAGCCCAGTTCAATTTTTTAACCGTCTCTACTACACCTTTTGCAAAGAAAATAGCACGCTCGTCATTATCAGGAAAAAGATTTCCATCTTCATCTGTAAACGTAGCTTTACGCTTAAAATACTCTTCGTTATCTATAAAATAAACTTGAATACGCTCTTTAGGTATAGATGCAACTTTGATTATAAGTGGCATATCAAAATCGTTAATCACAAGATTCATTCCTGATAGCCTAATCACTTCGTGTAATTGATGCCTGCGCTCATTAATATTGCCGTAGCGAGGCATAAATATGCGTATTTGCCCTCCCTTGGAATTAACCATTTGAGGAGCTTCAAACGACATAGAGGCAATCTCGGTCTCTGGTAGATAAGGAATCACTTCAGATGACACGTACAATATCCTCTTATCTTTCATATATGTAAAATTAGGTTGTTATTCTATTCAAAAAACACGCAAAAGTACGAATTTTTACGCACTTAGGGTTAATATTAGTAAGTTTGCACCCCGTTAAAATTTTGGTAAAGTGCAAGCAATCACAGCTCATAATCAGATTTCTAAAATCGTCAGTCAAGCAAAAGCGCAAGGTAAAACCGTAGGTTTTGTACCCACAATGGGTGCATTGCACAATGGCCACGCCTCACTAATAGACTATGCACTCAAAGACTGTGCCCTTATTGTGGTAAGTATTTTTGTAAACCCCACGCAGTTTAATAACGCTACAGATTTAGAAAAGTATCCCAGAACCATAGAAAAGGATCTCGCATTCTTATCTCACTATGGGTCTAAAGTCGCTGTTTACAATCCTTCACCAGAAGAAATCTATGGCAATAATGTATCCTCAAAAGGTTATAATTTTGGCCATTTAGAAACCGTAATGGAAGGCGAGCATCGCCCAGGACATTTTGATGGTGTAGGTACTGTTTTAAACATTCTTTTTAGACAAGTTAATCCTCATAAGGCATATTTTGGCGAAAAAGATTTCCAGCAACTCACCATTGTGCGCAAGCTCGTTGATATAGAAAATCTTGATTTAGAAATCATAGGTTGTCCCATACATCGCCAAGAAGATGGTCTTGCTATGAGCAGTCGCAATGCTAGACTTACAGAGCATCAACTTGAAATTGCACCTTTCATTTATGAATCTCTTTTATATGCCAAAAATAATTTTGACTCACTTTCGGCACGAGAATTGAAAGCATATATCGAGTCTATCTACAAAGAAAAAGATGGACTAGAACTGGAGTATTTTGAGATCGTAAATATCAAAAATCTTCGTACGCTTTCGCGAAAGCGTAAAAATCAACAATATCGAGCTTTCCTTGCCGTTTATGCTGGCGAGGTGAGACTTATAGATAACATAGCTTTAAATTAAACACCTTATTATTACCTTTGCATTATGCTAGTAAATGTTGTAAAATCAAAAATACACCGCGTTAAAGTAACGGGTGCAGAACTACACTATATAGGAAGTATTACCATAGATGAAGATCTTATGGATGCCTCAAAAATTATAGAAGGAGAACGAGTTCAAATCGTAAATGTAACTAACGGTGAACGCCTTGAAACGTATGCAATACCGGGACCACGCAACAGTGGTGAGATCACTCTTAATGGCGCAGCTGCTCGTAAGGTTGCAAAGGGAGACATCCTTATCCTTATCACCTATGCATTTATGGAACTAGATGAAGCTAAGGAATTTAAACCTACGCTTTGTTTTCCTAACGAAGAGACTAACTTACTTAAGTAAGCCTTGTCTACAAAAAAACATACAAGCCTTGCGCTTAAAATTATACTCCCACTCGTGGGAGTTTTTTTGGTCTGGTATCAACTTAGTAAAATGAGTGGTGCAGAGCGCAGCGATATGTGGGAGGCTATAAAAACAGTAGACCCTATATGGATAATTATCTCATTACTTTTTGGTTTATTTAGTCATCTTTCAAGAGCTTATCGCTGGAAATTTCTTTTAGAACCCCTGGGCTATAAACCAAGATTACGATCTAGCTTTATGGCTATTCTCACAGGCTACTTTGCAAACACCTTTATAATAAGATCTGGAGAAGTATTAAGGGGAGTTGCCATCTCACGCACAGACAACATACCGTTTGAAAAAGCCTTTGGAACTATTGTAGCAGAGCGCATTGCAGACTTAATTGTACTTTTACTAGTTATGGCAACTGCTGTGGTTTTACAGTCTACGGCACTCGTAGCTTATTTTAAAGAAAATGCAAATCCTACAGGTTTTATCATATTACTTATTTTAGGAATCACGGCTGGAATAGCTGGCTTAAGATTGCTTAAAACTTCTTCTCATCCATTTATTAAAAGGGTAAGAGATTTTGGACTTGGCCTTTTAGATGGCATTAAGAGCATACTTAAAATGGAGCATAATAGTGCTTTTATTTTTCACACAACCTTTATATGGCTTATGTATATAGGAATGTTTTGGGTGATGAAATTTACAGTGCCAGGTATCGCAAGCGCACCACTAGGAGTAATTCTTGCTTCTTTTGTGATAGGAGCTTTTGCTATGAGCGCGACTAATGCTGGTATGGGCGTTTACCCTATAGCTATGGGTGCTATTTTTACATTCTTTGGGTATGAAGATGGAATCGTTTTTGGATGGTTACTCTGGGGTACTCAAACTATTTTTAATGTGGTAATAGGAGGTTTTTGTGCCTTAATAGTACTCATATTTAATAAAGGTTGATTTTTTTACTACTTTAGGGCTTAGTAATCTAAAACAAGCCCCAAATGAAATTACGTTTTTTTACACTCATTATCAGTATTTTAAGTCTACCGCTATTTGCACAAATAGACTACAAGGAGATTTCCTCAGATATACTAGGAGAAAGTAGACAACTCAAAATACAATTGCCTCGTAATTATGAAGGCAATGTTGATAAAACCTACCCTATCATCATTGTTATGGATGGTGACTATCTTTTTGAGCCCGTTGCTGGTAATGTAGATTACTACAGCTACTGGGAAGAAATGCCTCAGGTCATAGTTGTAGGCATTAATCAAGTAGATAGCCGCAATGATGACACCTATTATGACGAGATAAGCAACTTACCTTCAGACACTGGCGCTTCGTTTTTTGAATTTATAGGGCTAGAGTTAATGCCTTATCTAGATAAAAATTACAGAACAAGTACTTTTAGAATTGCAGTAGGTCACGATCTCACAGCAAATTTTATGAACTACTACCTTATGAAAGATCCCACACTCTTTCAAGGGTATATCTCTCTTAGTCCAGACATTGCTCCTCAAATGGAAGAACGACTCACCGCTAGGTTAGGAGCGATCGATCAAAAACTCTTTTATTACCTTGCTACTGGAACCGAAGATATAGGAGCCCTACGCAACTCTATTATACAGCTAGACAGCCAGATTAAGCAGGTCAAGAATGAAAGCTTGCAATACAATTTTGACAATTTTGAAGGAGCAACTCATTATTCTCTTGTGGGTAGAGCCATCCCAAAGGCATTAGAGCAAATGTTTTCTGTGTATAGGCCTATAAGTAAGACAGAATACAAAGAACGCCTACTCAAAAGCGACGCTCCCTACGACTATCTTATAAACAAATACACCACCGTAAAAGATCTTTTTGGACTAGATGACCCTATACGTATTAATGATTACGTAGCTACAGCTACTGCATTAGAAAAAAAAGCAGACTGGGCGGGGCTTGCAAACCTGGGGCAACTAGCTAGAAAACAATATCCAGAGACTATGCTAGGTAACTACTACCTAGCTTTATCTCTTGAAAAGGCTGGGGAACCTAAGAAAGCGATGCGCACTTATCAAAATGCATACCTATTAGAAGAAGTTTCTTTTCTTACTAAAGATCTTATGCTTGATCGAGCTGATAAAATAAAAGAGGATTTTGGATACTAAGTAGTGTAAAAAATAATAACGCTTTCGCGAAAAAAAATAAAAAGCTACCCACTATTAATGAATAGCTTTTTTTTACACATACACTTCAGTCCCTCAAATGAAATGTATATCCCCAAAAATCTTAAAAATCACAAATTATCGACCTATACTTTAGGTATAGTTTTTACCTAAACCATTGTCTTTTGTACAAAAACCCCACTTTTTTACAAAAAAAGTAACCATTACTAACAAGCCCCTTGATTTGGACAACCTACAACAAAAAATATCATTTATACTTCTTGTATTAATTTCCACCCTTGCTGCTCACTCACAAAAAGTAGCAGATGACTTAACGGTGACTTCATTTGAATTTATAAGAGACGTTGATAATAAAATAACTAGTAGCACACTACTCAAAGAAGAGTTTAGGCCCATAGATGAAAAAGACCTAAACTGGGGAAGCGAAAACGGATGGTACTGGTTTAAAATCACGCTAGATCTTAAAGAAAGTGAAGAGGGTGTTTACCACTTCAAAGTACCTTCTATACACATTAAAAGTTTTTCCCTCTTTCAACACTCAAATGATTCTATAAAATACTTGGGCACTTCTGGAAATAACATTCATATTATAGAAAAACCAGAACTTGAGAGGCTTACCAGTGTCCCAGCAAGATTTAACAAGGGAGAAAACACATTTTATATACAGACTTTTTTCTGGCACGAGGCTTACTTCCCTCTTACCGTTGTAGATAATATCACATACCAGCGCAACAATATATCTACGCTTGCCTTTTCTGGAAGTTATTTTGGGTTTGCCCTTTTGGTAATCATCTTGAATCTATTTATGTATTTCACCTTTAATGAGAAGGTATATTTATATTATGTTTATTTTCTATTTGCCACTTCTGCAAGCATCTTTTATGATGATGGCTTTTTCTCCTATTTCTTTCCAGGAATAATTAAATATTATGACTTCATAGAGATGCTTTTACACTGGCTATGTGGTATCACAGCTGCCTTATTTAGTTTTACATTTTTAAGGATAAACTCAGTAATGCCACGCATAAAAAAGTGGTTTTATATCGCTCTATTTATAGCTGCAGGACTCTATACAGGTAGCTTGTTACTTGATAATTTCTATCTTTTTAGATATGCAGGATATATGATGTCTTCACTACTTATAGGCTGCTGGCTATTATGCTGGTATATCGCTACAAAATACAGTTATGCCTATATACTTGTAATAGCATACCTTATACTACTGTTTTCTTCCATAGGCCACTTTGCATTGCGAGTAACGGGATATCAATTTATTGAGATTACTTCAAATCAAGTAAAATTTGGCGGTATTATAGAGATGCTCATTCTAGGCACAGCACTACTATATCGCTTTAAATTTATAAAAAGAGAAAACCACGACATACGTAACCAGCTAGAGGACTATGTAAGAGAGTTACAAAATGTAGCCTCCACAAAAGAGCAAACACTCCAAGAGAGTGTAGATCAAATCAGCACAAGCCACAATCTTTCTAAGCGAGAGACCGAAGTACTCTTAGAGCTCTCCAAAGGGTACACAAATAAACAAATAGGAGAGACATTACACATTTCAATCGCCACGGTAAAATTTCACACCAGTAATATTTATGCAAAACTAGATGTGTCTAATAGGTCAGAGGTAATAGAGAAGGTAACCTAATATGTTTACGCTTTCGCGAAAACGTACTCACAACCACACATAAACATCTTGTGCATATCTTAGTGCTATAACGGCTGTATAACAGCGGTTGATTTCCTAATTTAGCCAAAAGCTTTTCTCTCAATGGCCAAAATTAAAACCACCTTTTTCTGTCAAAACTGCGGGACCCAGTATGCCAAATGGCAGGGGCAATGCAACGCCTGTAAACAATGGAACACCATCGTAGAAGAAGTAGTACAAAAAGCCGATAAGAAAGACTGGAAAAGCAGCACTACAAAAGTCTCAGGACTCACAAGAACAAGCAAGCCGCTTAAAGTAGCAGATATCTCTACCGCCTCTGAAGCGCGTATGAATACAAAAAACGGCGAGCTTAATCGTGTGCTGGGTGGTGGACTTGTACCAGGATCCCTTACACTCTTGGGTGGAGAACCAGGTATAGGGAAAAGTACACTGCTGTTACAAATAAGTCTTGCACTACCTTATAAAACACTATATGTTTCTGGTGAAGAAAGCCAGCAACAAATAAAAATGCGTGCAGAGCGCATACACCCAGAAAGTGACCAGTGCTATATTCTCACTGAGACAAAAACCCAAAACATCTTTAGACACGTAGAGGAGGTACAGCCAGATATCGTGATTATAGACTCTATACAAACACTACACTCAGATCATATAGAGAGTACAGCAGGTAGTATTTCTCAAATAAGAGAAACCACATCAGAGCTTATACGCTTTGCAAAAGAGACAGCAACACCCGTAATTCTTATAGGTCACATCACAAAAGATGGCAATATAGCTGGCCCCAAGATACTGGAGCATATGGTAGATACCGTACTACAGTTTGAGGGAGACCGCAACCACGTGTATCGCATACTTAGAGCACACAAAAACAGATTTGGTAGCACTAGCGAACTTGGTATTTATGAGATGCAAGGCTCAGGTCTTAGGGAGGTAAGCAACCCTAGTGAGATACTCATATCAAAAAATGATGAGGAATTAAGCGGTACAGCCATTGCCACAACAATGGAAGGAATGCGCCCCCTTATGATAGAGATACAAGCACTTGTGAGCACCGCAGTATATGGAACACCACAACGTAGCTCTACGGGTTATAATGTAAAGAGGCTCAATATGCTTCTAGCTGTACTTGAAAAACGAGCTGGATTCAAACTAGGTGCAAAAGATGTGTTTCTTAACGTGACAGGAGGTATCTCTGTAGATGACCCTGCGATAGATCTTGCAGTGGTAGCAGCCGTATTATCAAGTAATGTAGACATCCCTGTAGATAAGGCAATGTGCTTTGCTGCAGAGATTGGGCTAGCAGGTGAGGTAAGACCCGTAAACCGCATAGAACAACGCATTCTTGAAGCAGAGAAGCTAGGTTTTACCAGTATTATTATTTCAAAATACTGTAAAATACCAGATAATACATATCATATAAATGTGATAAAAGTGGCTAAGGTGCACGATGTAGTGCGTCACTTATTTGGGTAATTACGCTTTCGCGAAAGCATAAAAAAAACGCCACCATACGGTAGCGCTTCATATTTATATGCATAATATACTTATGGCGCAGGGTTAGGTATTGCCTCGTGTACCTCATCTATTGCTTTTAAAACCTCTTCAGAAAGAGAAACTGAGGCACTGCCTATATTTTCTTTAAGCTGTTCCATACTAGTCGCACCTATGATATTTGCTGTAACAAATGGTCTATCATTTACAAAGGCGAGTGCCATTTGTGTAAGGCTCAAACCGTGACTGTCTGCAATTGCTTTATAGCGTCTGGTTGCCTCAAAAGAGTTGTCACTATGATAACGACTATAATTAGGAAACAGCGTTACCCTCGCATTTTCTGGGTAACCGTCAAGGTATTTACCCGTAAGTTGTCCAAAACCAAGAGGTGAGTACGGCAACAAGCCTATACCTTCTCTATGTAACACCTCTGTAAGACCTACCTCGTCTGTGCGATTAAGCAAGCTATATGGGTTTTGAACCGTTACGGCTCTAGGTGCTCCTTTACGGGCTTCTTCCATAAATCGCATTGTACCAAACGGCCCTTCGTTTGATAAGCCTATGTGTCTAATTTTACCTTGTTTTACATAGGTCTCTAGACTTTCTAAAATGGTTGCAATATTATCTTGCCACTGCTCGCTGCTGTCGTGCTTGTAGCCACGTTG
The DNA here is from genome assembly GCA_020628615.1 of Dokdonia sp. GTDB lineage: Bacteria > Bacteroidota > Bacteroidia > Flavobacteriales > Flavobacteriaceae > Dokdonia. The sequence continues at coordinate 10,181 of JAHDEV010000016.1, forward strand.
CCCAAAATAGTTTGTGTTGCGCTCTGGCCAGTGCAGTTGATAAATATCTAGGTAATCTGTTTGTAGTCTTTTTAAACTCTTGTGCAAAGCATCTTCTAGTGCTTCTTTTGAAAAACCAAGGTTGTCTCGTATGGGCTTAAAAGTAGGACTAGGGCCCGTAATTTTTGATGCCAGCACAATCTTATCACGATTCTTATTTTTTGCAAGCCAAGTCCCAATAATAGTCTCTGTAGACCCTTGATTTTCGGGTTTAAAAGGGACACTATACATCTCTGCAGTATCAATGAAGTTTACTCCATTATCAAGCGCATAGCTCATTTGCTCGTGTCCTTCTGCCTCGGTATTTTGACGTCCCCACGTCATAGAGCCTAGACATATTTTTGATACTTCTATATCTGTATGCGGTATTTTATTGTATTGCATTTGTCGTGTCTTAAAACTAGCTTACTATTAATCTATCTCTTGTAACAAAGCCTTTACCTCATCAAGTTTTGGTGTAAGGATTACTTCTATTCTTCTGTTTTTGGCTTTATTTTCTGGCGTGTCATTTTCGGCTACGGGAGCATATTCTCCTCTACCTGCTGCTGTAAGATTTTTGGGATCTATTCTTTTATTCTGGCGCAGTATGTTTACAATAGATGTTGCCCTCTTTGCACTAAGGTCCCAGTTACCCTGTAGGTTACCACTTCCTCCATAAGGTACATTATCTGTGTGTCCTTCTATAAGCACGGCAATCTCTGGGTTATCTGCAAGTACACTACCTAGTTGCTTTACTGCCTTTGTTCCATTTGTACCCACGGTCCAGCTACCAGAGTCAAAAAGAAGCTTGTTTTCAAGTGAGACATATACTTTTCCATCTCGTTGCTCTACAGTAAGACCTTTACCTTCAAAATCTGTGAGCGCTTTAGATATCGCATCTTTAAGACCTCGCATTTTTGCATCTTTTGCCGCAATAAGACCTTCTAGCTCATCTACTCTCGCAGACCTATCTGCCAGATCTTTTTGTAATCGCTCTAGTCGCTTACGCTCTGCCTCAAGCGCGGCTGTTTTTTCGGCAAGGTCATTTTGTTTTGATTCTAGTTCTGCGAGCAGTTGTCTGTTCTTCTTTGAGTTTTCTGCTATTGAGGCACTGCTGTTAGTCTCTAGGGCATTATAGCTATCTTGTAATTGTGCAAGATTTGCCTTTGCAGCATCATACTCACCACTTACCTCATTGTATTTATTAGATAATGCATCAAGGTCTACTAGAGCAAGATCACGCTCTTCTTTAGTTTTTTCTAGAGCAGCTTTTGCTTCGGAGAGCTCCTTAGACATATTGCGGTTATCTTTTCTAAGACTGCTATATTTTGCCTCAAGATCTTTAAATTTTTTTGCAGGTACACAAGATGCTAGTGCACTCACAGCCAGAAGGCATATCAGTATTTTTTTCATTTTATAACTTTATTTTTTTTGTGTAAAATTTAGTAATCTTTATGATAAGTCAAGCTCTACCATATGAGGGCAGTGATCACTATGCTTTGCATCAGAGAGTATGACTGCTCGTGCTATTTTATCTTTAAGAGGTTCACTCACCATATTATAATCTATACGCCAGCCTTTATTGTTTGCTCTAGCATTTGCTCTATAACTCCACCAAGTATAATTATCTGGTTCTTTATTAAGATGGCGAAAAGAATCTATAAAGCCGCTCTCCATAAAATTACCTATCCACTCGCGCTCTACTGGTAAAAAGCCACTTACCTTCTTATTACGTACAGGGTCGTGTATATCTATAGCCTCGTGACAAATATTATAATCTCCACCTATCACAAGATTAGGCTTATCTTGTTTGAGCTCATTTACGTAATCTTGTAGTAAATCCATATACTCTAGCTTGTGCTCAAGACGGGCACTATTAGTACCAGATGGTAGGTACATACTCATCACAGACACGTCATCAAAATCTACACGTATGTTGCGCCCCTCAAAATCCATAGAGGCGATACCAGTACCATAGTCTATGTGCTTTGGTGTCTTTTTAGTAAGTACGGCTACTCCACTATATCCTTTCTTTTGCGCACTAAACCAGTAGTGCTCGTATCCCAGTTCTTCAAAAACGGCAACATCTACTTGATCTGGTGTAGCTTTAGTTTCTTGTAACAAGACCACATCTGGATCTGTTTGTTTAAGCCAGAGTGCAAAATCTTTGCGCAATGCAGCACGAATTCCGTTTACATTATAAGATACTATTTTCATACGTTGCTTTATTAAAGTGCTAAGTTATAAATTAGGTTTTTTCACTCCTCTTAAAAACCTTATAAAGTTTACCTTTACGAGTAGGCACTATTAAGCCTAGTATGGAGTTTTACTATAAATGCGGTTATTTTACGTCATCATATGTTTTCTATTTACCAGCACGCTACTGGCTCAACAAACTCGCACAGTAAAAGTTGCGACTAGAGATACCATTGTAATAGACTCTGTAAGTATTAATCCATCCCTTTTTAGTATAAAATCACTCACAGGTAAGACAGTAGACAGTTCTCTTTACACTATAGATTATGCTAAGAGTATTCTTTCGCTTAAAGCGAAAAAAACCACACTCCCAGACAGTCTAGAGATTACATACAAACTGTATCCAGATTTTCTCACTCGCCGCTACTCAAAGTTTGATAAAAGTCAAATAGTAGAAAGCACTGGCGCTCTAGATAAACTTGTAAGCCTTGGTGTTGATAAAAGAAAAAATAGCGCTCTGCCCTTCTCAGGTCTTAACGTGAGCGGAAGCATTTTAAGAGGAGTCGCCGTGGGTAATAGTCAAAACAGCACGCTCAACTCCGAACTAGATTTACAAATAAGTGGTAAGCTTAGTGAGAATGTTACTTTACGCGCTTCTTTACAAGATGCAAATATCCCTAGCCAGCAAGGAGGGTATTCTCAAAATCTGGACGAATTTGATCAAATATTTATAGAGCTCTTTTCAGACAATTGGAATATAAGAGCAGGAGATATAAATCTTCAAAACACAGATTCCTACTTTGGGCAGTTTACAAAAAAGATTCAAGGGCTTTCATTATCAGGCACTATTAATCACTCAGACACAAAAAGTACAGACCTCTTTGGCTCCGGGGCGCTCGTACGTGGGGTATTTACACAAAGTACATTTACGGGTCAAGAAGGTAATCAAGGCCCTTATAAACTCACAGGACCTAATGGCGAACTTTTTGTGCTTGTGGTCTCTGGTAGCGAGACAGTATATGTAAATGGCATCCCGCTGCAACGAGGAGAAAATGAAGATTATGTGATAGATTACAATGCTGGAGAAATACGTTTTAACGCCACATATCCCATCACAAGTGAGATGCGTATTAATGTAGAGTATCAATTTTCTGAGCGAAGATATACTCGCGTGCTGGCTTATGCGGGGGGAAGCTTTCGCGAAAGCGATAACCTAAAAATTGCTGCTCACGTATATTCTGAGAGTGATATAAAAAACCAACCTTTACAACAAAACCTAACAGCCGAACAGGTTGCCATTCTAGAAGCCGCAGGAGATAACACAGCCGAAATGGTAGCACCCAGTGCCGTACCCGATACTTTTGACACTAATAAAATACTATACCGTGAGATTATAGTAAATGGTGTAGAGGTATTTGAGTTTAGCACAGACCCAGATGAGTCCCTTTTTCAAGTGCGATTTACTAATGTAGGTGTTAACCAGGGTGATTATGTTTTGAGTACTACAAACACATTACAACGCACTTTTGAGTACGTAGCTCCAGTAAATGGTGTACCACAGGGGTCTTTTGCACCAGAGGTACAATTGTTTTCACCCACGTTACTACAACTAGGTGTAGTAAATGGTAGTTATACACCATCTGAAAAGACCTCTATAAATTTTGAAGCTGCAGGGAGTAAAAATGACACTAACACATTTTCTACTCAAGATGATGGTGATAATAATGGCTATGCATTGCACCTTGATATGAATCAACACCTTATCAAGAAAGATAGCACAAAGCTTCTCAAAGCATTTGTAGATTGGGATTATATCCAAGAAGACTTTGTAAATGTAGAGGGGCTTTATAATGTGGAGTTCAATCGTGATTGGAATTTGGAAAATTCGCTAGCAAACGCAAATGGACTCTTGCTAGGTACACAAAATTATAGCACAATAGGCCTTGACTATACAGATCTGCAAAATGGCGCACTTACGTACACTTTTCAAAATCTACATTTTGATGGATATTATAACGGTTTGCGCCATCGTCTTTTAGGTAGATGGCAACTAGGAAATCTAAAAACTATCGCAAATGCAAGCATACTCTCTACAGATGATTTATTACTTAGTACGAACTTTACAAGAGTAAATGCAAGAACCATTTATGATTTAAAAAAAGCGTGGGTAGGCGGCTCTCTACATCTAGAAGATAACTTACGTGTTGCAAAGAGTGATGACTCTATCACACCAGATAGCCAGCGCTTTAATGAGTATGCCCTTTACACAGGGATAGGTGACAGCACAAATATTTATGTAGAAGCAGGTTTTAAATACCGTACTAATGACAGCTTACGACTTAACACAATAGAGCGGGTTAATACTTCAAATACGTATTACTTAAAGTCACAGCTTCTTAAAAATGAAAAAACAAACTTGTCCATCTTTGTAAACTACAGAAACCTCGTATACACAGACCAGCGAGAGAGTGAGAACTCGCTTAACTCACGATTACTTTATGACCAGCGATTTGCAAATGACATAGTTAGGCTAAACACTGTTTATGAAACAAATAGTGGCACACAACCTCAACAAGAATTTACCTATATACAGGTAGATGAGGGACAAGGCACACACACCTGGAATGATTATAATGGTGATGGTGTGCAAGAGCTAGATGAATTTGAGATTGCACAGTTTCAAGATGAGGCAGATTATGTACGAGTTTTGTTACCCAATCAAGTATTTGTACGGACGCATCAAAACAGATTAAGCCAGCAACTCACACTGCAGCCAGGCCAGTGGTCTGGACAGAAGGGTATTAAAAAATTCTTGTCACATTTTTATAACCAGACGAGTTATATACTTGACAAAAAGGTGTTGCGCCTTTCTAACGATTTTAGTCTGAACCCATTTAACGAAGATGAAAACGAAATAGGTGCCACCATAAACTTGAGGAACACACTATTCTTTAACAGAGGTAAACAGCGGTATACTACTTCATATAGTTTTTTATCTAACACCTCAAAAACATTACTTTCTACCGGGTTGCAAGAAGGGAAATTGCTCACACATCAACTTAGCTTTTTACATAAGATTAAAGAGAGCTGGCTTTTTAATTTTAAAAGTAGCGTGGGAAGCACGCAGAGTATCGCCGAAAATTTTGTATCTCGTAACTTTGACATTGATAATAGCGGCTTTAATCCTAAGGTATCATACCTTTTTGGAAAGCAATCTAGGATATCATTGTTTTATGAATTTCAAAACAAAGAAAACCAGAGCGAGGGACAAGAAAGATTAGATCAGCAAAATCTTGGCATCTCCTTTGCACTAGCAGATTTTGAAAAGATATCTGTTTCGGGTGAGATGAAGTTTATAAATAATGATTTTCGCGGAAGCGCATTTAGTCCGGTAGCCTATCAAATTTTAGAAGGACTACAGCCAGGATCAAATTTTACGTGGAATGTAATCGCACAAAAAAGAATTACGAAGTTTTTAGATCTTAATGTCTCTTACTTTGGAAGAAAGAGTGAAGAAACTAGAACAATTCACACTGGTAACATACAGATAAAAGCGTTCTTCTAATTTTTTACGATATTTAAAGCACTAAAAACAACCTATTTATGAAAAAGAAGCTATTTATTACCGGTATTACCTTAGTGACAGGGCTTATGCTCGCGAGCTGCGGTCAAAAAGCTACTACCGAGGAAAAAGCAAAAGAAGAAACTACTATGCAATTTGATACTACGGGATACACATCTGGAACCATTGTACAATCTAAGACAGAGGGTGATTGCGAGTGGACGATAAAGCTTAAGGACGGTCGCTTTTTAGACCCTATGACTATAGATAAAGATTTTATTAAAGACGGTGCTACCGTATGGATCAAGTTTTTACCACAAAGACGTATGCAACGTTGTGACAAGGCGAGTCCTGTAGCGATAAGTGAAATAAAGTTAAGAGAGTAATCTTAACTTTAAATTTAAAAGCCCCATTGTAAAAACAATGGGGCTTTTTTAATAATTAAAAATTACTAGCTTATTTTACTACTAATTTTTGAGTTCTAACAGATGTTCCGTCAATCGTTCCTACTTGAACAATGTAAACACCTTTAGATACATAATTCATATCAAGGCTATACGTGTAACGATCACCCTGCTTAGTCATATTATAATAAAGAATTTCTTGACCTAACATATTGTAAACTCTTAGGCCAGCTAGCTCTTCATAGCTTGTAATAAAGTTGATATCAAAATTATTCTTTGATGATTCAACAATAGTAAAATCTGCCTGTGCAAATTCTTCGTCTTGAAGTCCTAACAGCATCCCGCTTATATTAACCGTGAAATCATTTGTTCTTCCAAATGCTAAGTCACCACAAGGGTCTGTCACATCTCCTGCTGTACTTTCATCTTCGCCACGCAAACGCATTTTATGCATTCCCGTTGTTAATGCTGGAAAATCGTTAAAATCAACAGTAAATTCAAAATCCGAATTTGCTATCGCTACTTGCTCACTTGAGATAAGCTCATCATCTTCAAAAGCATTATTATCATTAAAATCTATCCAAAGTGCATAAATAGAATCGGCAAACCCCATTTGTAAGGTACCTACAAATGGATTTTCTTCTAATATGATATTAAATACAATATCAGAATTATCACTGTAACCTACAGAAGTTGCACTACAATCTACAGCAATATCTTGATCTGCCCACTGAAATTGTGTTACACCATCATTGAAACCATCACAATCAGATTCTGGTTGACATATAAAGTTACTTACTTCAAATGTAAAGTCATCATTAGTCTCATCTGCATCAGCAGCCATCTCAGTACCAGCAACTATTGTATAATCTCCAAGTTCTGAAAGATCTATTGTAGCAGTAAAAGCATATGTTGCTGTTTCACCACTCGCTATAGATCCAGAAAAAGTCTCTTGTACTGCAGCTCCACCATCTAAGGTATAAAACACTGGTATTGAAGTTTGTGTTTCTCCTCCAAAGTTTTGTATAGTTATCGTTACAACTTCTGCATCCGACAATCCTGAACCTGACTCTGGCGTTGTAATAGCTATAACACCAGTATCTACCGGATTAAGATGAGTCACCTCTTTAGTAGTAGAATCATTTGAGTTATCTTCATCTGCTGCAAATGATGTAGAAGCTACGATAGAATACGTTTGACCTACTGCAGATAAATCTGCTTGGGTTGCAAAAGTAAATGTAGCCGAAGTAGCAGATGCAATTGTTCCGGTAAATGCCTCTGTCACTAAAGCTCCTCCATCTATTTGATAAGTCACATCAAACCCTGATTTATCATTTTCGCCAAAGTTAAAAATAGTTACAGTAACGTCTTCAGTTGCTGTTAGTGTACCCGTTACCGGTGTATCAATACTAGTTACTCCTAGATCATTTGGAAAGTTAGGTGCAATTTGAAAAACACCCAATACATTAGCACGTCCGCTCGCTCCTACATATTCATTTAAGAACCAAAATTCTTTACCGTTTACTGGATCTACATCCATCTTTCCGTAATCTCCATAACGTTCAGACCCAGGTATATTTCCTGATCCTTTTGCTATTAGTGTTTCTTCAACACTCATTGTACCTGGAGCATCTCCAGCATATCTTCCTGTATAATATGAACTTAATACTAAGTCCACACTTCCATCTGTAGGTGTGTCTGGTCCTGCCATAGCTGTATACCCTAAACCTATATTTCCTTGAGAGTCCATAGCCATACTACCGTGCCAAGCGTGTTTTCCGTCTGGAGCGGTATAAGTTCCTTCTTGGAATAAAGACCAAGCACCACCATCACTATCTTGTCTAAGCTCAATCCATCTTATACCAGCTAGCTCTGCAGCACTACCATCTGTATCTACTACAAAGTTAAATACCGCTGAATTGTGGTCTCCAAATTTTCTAAATTGTGCTTGATTCATAATTGTAGCTTGTAAAGCATCAATATCTTGACCTCCAGGCTGTGTTAGGTTTGCAAATGACCCATTATCAAATACAGATATAAAAGGAGCGGTTGATATTTCTAATGGAGCCGAAACTGTAGAATTTGCTGGCGTATCCCAGTCCATTGTCGCCTCCCATAGTTTTATGTGATCTGTTGTAACCCCGCCCCAAGCGTCATCTTGAAGATATACAATAGGGCATCCTCCTGTTGTAGGGTGATTATCATCTGTAATATTTAAAGCTTGCGGACTGTGGAAACCACTAGTTACAATACCTGGTAATTCAAAACCTGCCATCTGTGCAGCAGGATCTGGTGATCCATCTCCAAGAAATGCTCTTTCAAGAACCCATAGCTTGGTAGAACCTCCAGTATTTTCAGTCACATAGTATCCATCTCTCCAAACTGAAAGTTTATTGTAGTCAGATATGTTTGGAAAATTATACACAGTCCAGTCTGAGGTTACAGGATCTGGCCCATTTGAGATTGCTACTTGAACTCCGCCTCCTAAAAATGAAACTACCCAACGATCTGCTAGGTTATCATATGATACGGTAAGATCACAACATCCAGAAGCAGGAAATATATTGCCTGTTCCTAATTGTGCTGTTAATGGTGTCCCATCTTTGTCAAAAATCCTAAATCCTGTATTAAATACAGCAAAATAATGATTTGGACCTACTGCTCCAGACGGGTCTGTAGGTTGTGAGTTAGAAAGTGCCGTTTCTAGCACGAGACTTGGTGTTCTACCTTGTATCGTGTTTGTACTTCTATGCTGGCTTTGAGCAAGAACATCGTCTCCTGTAGATCCTTTGCCTGGCACTATTTCATATTTAGACGCACGTCCATCTTGGACAGGCCCTGGCTTATCAACAGAAGGAATAAGTTCTGAGCGTGACGCTATAGAAGGCATTTGGGTTACAGTAGCAGCAGTGGTAACGCTAAAGGGGCCAACTGGCTCCACTTGCTGAGCAGAAACTCCAAAGCCAAAGGCTAAAAGTGCAATGCACAACAGAAGGTTAAATTTTTTCATTTTGTAGTTTTTGGTTATATAAATAATTTGTTAAATAGTTCCTAAAAATAACAAAAACACACCTTAAAGCATAAAAAAACACCCATTAAATGGGCGTTTTAACAATGTATGCATAATATTAATTAAGCTATCCAGTGCTTAAAATTTACTTCCTTATCTATAATTGCTGCGAGATCTGCAATAGGCACACGCTTTTGCTCCATTGTATCTCTGTGGCGTATGGTCACCATTTTATCTTCTAGCGTATCGTGATCAACAGTGATACAGAAAGGTGTTCCGTTTGCATCTTGTCTTCTGTAACGCTTACCTACAGCATCTTTCTCATCATAAAACACATTAAAGTCAAACTTTAGATCATCTATAATTTGCTTTGCTACCTCTGGTAAGCCATCTTTCTTTACAAGCGGAAATACAGCTGCTTTTATAGGCGCAAGTACAGCAGGTAATTTAAGTACTGTTCTTGTAGTGTTGTTTTCTAACTCTTCCTCAACCAGCGAATTAGAAAATACAGCTAGAAACATACGATCAAGACCTATTGAGGTTTCTAAGACATAAGGAGTATAACTCGCATTATCTTCGTGATCAAAATATTGTAGCTTTTTACCAGAAAACTCTTCGTGTGCCTTAAGGTCAAAATCTGTGCGAGAGTGTATACCCTCTAGCTCTTTAAATCCGAATGGAAATTTAAACTCAATATCTGCCGCAGCATCTGCATAGTGAGCCAGCTTCTCGTGATCGTGAAAACGGTAATTATCCTCTCCCATACCTAGAGATAAGTGCCACTTCATTCTGGCTTCTTTCCAGTGTTTATACCACTCGCCTTGTGTTCCGGGTTTTATAAAAAATTGCATCTCCATTTGCTCAAACTCTCGCATTCTAAAGATAAACTGTCTTGCAACAATCTCATTTCTAAAAGCCTTACCCGTTTGTGCAATTCCAAAAGGAATCTTCATACGCCCCGTTTTCTGAACGTTTAAGAAGTTTACAAAAATACCTTGAGCAGTTTCTGGTCGCAAGTATAGATCCATAGCGCTCTCTGCGCTAGCTCCTAGCTTAGTTCCAAACATAAGGTTAAACTGTTTTACATCTGTCCAGTTTTTACTACCGCTTAGTGGGCAACCTATTTCTAACTCTTCTATGAGCAGTTTTACGTCTGCCAGGTCTTCTTTTTCTAGTGACTTACCTAGGCGAGATAAAATCGTATCTATCTTTTCTTGATACCCAAGTACACGTGGGTTTGTGCTTATAAATTCTTCTTTATTAAACGCATCCCCAAAACGCTTTTGAGCCTTTTTTACTTCCTTTTCGATTTTTGTTTCAATCTTAAGGCAGTAGTCTTCTACCAGCACATCTGCTCTGTAACGTTTTTTTGAATCCTTATTATCTATTAACGGATCACTAAAAGCATCTACGTGACCAGAAGCCTTCCAGGTAGTAGGATGCATAAAGATTGCCGCATCAAGGCCTACAATATTATCGTGCATTTGCACCATAGATTTCCACCAGTAGTCACGTATGTTTTTCTTTAACTCTACACCGTTTTGACCGTAATCATAAACAGCGCTTAGTCCGTCATATATTTCGCTACTTTGAAAAACGTAGCCATATTCCTTTGCGTGAGAGATTACTTTTTTAAATTGATCGTCTTGTTGAGCCATAGTATGTAGATGGTTATAATACTGATGATTTATGTGGAGCTGTTTCCGCTTTCGCGAAAGCGTAATAAAAACCCTTTAAATCTCAATAATTGAGAGTAATATTTACTTATTTAACTAGCCGTAAAAATAGTAATCCATCTGTAGTTATGGAAATTGCAAGCAACCTATTTTAAGGTAAGGGTTGTAGAGAGTAACATTGCTTGATCGTGGAAAACGCGCACAGTGTATGCGCCTCTATCTATTTGCTGTACGGGAAGCACTAGCTCGCATATGGTGTATGCCTTATTTGAGTACGGGATTTTAGTTTTTGTATTATATACAATCTCTTCTCCACTAGGCCATTTTTCTGATCGCTCTACACCTAGCATTTTACCCTGCTCGTTAAGAACTTGCACATAAAAGATTTTATCGCCTGCTACTGCCAGTTGATTGTCATTTACCGTAAAACAGACTTGTATCATCTCTACACGACTGGCGCGAGAGGTGATTACAAATTTACCACTGTTGCGTTGTATAACGCCGCGTGCAGCAAGGTTACTCACGGTGAGCTTTGCTCCTTGTGTGAGCCTATCTGCAAGCTCTCTATTAGATTTTTGAATACTGTCTTGAGACTTTTTTGCATCATCTAGTGCTTTTTGTGTCTCTTGCTGGAGTGTTGCCAGCCTTTTGGTTTCTAGGGTAAGGCTGTCATTTTCGGTAATAAAGTACTCACGCTCTCTACGTAGTTTTTGTATCTCGAGCTGAAATTGTCGCATCTTTGACCTAGTAACATCTTCTCCTTGAAGTGTCTTTTTGAGCTCTATAAGTCTTACTTGTGCTTGTTTGAGGTTTGCTTTTAACGCATCACGTTCTTCTAGCAGTGTGCTATATTTTGATATTTCTTGCTCAAGTTGCGTAGCTATTTGTGCTTTCTCTGTGAGTAATTGTGCTTCTCTCTTTTGCACCTCACTTTGAAAATCATACGTATAATACCCTAACCCAGACACAACTAGACATAATAGTATAACAAGAATTAGTAAAGTATTATTGGTACTTTTAGTACGCATAGATGGTCTATTATTCGCTCAAAGGCGTTAAATTAGAAAAAAAAAGTAAAACCTTGCTACAATCTTTAAGATCTCTGTTTTTTCCTGAAAGTTGTAAATCTTGCGACAATGAGCTTCTTGAGGCAGAAATTATGATTTGCACACAATGTAGACATACACTCCCTCTTACAGATTTTCATAGGTACAACGACCCTGCAATAAAAAAAGTATTTTACGGGCGTCTCAATCTTGAAGAAGCGACAGCCTTATTTTATTTTGAGAAAAAAGGTCCCGTGCAAGAACTCTTACATAACTTAAAGTATAGAGGTCACAAAAACATAAGCGAGTTTTTAGGCAACTGGCTAGGTGCAGACCTTGCTACTCTTGATAACTATAAAGGAATAGATTGCATTGTGCCCGTACCTATACACCCTAAAAAGAAGAAAACAAGAGGATACAATCAAGTAGCCGGTTTTGGTAAAGCGCTTGCAACGTCACTTACTGCTACATATAGAGATGATGTGCTTATAAAGTCTAAGAATACGAAGACTCAAGTTTTTAAAGGCCGTTTTACTCGCAGTGACGAGATGCTTGATGCTTTTACCGTAGCGGTAGACAACTCGCTAGAAGGAAAGCATATTTTACTATGTGATGACATACTCACTACGGGAGCCACGCTGGAGGCCTGCGCATTGCAGCTGCTTAAAATCCCTAATATTAAGTTAAGTATTGCTGTTATGGCAATAGCGCAATAGGTATTTCGTTTTGGGTAAATTAATTGTTTCTTTGCAAATAGATGAGAGATAACCCTTGGTACTTTATGAACTTAAAAAGAGCAACCGTTTTTGCTCTTGTAATTGTGGGTATGGCACTCACTCTGGTAAATTGTGCAAAACGCGGCTCACCAGACGGAGGACCTATGGATAGCTTACCTCCTGTGTTTGTAAAAGCGACGCCTCCAAACTTTACAACCAACTTTGATGGAGATGAGATACGCATCTACTTTGATGAGTATGTAAAACTCAAAGACTTGCGCAAGCAGCTTATCATCTCGCCTCCTATTGTAAACAGAGTCATCTCACCGCAGGGATCTGCTTCAAAATATATCAAAATTGACATTCAAGATACGCTAGCTCCTAACACCACTTATGTATTTAACTTTGGGCTAAGTATTGTAGATAATAATGAAGGAAACCCTTTCCCATCATTTAAATATGTGATGTCTACTGGAGACTATATAGATAGCCTTAAAGTATCTGGGAAAATTATAGATGCAGTGGCAGAAAAACCAGATAACTTCGTAACTATAATGCTTTACGAAGCAGATAGCACTTATACAGACTCAACGGTTTACAACAAAGCTCCTCTATATGTTACCAATACGTTAGATAGTTTAGACACTTTTACACTAGACTACCTCAAGCCTGGAAAGTATGCGCTTATAGGTCTCAAAGATGAGGATGCAAACTATACCTTCCAGCCTAAAAAGGATAAAATTGCCTTTATAGAAGAGTTTATTAATGTTCCTACAGACTCTTCTTATACTTTAAAGTTATTTACAGAGGCTCCTGCATATAAAGTCTCAAGACCTAAGCACGCTGCAGAAGGCAGAATAGCCTTTGGAACCACGGGATATAGAGACAGTATTGCTATTAATCTTCTTACAGATGCTGGAGACAAGCACACCTCAACAATTACAAAAAAAGGTGAAGACACCCTTTACTACTGGTACAAGCCTAAGCTGGCAATAGACTCTCTTATATTTAACACTACTGCTCCTGGATACTCAGACACCTTGCAAGCGCGTATAAGAAAGCCAAGATTAGACTCGCTCTCATTTTCATCTAAGTACCGAAATGTAGTTTTATTTAATAAAGCTTACCGTATACAGAGTAATATCCCTATAGATAGCATAAACAAAGAGCTTATTACCGTTATACAAGACTCTACAGAAATAGAGTTTGACTACGCCCTTGCAGAGAATAATACAGCTATTGATTTTGACTTCAAAAAGGAAGAAAAAACAAGATATAGTATTACGGTCTTACCAAATGCGATTACAGATTACTTTGGACAAAAAAATGACACCTTGCGCTACAAAGCCCAAACCAAGGAAATAGGTGATTATGGTGATATAGAGCTCACACTAGTAAATGCACAAGCATTCCCATATATCGTACAGTTGCTCGATAGTCAAGAAAAGGTGGTAGAAGAGCACTTTAGCACAAAAGAAACGGTATTTGAGTTTAAGCTTCTCAAACCTGGCAATTATAAAGTGCGCCTTGTAGAAGATGCAAATAACAATAAAGTCTTTGACTCTGGTAACTTCTTACTAAAGAGACAGCCAGAAATTATAATTAACTACCCTGGTGAGATAGAGGTGCGACCTAGCTGGTTTGCAAAGGAGCGATTTGAGCTACTCCCTAAAGAAAAGTCACAAGAAGCTCCTACCCCAGAGTAAATGCATCTTTGTCTTGAAGAAACGGCAACTTTGCTCTTGTCTCTTTAATGTGGTTTTTTGAAAGTGTAGCAAGCACTACCTTTTCTTCAACTCTTGCAATAGCCATAGTTTTACCCAGCACATCATATACAGCGGTATGACCTACATAATTAAGATTATTTGCATCTGTACCTACTCGATTTACCCCTATGGCATAGGCCATATTTTCTATAGCGCGCGCTTGTAATAAGGTATCCCACGCTCCTACTCTAGCCTCTGGCCAGTTTGCCACATATAAGACCACATCATAGCCTGAAGTATTTCTTGCAAAAACGGGAAACCTCAAATCGTAACAAACTTGCAATAGTATTTTCCACCCTAGGTAGGTCACAGTGATGGGCGCATCACCAGCTTGATATTTTTCACCCTCGCCTGCCATATTAAAGGTGTGCCTTTTATTGTAATAATCTACTGTACCCTCTGGGGTTACAAAAACAAAGCGATTATAGTACAAATCATTTTCCTCTATAATGAGACTACCACAAATAGCTGTTTTATACTTTTTTGCCTGTGCTTTCATCCACTGCACTGTGATGCCATCCATAGTCTCTGCTAAAGGTTCTGGATTCATAGAGAAACCGGTTGTAAACATTTCTGGCAAGATGGCGAGATCACAGTTTTCTGGTAATTGTGTAAAGTGCTTTTCAAAGGCTAGGCGATTTTGAGCGGGTTGCTCCCAGATTAAATCGCTCTGTATCATTGCCACATTAAGTTGATCTCTTTCCATAGCATAAAGATAAAACGTATGCCTATATAAAACCACCGTACTATTATAAAAGCTAGCAACTCATTATTATCTTTACGTACCATCGCACTGTCTATGCAAAACACAATCGCAACACGTATATATGATTTTTTAAAGCAGTTCCCGCCTTTTCAGTTTATGGCGAGTGACGATCTCTTTAAAATATCTACACTTGCAAATGTGCTCTATCTAGATAAAGATCAGATTCTTTTTTCTAGAGACGAGCTTTATAGTGATCGCTTTTATATCGTTCAGCAAGGCGCCATAAAACTCACCAGACCTTCTGGTAATAAGACAAAGGTGGTAGACATTTGTGATGAGGGAGATTTATTTGGCCTTAAAGTAACAAGTGAGAACACCTACCGCACCACAGCAACGGCAAATGAGGAAACTATTATCTACACGATACCGGTAGAAGCGTTTTCCGCTTTCGCGAAAGCGAACAAAGCCATCTCAAATTACCTCATCGCCAGCTTTGCTTCAAACATAAAGGACCCCTATACCTTACAACAAAACGGATCCTTACTTAACACCTATGAGCCCGATCGCAATCAAGACTTGCTAGGCTTGCAGCAAGCAAACTACAGTAAGAATGTAGTAAGCTGTGACCCAAGTGCTACTGTGCAAGAGGCAGCACAACTTATGCAATCTAGCAGGATAGGTAGTCTGGTTGTAACTAGCAACGAGCTACCTGTTGGGATTTTAACTAATAGGGAACTGCGCAACGCCATTGCAAGTGGCACAGACACTACAAGCACACTCACAAAGGATATAATGATTCATCCCGTGGTGTGCGCTCCTGGAGATATAACGGTAGGCCAGGCGCAGCTTATGCTTATAAAGTACGGAGTAAATCATCTCGTAATTACAAAAGATGGAACAGACAGAAGCGCTATAATAGGGATATTAAGCAAGCACGATATTGTAGTCTCATTTGGTAATAGTCCCGCAGAGCTTATTAAAGAAATCAAAAGAGCAGAAAAGACTAAACTCCTACGTATGTCTTGGGAGAAAGCAACGGTAATACTTACAAACTACCTTGACCAAGGCTTACCACTATCACACATACTCAACATCTTCTCTGAGCTCAAGGGTGCCCTCATATATCGCACTATGGAACTCTCACTAGCCAAAATGAGTGAACCACCTCCTGTGCCTTTTACTTGGCTAGCTTTAGGGAGTCAAGGTAGGGAAGAGCAGCTGTTATATACAGATCAAGATAATGCCATTATTTATGAAAATGTCCCTGCAGAAAAAGAGGAAGCCACAAAAGCTTATTTCTTAAGACTGGCAAACCGTATGAACAAACGTCTACATAAAGTAGGCTATGATTATTGCCCTGCAGATATGATGGGGAGCAACCCTTTGTATTGTTTAACCATAAGTGAGTGGAAAGAAAAATTTAAAGGCTGGATATATGACCCCTCACCAGAGAGTATGTTACTCTCGGGTATCTTTTTTGATTACAGGCGTACCTTTGGAAGCCAGCAACTCGTTGATGAGCTCACTGCTCATATTTACAGTTTACTAGGCGACAGCTCCATTTTTTATCGATTTATGGCAAAAGATGCGCTTAAAAATCCGCCTCCGGTGAGTTTTTTCAGAAACTTTCTGGTTGAAAGTGATGGCGCTCATAAAGATGAATTTGATATAAAAAATAGAGCAATGTCACCCCTCATAGGTGCGGCAAGAGTACTCTCTCTCTATCACGGTCTCAAAAATGTAAACCGGACCTCTACAAGATACGAGCAACTAGCAATGCTAGAACCAGAAAACCGAGAGTTATATGAAAGTTGTGCTTATGCCTTTAAAGCACTCCTTAAATTTAGAGTACAACAGGGTTTAAAAAACGGAGATAGCGGTCGCTTTATACAACTAGAGTCATTATCAAAATCTGATAGACTTAAACTCAAGAGATGTTTTAAACCCTTACGAGATGTGCAAGAAGTACTACGTGTACGATTTCAAACTCAAAACTTAAGCTAGATGTCCTTATTCTCAAAAAATAGTGACTCACTACCAGTGTTTTGGATAAAGTATCTTGACGCTTTCGCGAAAGAAAAAAAAGAAAAAAGCTTCTTTAAAAAAACCGCAGATAGTAAAGGTTTACAGAATACGCGGTTTGTCGTTTTTGACACAGAGACCACGGGTCTAGATTACAAAAAAGACCGCATTCTTTCCTTAGGTGGTGTTGCTGTGGTAGCTAATCAAGTTATTGTGGCAGATACGCTCGAGCTGTTTTTAAAACAAGACTTTTACAATCCAGACAGCGCACAAATACACGGCATTTTAAAACAAGGCAATTACCTCAAGGTAAATGAAGAAGAAGCCATTGCCCAGTGTCTAGATTTTATAGGCACAGATATTCTGGTAGGGCATCACGTAGGCTTTGACGTAGCAGTGGTAAATCAATCACTTAAAAGAGCTGGTCTAGGCAGGCTAAAAAACAGACATCTCGATACAGAGATTTTATACAAGAGACTAGTACACCCAGCAAACAGATCACTGCAAGACAAGCGCTATACCCTTGATGAGCTTGCCGAAGCGCTTAAAACACCACTACACGACAGGCATACCGCAGCAGGAGACTCTTTAATCACGGCGCTTGTTTTTATAAAAATTGTTCATAAACTCAACAGCGATGGCGAGATGAAATTAAAACACCTTTTTAAATGATTAATCAAGACACACTTATTGTATTTGACATAGATGGTACACTTACAGACAGCATACCCACCTATTTACCTGTAATAACCAAAGTACTTGCAGATATAGGTCTTCAAGATATAGATACAGATTATGACAACTACCTGCATCATACAGACCGCTATGCACTAGAGTATAATTATGAGCGCAATTTTGGCAAGAAAGCACCACAAGATTTACGGTACACACTAGACACACTCTTAGGAGAAGAGCTTATAAAACATCCAGCTGTACCAGAAATAAAAGGTGCAACAGCCTTACTAGAGTTACTTATTAAAGAAAAAATACCATTTGCATATGGTACGGGAGCTTTCCCAAAAGCAACCGTTGTAAAGATGGAAGGCTCTGGAGTACCATTTATACCAGAAGTACTCGCTACCTCGCTAGAAAATGTATCGCGAGTAGGTTTTGTAAAAGAAGCCGTAGAGAAGTCTAAGGCATATTATGGTCACTCTAATTTTGAGCGTATTATAGCTGTGGGTGATGGTCTTTGGGATCTCAAAGCTGCACAAGATCTTGAGATAGACTTTTTAGGAATAGGCACAAAAAATAAAGATGCAATGCTCAAAAATGGATGCACACATTGGGTAAAAGACTATGCAAATTTTGAACTCTCGCAATTTGGATAGATTAATAATGTGTGGGTAAAGGTTTATAATTACGCTTTCGCGAAAGCGTAACCCTGCTACTTCCCTTCTAATATAGCCATAAGCTTTTCTGCACCTTGCATTTTTGCGTGATCGTAAGCGGTGTTTCCTTTCTCATCTACGTGACTTGCATCTGCGCCATTATCTATAAGTAGCTGTGCAATTTCTGACTGTGCAAAAGTTGCTGCATATATCAAAGCAGTTGCACTATTTAAATTTTGAGCATTTACATCTGCACCGTGGTCTATAAGGAGTTTTGCGATGGCCGCATATCCCTTAAAACAAACACCCATAAGAGCCGTGTTACCAGAAGCATCTTTTGCATTAAGATCTGGTTTGTGCTTAAGCATAGCCTCTGCCATATCTTGATTACCGTAATAAGTCGCAAGTAAGAGTGGCGTTGAACCACGTTGATCTTTTATATTAATAAGCTCTGGGTGTGCCGTTATTATTGCTTTTACCATCTCTACATCTCCGTTGCGTATGGCATCAAAAAGTTTGTCATTCATAATGTGCTGTGCTATCTAACTTAATGTATAAATATAATCACAAAACAAATATCGTGCTCACAAGCAATCATAATATTTACCTATAATATGATTAAAGTAATCATTGTAAAAATCTTTGTTCAACTCGTAGGCTCGCTAAAATCTTGTTAATTACAATTCTCTTAAGACCCTAAGCTCAAGTTCTAAACTATATTTAGAAACACTAACCAAAATTATATTACAATGAGCAACTCTGCATTATCAAACTGGCTAGAAAAAGACACAATGGCATCTACTGCTTCGAGAGGGGTTATCTCTGGTGTGCTAGGTGGACTTGCAGGTACTATTGTAAAAACTGCCATCGAACGTTTTTTACCCGTAAGACAACCTAACACAGAAAGCGCCCAACTTAAACTAGTAGACAACATCTCTGAAAAACTTACCGGTGAACCTGTAAGTACTTCAAACCGAGATCTAGCAGAACAACTGGTAAACATCCCAATAGGGGTGACACTAGGCGCGAGTCTAGGCTATGCAAAACGTGACAGACCAGAGACTAATGTGGTAGAGGGAGCCCTCTTCGGTACGACAGCATATCTTGCTACACACGAGACATCGCTACCACTTATGGGTCTAGAAGAAGCTCCAGAAGACATCCCAGTAAAGTTGCAAGCAAATGAGTTTCTGGCTCACGTAGCCTTTGGTATCACTGCAGAGCTTGTGAGAGGCTGGGTGGCAAGAAGGCTAGATGATTAAATCTTACATAAAATAGCCGCTGCCTTTTTAAGGGTATCATCATCCTTAGCAAAACAAAAGCGAAGCATTTTAAAGTCTTTTTCCTCAAGATTAAATACTGAGGTTGGTATAGATGCAACCTTATGATCTTTTGTAAGCTTCTTTGCAAATTCTACATCTTGCTCCTGAGTAATCTCGCTATAATCTAGCATTTGGAAATAGGTTCCTGCAGATGGTCTTGCCTCAAAGCGTGAATCTTTAATAAGCTCTAAAAACGAATCTCTCTTTTGCTGAAAGAAATCATTGAGTCTCAAATAATGTTCTGGTTCTTTAAGATATGTTGCAAAGGCTTTTTGTGATGGGTGATGTACAGAAAAAACATTAAACTGGTGCACTTTCTGAAACTCTTTCATTAATTCCTGAGGTGCTACCGTATATCCCATTTTCCACCCTGTATTGTGAAAGGTTTTCCCAAAAGATGCAGTTATAAAACTACGTGCTCGCAACTCTGGATATCTCGCCACACTCTCGTGTTGCTTACCATCAAAAACAATATGCTCATACACCTCATCACTAAGCAAGATAATATCTGTGCCTTTTAGTATTCTAGATAGCTCCATCATATCCTTCTTATCAAGTATAGTACCTGTAGGGTTATGCGGTGTGTTTATAAAAAGCATTTTGGTTTTAGGAGTAATTGCACGCTCTACCGCACTCCAGTTTACTTTATATAATGGTGCCTTGAGTTGTATAGGGACTATAGTTCCTCCATTTACTATTACTGCAGGCTCATAACAATCATATGCTGGTTTAAGAACAATTACCTCATCTCCTGGTCTTATAAAAGCAGATACAATGGTATAAATAGCTTGTGTGGCCCCAGCGGTCACAGTTACCTCACTCTCTGGATGATAATCACTACCGTATAATGTATTTATCTTATTTGCTATTTGCTCACGTAGGCCATATACTCCAGGCATAGGTGCATACTGGTTATACCCATCACTCATAGCCTTAGTTACCAGTTGTTGTAACTTAGGATCACTATCAAACCCAGGAAAACCTTGCGCCAGATTAATAGCTCCTTCTTGATGAGCTAGCTTGCTCATCACTGTAAAAATGGTGGTGCCTACATCTGGTAGTTTTGAAGTAAAGTGCATTGCAGTCTCTTTTTCTTTATGATGATTAAAGATAAGACAACTATACTACAGATAAGGCTACGGTTACCTTACTCTTATTTACCCATTTCTGCAGCCGTAGTTTCTAGCTCTGCATACCATTCTTCGCCAAATTTACGTACGAGCGCATCCTTAGTAAACTTGTAAACGGGGACTTTAAGCTCTTGCCCCAGTGTACAGGCGTCATCACAAATAGGCCAGCGGTGATAATTTACTGCCGAAAATGAGCTGTACTTTTGTACCCTCACAGGGTAGAGATGGCAAGAAATAGGTTTTTTCCAGTCTACTTTACCAGCATTATAAGCATCTTCTATCCCACAGCTCGCCCAGCCTTTATCGTTAAAAGTTACATATGCACACTCTGCACCGTTTACAAGTGGAGTCTCCAGCTCTCCATCACGCACGATTGATGTACCCTGTGCCTCAATAGCAGCAATACCTTCTGGGCGTAAAAATGGTTTTACATCCTCATAAATATCTGCCATAATCTTTACCTCATCTTCCTCTAGTGGGGCGCCAGCCTCTCCAGCAATACAGCACTCACCCTTGCAGGCATTAAGATTACAGACAAAATCTTTTTCGATGATGTCTTCAGAGACGATGGTTTTTTTGAGTTGAAACATAGATAGCAAAGATACTGTCTTGTACTTAAAACTATAAGACATTTTTCACCCCACCTTTGGCCTTTGTCAAATGGTTTAATTTGCACTTAGTTTTAGAAACCATACTTTTTACACATAGTCCTATTGTGTATCTTTCTAGAGTGATAAGTACGCTTTCGCGAAAGCGTAAACCTAATGCCAACATATAATTTAAGCCTATGAAAACGCTCTTGTACATATTATGTTTAGTCCCACTTTTTGCACAATCCCAAAATAACTATGATGCGATTATAGATAAACGTATTAGAGCAACTTTATTGCAGCACAAAGATTTTGTAAGCATTCCTAATCTACCTGAAAACCCAGAGCTTATGCTCAAAAATATGGCTTGGGTAGAAAAAAAATATGAAGCGCTAGGTTTTACCACTACCCATCTTAAAAGCGAGACACTACCTATACTACTTACCGAAAAAGTATACGACCCTGCGCTTAAAACCATCTTGTTTTATGTACACATAGACGGGCAACCGGTAAACCCAGCAGTCTGGGATCAAGAAGATCCTTTTACCCCTGTGCTAAAAAAACAAACCCCTTCTGGAACTTGGACAACGATGGGCTGGGATGCTTTAGACCAAACTATAAATGACGACTGGCGCATTTATGGCAGAGCCGCCGCAGATGATAAAGCTCCAATTTTAATGTTTATAACCGCATTAGAAATTTTACAAGAGCACGGCAAAACACCAAATTTTAATATTAAAGTAATTTTTGATCCTCAAGAGGAGTATGGCTCTACTGCGTTACTGGGCACTCTTGATACTTACAAAACCCGCTATGCTGCAGACTATTTTATAGTGATGGATGGCCCTGCGCACAGTTCTAACAGGCCTACACTCACCTTTGGGTGTCGTGGTATTGCCACTTGTGAGATTACAACCTATGGTGCAACATTACCACAACACAGTGGTCATTATGGCAATTATGTGCCTAATCCTGCTTTTAGGCTATCTCATTTACTCTCAAGTATGAAAGACGATGATGGTAAAGTACTTATAGATGGATATTATGACGGCGTTACCATAAGCCCCGAAGAAGCACTTGTTATGCAGTCTGTGCCATTTACCGCGGCTAGCTTTAATAAAAAACTAGGCTTACACAGCGCCGAAAATGTGGGTAAAAATTATCAAGAAGCGCTACAATACCCTACACTTAACGTGAGACAACTCAACACCTCCTGGACAGGCAAAGGGCTCAAGACTGTAGTACCTAGCACTGCAACTGCACACCTTGATGTGCGTCTTGTACCAGAAATAAATGGAGATAACCAGCTAGATAAAATTGTAAAGCACATAAGCAATGAGGGATATTTTGTACTAGACCGACTGCCTACCGCACAAGAGCGCCTTACTCACAAACACATAGCAACAGTTAAGACCAAAACGCTTGTAAATGCCTTTAGAACAAGTCCGCAAGGAGATTTTGGAGTAAAGATGAGAGAGCGATTAGCACAGGTTTTTAATAAAGAGCCCATCACCATACGTATGATGGGTGGCACAGTGCCCATTGTACCGCTTATTAACACCTTAAATCTTCCTACCGTTATCTTGCCTCTGGTTAATATGGATAATAACCAGCATAACCCTAATGAGAATATACGCATAGGTAATATGAGGCAAGGTATTAAAGTGTGTCTAGGCCTTTTAGAAACCAATTTCTAGCTTGCAAAAAATTCAATAAAAAAAGCCGACTCATATGTAAGTCGGCTTTTGGTTTTTGTTACGCTTTCGCGAAAGCGTAATTCATATTACTTCACGTCAAAACGATCTGCATCCATCACTTTTACAAACGCTTTTACAAAGTCATTTACAAAACGATCTTCTCCATCGCTCGCTCCATAAACCTCTGCCACAGCTCTAAGCTCTGTGTTTGATCCAAAAATAAGATCTGCACGTGAGCCTGTAAACTTCATCTCACCCGTACGTCTATCTGTACCAGAAAACAACGTATCGTCTGATGATAATGCCTTCCAGGTGTATGTAAAGTCAAGAAGGTTTACAAAGAAGTCATTTGTGAGTTCTC
>JAHDEV010000017.1:0-4697 GCA_020628615.1 Dokdonia sp.
TCAAAAGCGCTGCTCAAAAAAGCGCTTATTCTTGATAACAACAACAACTCAGATGAGGCCCTTAGCATACTACGTGGCGTTGCGGCAGATTATCCTGGTACGCCAGAAGCACTACAAGCAGTGACTACTGCAAAGCTTATTTATATAGACTTAGGTCGTGTAGATGAGTACGGCCAGTGGGTGAGCACGCTAGACTTTATAGATGTTGAAGATGCAGAGCTAGATGATGCTGCATATGCCTCTGCAGAGAAGCAATATGTAGAAAATAATATAAACCAGGCATCACGACTTTTTGAGGAGTACCTTAGTAATTATCCTAATGGTCAGCACGCGTTACAAGCTCATTTTTATGTGGGTCAGATCGCTTTCGCGAAAGCGGAATACCAACAAACTATACCGCACTATAAATTTGTAATAGAGAAAGAGCGCAGTGAGTTTACAGAGCAGGCACTGGCAAGACTGGCACAAGTATACCTTACTGCCGAAAATTATGTAGAAGCCATTCCAGTATTACAACGCTTAGAAACAGAAGCAGACTTCCCGCAAAACATCATTTTTGCACAATCTAACCTTATGAAGTCATATTATGAGGGAGATGATTATAATCAAGCGGTAATTTATGCAACAAAAGTGCTAGCAAACTCAAAAATAGATAACACTGTAAAAAGTGATGCTCAAATCATAATAGCACGTTCTTCTATAATAACGGGAGATGAGGTAAGAGCAAAAACAGCCTATGCAGAGGTGCAAAAAATTGCAACGGGTTCTCTAGCGGCAGAGGCTTTGTATTATGATGCTTATTTTAAAAACAAAGCAACAAGCTATGAAGCGTCTAACGTTGCTGTTCAAAAACTAGCAAAAGATTATAGTGGTTACAAAGAGTATGGTGCAAAAGGGCTTGTGCTTATGGCAAAAAACTTTTATGCACTAGGTGATGCTTATCAGGCTACTTATATACTTGAGAGTGTAATCACAAACTTTGCAGATTATCCAGAAACGGTAGAAGAAGCACAAACGCAACTTGCTATTATAAAAGAGGCAGAGGCAAAAACAAATGCTTCGGTAGAGAAAGGGTAATAGTATTAGTACAATATATATTTAAACACGTTAGTCTAACAACGTAAAAAATAAAACACATTTTATGAATAGTTCATTTCATACATCATATAAGCTTATAGTTGCTGTGATAGCACTTCTAGCTGTGCAAGTAAGTTATGCTCAAGAAGAAGAGTCTACTATAGGTACAGAAGTGGTAAATGTGGTAAAGGCATACACGCCTACCATACGCGATGCTTTTAAGGTAAAGGCTACACCACAGCTTAACGACTCCATTACCACAGCAAAGAAAAAAGTGACTTACAGCATCTTTTCTGTACCTGTAGCGAGTACGTTTACGCCAGCAAAAGGTAAAGCGGCAGTTGTAAAAAAAGCAAAAAAAGAAAAGTTATATGATAACTATGCAACCTTAGGTTTTGGGAGTTTTACATCTGTACTAGCAGAGTTTTATAGCAATTTTCAAATAAGCCGTACAGAAGATTTTGGTGTGTTTTTAAATCATAACTCTTCACAAGGAGGTATAGATGGTACTGTGGTAGACGATTTCTTTTATGATAGTCGTCTCAATCTCAATTATGGAGCAAGAGAGCGTGATCTTACTTGGCGTGCAGATCTAGATGCTAAGCATCAAGTGTATAACTGGTATGGTATACCGGAGGAACTTAAGGAATTACAAGGCCCGGCAGATGGTCCTTTGTTTACAGAAGATTTTGATGTAACACACTCATATCTCACAGCGGGTCTTAATGGTTCTATAAGTCTTAAAGACTCTTTCTTTAAGGAAGCTACGGGTATGGTGCGTTATTTTGGTGATGACCTAGAGAGTACAGAGCTTAGAGCAGTGGTAGCACCTACAGTTGAGTTTCCTATAGCTGGTGAGTTAATTACAACAAAACTGTCTGTAGACTATCTGAGTGGTTCTTTTGCAAATAGCTTTGGCGCCACGGGTACAGAGATTAACTATAGCTTCTTAAACGCAGGGATTAATCCAAGCCTAGTAATTCTAAGGGATGATTTAGAGGTAAAACTAGGGGTAGAAGGTGTTGTATCTCTTGATACAGAAAACAGTGAGACAGATTTCTTTATTTACCCAAAAATTGCTGCATCTTATAGAGTAGCGGGCGATTACTTTATTGCTTATGGAGGACTTGAAGGAGGTCTTATACAAAACAACTACCACGACTTTGCTCAAGAAAACCCTTTTATATCACCTACACTTATAGTGGCTCCTACAAATAAGCAGTATGATGGATTTTTAGGTATGAAAGGAAAACTGTCTGAAGCTCTAAGCTATAACTTACGTGCTAGCTACGCATCAGAGAGTGGAAAGGCGCTATACCAGCATAACCCTTACTCGCAGAGTGGTAACAACTTTGGGCAAAATGGCTATGAGAACGGAAACTCTTTTGGTATCGTGTATGATGATGTTAATACATTAGGCGTTTTTGCAGAGCTTAATTTTGATGTAAATGCAAATTTTAAAATGAAGTTAAACGGGCAGTTTAACTCCTATACTACAGATACAGAAGCAGAGGCTTGGAACCTTCCAGAGTTGCAAGCATCATTATTTGCAGATTATCAAATTACAGAGCAATGGTTTGCTGGAGTAAACTTATTTTTTACAGGAGAGCGTCAAGATCTTGTATTTAGTCAAGACCCAGTAGATATATTAACGCCAAGTACTGTAGCGACATTAGAGAGCTATTTTGATGCAAATGCTCACGTGGGTTATCGCTTTAATAATCGTCTATCTGCCTTTGCTAGAGTTAATAACATACTAGATAGTAACTACCAGAAGTGGCTCAATTATGAAGTGCAAGGACTTCAAGGTATGGTAGGTGCTACTTATAAGTTTGATTTTTAGTAAAAATATCACCTATCGCAAAGCAACCTTTCTGTAGTACCTGCATCCTTTATGTAAACCCTATATAATGAAAAGAATGTTAGGCATTGTTGCCTTGTTTATAGCTACTGTTTCTTGCAGTTCTGATTTAGATTCTGCTAGTCTTTCAGATTGTAGTCTTGTAGATTGTGCCTCTGGTAATTTGCTATTGCAATTTTTAGACAGTGAGACAGAAGAAGATGTGTTTTTTAACGGCACTTATAATCTTGAAGACGTAATTATAACAGATCTAGAAACTAATGAGGATTTTGTATTCTTTACAGGCAGCTCTCAAGAGTTTGAAACTGCACAAATAGCGCTTAATACATTTTTTGAAAGTCGTAACAATGTGATGCTAAGTATAGCCGTGCCAGATGGCTTTGAGACTACCTTATCATTTGATGTTACATTTATAGAGGGAGAATGTTGCAATGTAAATAACTATACAGACGTATCATTTACAAATGTGACTAGCGTAGATAATAGTGATCTCATATATAAAGTATTCTTATAAAACACTTAGGTATGAAAAAGCTACTTGTTCTTATAACATTAAGTTTGTCACTAGTTACTTGCGACTCAGATGATCTTGATTGTGCAAACGTGCTCTGTGCTCCAGGCCCAGCGATGGTAATAACCTTTTTTGATGCCGAAACTGGAGAGCAATTATACACAGATACAGATGGAGAAGCTCCAGACGGTTTTACTATTACCGTACAAAATGACTTAGCGCTTTCATATAACCAAGGTTACGTTTTTCAAGATGGAGAGCTTGTCGTATATGTTTTTCCAGAGATGGCTACCATCGTTCAAGAAGATGTTTTTGATGTGACAATAAATGCAACAGTACAGACGCAACAATCTTCTGGGTGTTGCCCAGATTATAGCATAAGTAACATTAATGCTACAGGTGGAGGTCTCACTGTAACACAAGCACCAGAGTTGAGGTTACGTGTAGATTTTTAGAAAAAAACCGAAACTAAAAAACAAGAGGTTTTGTACATTAGTGCAAAACCTTTTTTCTTTTGAATAACACTTGGCACTGCGAGCTCTGTAACCACCAGCGTAAAAACCTAAAAGATGGTTCTATTTGTAATCTTACAAAGCAAAAACCAGCCTTTAATCGTACGTGTTCAAAAAAGCTGTTTTCTACAAAATTTAAGAACCAACTTAGAGAAGTAAACGTTGTTTATGAGCACGCTGTAAAGGATAAATGGTGGAACTACAGCTATACCATAATATTTGGCTTGCTAGGTGTGGGAGTCACTTGTTTGGCTGCTTATTCTATAGTTTACATAAATGATCTTAATAATTCATTTCATTCATCAAGCGCTTATAGTTTAAGAATATACTTAATACCATTTATAATTTTTGGAATTGCTCTTAAGATTTTAGTACAAGCAATAGGAATGTACAATATGTATATACTAAAATCTCGCGAGGCAAAACGTAAAAAAGATCGGGTAGATGCGGTGCTCGCCTTGTATGGTATCACCTATGATATAGACGTACAACTACACTCTAATTATAGGTTTCCTCAAGATGCTCAAGTAGATTTACAAATTAATAATCTTAGGTAATCACTTATAACTTCTCTTTCGTATTTTTATGCTTTAAACCATATTTTGATGCGTAAACTTTTATTTTCTTTATCAGTTCTTAGTCTTTTCATTTCTTGTGATAACAAGCAAGAGGCAGACCTTATTGTCACAAATGCAAATGTATATACGGTTAATGACGCTTTCGCGAAAGCGGAATC
>JAHDEV010000017.1:4797-33710 GCA_020628615.1 Dokdonia sp.
TTGTCACAAATGCAAATGTATATACGGTTAATGACGCTTTCGCGAAAGCGGAATCTTTTGCCGTAAAAGATGGAAAATTTATCGCCGTAGGAAGCACAGCAGCTATAACAGCACAATTTCAAGCTTCCGAAACTATAGACGCCACAGGTAAAACCGTTTTACCAGGCCTTATAGACGGACACTGTCACTTTTATGGGCTAGGTCAAAACTTGCAAATTGCAGACCTCGTAGGGACGCAAAGTTATGATGAGGTTATAGAAAAGGTAACCGCTTTTGCGAAAGCAAATCCAGAAGCAACTGTGATAAGAGGAAGAGGTTGGGATCAAAACGACTGGGAAGTAAAAGAGTTTCCTACTAAGGATAAGCTAGATGCTCTTTTTCCAGACACACCAGTGGTACTAGAGCGTGTAGATGGTCACGCATACCTTGTAAACCAGAAAGCGCTCGATCTTGCAAAAATAGATAACACCACAAAAGTAAGCGGTGGTGAGATTGTGCTGGTAGACGGTAAAGTGACTGGAGTACTTATAGACAACCCACAAACCCTGGTAGACGCAGTAATGCCTCAAGCAAGCGTTGCCGAAAATGCTCAGGTATTACTAGAGGCGCAAGAACTGTGTTTTTCTTACGGGCTTACTACAGTAAATGATGCGGGTCTTAATAAAGATATAGTAGAGCTTATAGATAGCTTGCAACAGCAGGGAGACTTAAAAATGCGCATCTACGCGATGCTGTCAAACAATAAAGAAAACCTAGATCACTACTTAAGCTCTGGTAAGATTAAAACAGATCGTCTTAATGTGCGTTCTGTAAAGGTGTATGGTGATGGTGCTTTGGGATCTAGAGGTGCTGCGATGCGAGAGTCATATAGTGATAAAAAAGGTCACTTTGGGGCAATGGTAACACCCGTAGATGAAATTAATGCACTTGCAGAGCGCATCGCAGCTGCAGATTTCCAGATGAACACGCACGCCATAGGTGATAGTGCAAACGTGGTTGTACTGCGAGCATACGATAAGGTTCTTACTTCAAAAAAAGACCCTCGCTGGAAGGTAGAGCACGCTCAAGTAGTCTCTAAAGAAGATTTTGACGTTTTTAGTGATAAAATTTTACCTTCTGTACAACCTACGCACGCCACAAGTGATATGTACTGGGCAGAAGATAGAGTAGGAGCAGAGCGTATAAAAGGCGCTTATGCTTATAAAGACCTACTTAAACAATCTGGACTTGTTATTTTAGGAACAGATTTTCCCGTAGAGCAGGTGTCACCTTTCTACACATTTTATGCTGCAGTGGCTCGTAAAGATTTAAAACAATATCCAGAAGGAGGCTACCAGATGGAAAATGCATTGTCTAGAGAAGAAACCTTAAAAGGGATGACTATATGGGCAGCCTACTCAAACTTTGAAGAGGCAGAAAAAGGAAGTATCGAGTCAGGTAAGTTTGCAGACTTTATCATTATGGATCAAGATATTATGACCGTAGATGAAGATGAAATACCTAATCTTGAAGTGGGGGCAACATACGTAAACGGCGAAAACGTTTACAACAAGCAATAATGAAGTCACAACAAGATCACCTCATTGAGCTAGCTCATTACAGAATGCCTTTTGGGAAATATAAAGGTAAATACTTGGTAGACCTGCCTGAGTCGTATTACGTATGGTTTAGGCAACAAGGCTTTCCAGAAGGGAAGCTAGGTAGGTTGCTACAAGAAATGATGGAAATCAAAGTTAATGGACTAGAGCCTATGGTGCGTAAAATACAGCGCGGTTTCCCTAAGCCTATTAACTTGAGCTAGCTTAAAACCCTTTGTGTATTATAAAAATAGCAGGTCTCTTATGTAGATCTGGCGCATTAGATTTCCAGAAAGAAGCACTTTTTGTGATAATATACTCTGTGGGTAAGGTGATATCACAAGCTATACAAACTTGTGTGTCTGGGTGTACTGTAGCACAAATATCTTCTAGCATTTTATTATTGCGATATGGTGTCTCTATAAAGAGTTGCGTCTGGTTGTGCTCAAATGAGAGACGTTCTAGTCTTTTAAGCTCTTGTTTGCGCTCTTTTTGATCAATGGGAAGGTAGCCGTTAAAGGCAAAGTTTTGTCCATTCATACCACTACTCATCATTGCCATAAGTATAGAAGACGGCCCTACTAGTGGTACTACTTGTATTCCTTTTTGATGGGCTATTTTTACCACTTCTGCACCGGGATCTGCAACCCCAGGAACGCCAGCCTCAGAGAGTAAACCTACAGACTCACCTTGTAAACAAGGCTCTAGGTATGAAGGTATCTCAGATACGTCTGTGTATTTATTGAGTTGAAATAGCGTGAGTGACGGCTGTGACTTGCTAGGCGAGATAGCCTTAATAGAACGGCGTGCCGTTTTTTCATTTTCTACTATATACGTATCTATAAGTTCTACCACTTTCTTTACAGAGATAGGCATCACCTCTAGAGCGCTTGTATCACCTAGAGTAGTAGGGATGAGATATAATTTTCCGGTAGTTGTAAATGTGCTCATAGATAAGTCTACGGTCAGTCATATGGTTGGAGAGCTGATCGTGATAGACGCAATATAAATAGCTTTACCTAGATGCGCAACCTAAAGCGCATATTCTATTGCTGCTCATAAAGAAGATTTATTACTGCAGCTGTCCTACAATTTCTTCACAGGCTTGGTCTAGCATCTCATAAACTCTTTCAAAATCTTCTTGCATACCGTTATAAGGATCTGGAACATCTACCTTCTCACCGGGAAAAACGGTGTCTAATATCATAGTAACCTTTCTTCGTTCCTCATCTGTACTGGCAAGCGCTAGAACATCTTCTAGGTTGTTTTGATCCATCACATAGATGTGGTCAAATTTTTTAAAATCACTCTTTGCTATTTGCCTCCCTTTTAACTGTGAGATGTCTATACCATTATCTCTAGCTACTTTTATGCTTCTAGCATCTGGAGCATTTCCTACGTGCCAGTCACCAGTACCGGCAGAGTCTATTGTAAATTGCTCGCTATCTAGTTTGTTACGTAAAATACCTTCGGCTAGGGGAGACCTACATATATTACCTAGGCACACCATAAGGATGTTTGTTTTTGACATCTGTAAACTTTTGAGGCGAAAGATAATTATTTTGAGTGCGCTTTCGCGAAAGCGTACCCTTTAATTATTAAAAGCATAAACCCCGACCAGTTGGTCGAGGCTTATTACTTAAGGTTGGTTAGTTATTGTATGGGACAAAAATTATTCTCCTCTATTTCTTTTTCCTGGGTATGCAATAGTACCGTGCTCTGCTAGATCTAGTCCTAGCTCTTCTATCTCCTTACTTACACGTAAACCGATGGTTTTCTTGAGTATAAATAGAATTACAAATGAAAGTACAATAGACCAAGCTGCATAAGCAAAAGCTCCTAGAGCTTGAACACCTAGCTGGCCAGCGCCACCACCGTTTAAAAGACCTATGCCAGTATCGCCATCTATACCCCAAAGGCCAATAACAACAGTTCCCCATACACCTACAACACCGTGTACAGATACGGCACCTACAGCGTCGTCTATTTTAAGTTTTTTCTCAATAAACTCAATTGAGAATACGACTAAGATACCTCCTATTAAACCTGCAAGGGCTGCTCCACCTGCACTCATATTACCACATCCTGCGGTGATACTTACTAAACCGGCTAAAGCACCATTTAAAGTTTGTGCGAGGTGTGGTTTTCCATACCAGATCCACGTAGTGATGAGGGCACCAAGTCCACCTGCAGCGGCAGATAGGTTTGTAATTAATACCACATTTGAAGCTCCTATGGCATCTGCACCACCCCAAGCGAGTTGTGATCCACCATTAAAACCAAACCATCCTAACCAAAGGATAAATACCCCTAGTGTTGCAAGTACTTGGTTATGTCCTGGAATTTCCAACACTTTTCCATCAACAAATTTTCCAATACGTGGTCCTACTAGTATAGCAGCTACTAATGCAGCCCATCCACCTACAGAGTGTACAATAGATGACCCAGCAAAGTCTATGAAGCCTAAGTTAGATAACCAGCCTTCTCCTTGCCATTGCCACCCACCAGATATAGGGTAGATAATAGCGGTCATAATTAATGAGAATATGATATAGGTAGAGTATTTTGTTCTACCCGCGATTGCTCCAGAAACGATAGTTGCAGCAGTTGCGGCAAACATAGTCTGGAAGAAAAGATCTGCACCTTCACCTTGAAAAAGACCACTCCAGAAGAACCAACCGTTTGAGGTGTCTCCATACATAAGTGAGTATCCTACTATCCAGTATGTTAAAGAACCTACACAGATGTCTAGTAGGTTTTTCATAGCAATGTTTACAGCATTTTTTGATCTGGTCATTCCAGACTCTACAAGTGTAAAACCAGCTTGCATAAAGAATACGAGTATTCCTGATAGTAGCATCCAGAGCATTCCTAAATCTCCATTTATTCCTGAAATGGCGTTTTCTAAATCTTCAGGGCTCACAGTATCTTGTATAAACAAGAGGTTAGGCATTATTGAGTTTAATAGTTGTAACATAATTAGTAATGAGTGGTTATTTATTAAAATTTATATATTCCGGCAATTACAAAAGATGATAAAGAATTGCTTGGGTCAAGGTCTGTGTCTAAAAATGTGTCTTCACTAGCACTGTCTAATCTAAATTCTGGTTTTATAGTAAGATCACCTACGGTATAGCTACCTGTAAGGGTTACTGCTACAACAGAAGCATCTCCCTCTTCATCATAACCTCCTATTGCTCCAGCTCCACCTTCACCTTCTGCAAAATACTCACCACGTAAGCCTAATGTAAAGGCATCAGATGTTTTAAACTGCGGGTATAGCGCTACACCATAAAAAGATGCGCCATCTGTATCATTATAAGTTGCGTTAAGTCCTAAGAAAAAATCATCAGATAAGTCATATCCAGTTGTAAGGTCTACTTGAAAAGTGCTTTCTGTGTTACCTCCTTGCTTACCGTATAAGAAGTTTAAGTAGGTGCTCTTGTATCCTAGTTGAGCTCCTAATGTATAGTCGTTATCAAAGTTAAACTCTGTAGCATCTGTCTGGTTAAGTACAGCTAGCATTGCGCTAAAATCTTCAGAGAGGGTGAAGTCTGCCTTAATACCTGTGTGAGAAAATGGACCGTAAGAGAACATATACGAGGTAGAGTAGTTAAAGTTTGCTGTAGGAGATATCACCTCATACCCTAAGAAAGTATTAAAGTTACCTAGTGTAAGTTTTACTTTTTCTGATACGTTCCAGTATACATAAAGTTGGTTTACAATGTTTGATGAAGGTCCAGATAGAAAAACAGCTTCTTCACCACGTGGTCCAAAAACAAGATCTGCCACGGCACCTACTTTTCCGTTTTCACTTTCAAAAGAACCAATCACATTTGCCATACCTAGAGCAAAGCCATTTCGGTTTGCAAAAGATGTGTTTGGAGCGATAGCATCTTCACCATTGGGTCCAGAAATATTTTGTCTAAAATAGACATCGACACTCCCTTCTACGGTAAATTTTTTCTTGTCTTCTGTTTCTTCTTGAGCAAACATAAATGTTGTGCTTATGGTTAGTAATAAAAGCGTGCAAATAGATTTCATAAAAATATAATTTTCAGTTGATTTGACGTTAAAAGTATCTTAAAAAAATATTAACATATTAATTTTTGGGGGTTAAATGTAAATTTTTATGATAATTTCAAATTGACCCCCTAAAAATTAGGGGTATCTCAAATTATATGTGTTTTTATTGAATTTTCTATTTGGTTTAATTTGGTGTTTTTCTATTAAAAAGCGTTTTTAATTGATGATAATTCATAATTTTTAGAATAATGATGAAATAGCGATAACGTTTTCGCATATTTTAACAGAAATTAAGGTTTGCAAATTCTCAATTTTATAAGGCAAAAAATGTGTAATTAAAAATTTGACTAGGGTCAAAATGTGATAGTCGTAATTATGATTACCATTTTTTGAGACTTCAATAAGTACATTTATCTTGAGCATAAGTAATAATGGTTTTACCATATAAATAAGGAGTTATGCTAAGAGATCAAGGGTTATATTTAAGGGAGTTTGAGCACGATGCGTGCGGTGCAGGATTTATATGTAGTCTCAAAGGAGTAAAGTCTAATGATATTATTCATAAGGCACTTGAGATACTAGAAAAACTTGAACACAGAGGAGCAGTAAGTGCAGATGGTCGCACAGGAGATGGGGCTGGTATATTAATAGATATTCCTCACGACTATTTTCAAGCTACCTGTGACTTTACATTGCCAAAAGAAGGAACGTATGCCGTGAGTAATGTTTTCTTACCTCGTAAAGAAAATCAACGTGCCTATTGTATTTCGGTTTTTGAAAAAAGCCTTACAGATCAAGGTATCAATATTTTGGGCTGGAGAGACGTTCCGGTAGATCAATCTATACTAGGTGAGATCGCGCAGGTGTCTGAGCCTTTTGTTAAGCAAATCTTTGTGAGTTATGAGAGTACGGGAGATAATTCCGCTTTCGCGAAAGCGCAACAAAAACCCACACCAGAATTTGAGTTTAACTTAAAACTATTTACTGCTCGTAAAATCGCCGAACATACGATCTATAATTCAAAGCTATCTGAAAGTTCATTCTTTTACTTGCCTAGTTTTTCAACAAAGACCATTATATATAAAGGACTTTTAATGCCGCAACATATAAAGGTATATTATAAAGACCTTATGGATCCTCGTGTAGTGACGAGACTGGCGCTTGTACATCAGCGATTTTCTACAAATACATTTCCTACTTGGGATCTTGCTCAGCCTTTTAGATATATGTGTCACAATGGTGAGATTAATACTTTAAGAGGTAACGTGACCAGAATGTATGCGCGTGAGGAGCTTATGGAAAGTGCGCTCTTTGGGGAGGAGATAAAGAAAATACTTCCCGTCGTATTACCAGGTAAGTCAGATAGTGCCTCTATGGATATGGTGGTAGAGCTCTTGCTTATGACGGGTAGATCGTTGCCAGAAGTGATGATGATGCTGGTGCCAGAAGCCTGGGAGAAAAATGAAGATATGTCTCTGGCAAAGCGTGCTTTTTATGAATTTAACTCTTGCCTTATGGAGCCGTGGGATGGTCCAGCCTCTATACCGTTTACAGATGGTAATTATATAGGTGCCGTTCTAGATCGCAATGGATTGAGGCCTTCTCGATACTCTGTCACAAAAGACGGTTATGTGATAATGTCTTCAGAAATTGGAGTGGTAGAGATAGAACCACAAAATGTACAGATGCACGGTCGTCTCGAGCCAGGAAAAATGTTTCTGGTAGATATGGCACAAGGTCGTATTATAAATGATGAGGAGATAAAAGAAGAGATTGCAACCCGTCACCCGTATCAAGAGTGGCTAGATGACAATCTTGTGCACCTTAGAGACATACCTTATAATGAGTGTCCATTATTTTTAAATGAAGCACCGCTTAAGGAGCGTTTACTCACCTTTGGGTACACGCAAGAAGATATAAATACGATTATATTACCTATGGCTGCAAAGGCTAAGGAGCCTATAGGTTCTATGGGTAATGATGCACCTATTGCTGCACTTTCTGAGAGGCCGCAATTAATCTATAATTACTTTAAGCAACTCTTTGCGCAGGTTACAAATCCACCTCTAGATGGTATACGAGAGGAGTTAATTACAGATATCTCACTCACACTGGGTGCAGACTCAAATATTTTTGAAATAAATGGTGAGCACTGTAAAAAACTAAAAATTCAAAACCCTGTTATCTCAAAACAAGATTTAGATAAAATCAAAAGTTTAGATAACGAGAGCTTTAAGGTGGTTTCTGTGCCTATTTTATATAAGGTAGAAAAAGGACATAATGGTCTGGAGGATGCTCTAGAAAATTTACTTCAAGAGGTTTCTCAACAACTAGATGAGGGTGCAAACATCATTATCTTGTCAGATAGAAATACATCTCAAGAGCTGGCGCCTATACCAGCTTTGCTTGCTTGCTCTTATGTAAATAACGGGTTAGGGGGTGATAAGAAGCGATCAAGTTTTAGCCTTATTATAGAGTCTGCAGAGCCTAGAGAGGTACATCACTTTGCCTTATTATTTGGGTACGGAGCGAGTGCCATAAACCCGTATATGGTTAATGAGATTATAGAAAACCATCCAGAAGATTTAAAACTTGCAAATGTTGATGTAGAAGAGGCGATACAAAATTTTAATAAGGCTGTAGGTAAAGGAGTCCTCAAGGTGATGAATAAAATAGGTATTTCTACCCTTAACTCATACCGTAGCTCACAACTTTTTGAGTGTATAGGTATCAGTAAGAAGGTCGTAAACCAGTATTTCCCGCGCACGGTTACTAGAATAGAAGGCGTAGGGTTACACCAGTTAGAAGGCGAGATAAGTAAGAGGCATAAGGCTGCCTATCATACTAAAGATATCGCAGCAGATTTACCTCTAGAGATAGGTGGTGAGTATAGGTGGAGACGAGATGGAGAGGCGCATTTATTTAACCCGCTTACCATTGCAAAGCTTCAAGAATCTGTGCGTAGCAATAAGCCTGTTATTTATAAAGAGTATGCAGATCGTGTAAATAATCAAGCCAAACAGCTTATGACCATACGCGGTTTATTTGAGTTTACAAATTATGACCCTATAGATATTGATGAAGTAGAACCGTGGACAGATATTGTAAAGCGCTTTAAAACTGGTGCAATGTCATATGGTTCTATAAGTAAGGAAGCTCACGAGACACTTGCCGTAGCTATGAATCGTATAGATGGTAAGTCTAACTCTGGTGAGGGAGGAGAAAATCAAGAGCGTTTTTATAAAGACGTTAATGGCGATTGGAAAAACAGCGCCATAAAGCAAGTAGCTTCAGGGCGTTTTGGGGTAACCTCAAACTATCTAACAAACGCTGCCGAGATACAAATAAAAATGGCGCAAGGAGCAAAACCTGGAGAAGGTGGTCAGCTGCCTGGACCTAAGGTCAATCCTGAGATTGCAAAAACACGTAATTCTACACCATATGTAGGGCTTATATCGCCACCACCACATCACGATATTTACTCTATAGAAGATTTATCGCAATTAATTTACGATCTCAAATCTGCAAATAGAGAAGCGCGTATTAATGTAAAGCTAGTGTCTGAGGTAGGTGTAGGTACTGTAGCAGCTGGAGTTGCAAAAGCTAAGGCAGATGTAATACTTATATCTGGACACGATGGAGGTACAGGAGCAACGCCACTCACCTCATTAAAACATACAGGTTTACCTTGGGAGCTAGGTCTAGCAGAGGCACAACAAACTCTTGTAATGAATGATTTGCGCGGGCGTGTGCGACTTGAGTGCGATGGCCAGCTCAAAACAGGCCGAGACGTAGCAATTGCTTGTTTACTAGGAGCCGAAGAGTTTGGATTTGCAACAGCACCGCTTGTAGCCTCTGGATGTATAATGATGCGTGTATGTCATTTAAACACCTGCCCAGTAGGAATTGCTACTCAAAACCCAGAACTACGTAAACGTTTTAAAGGAAAGCCAGAGCACGTCGTAAACTTTATGTATTTCGTTGCACAAGAGTTGCGAGAGATTATGGCAAAGCTTGGCTTTAAGACGGTAGATGAAATGGTGGGTCAAGTGCAAAAGCTGGATCGTAATAATACCATAGAACAGTACAAAGCATTAGGTCTAGATCTTACACCTATATTACACAAGGTAGATACCTCAAAAGGGCAGCCATTACATAATGTAGAAAAGCAAGATCACGACCTTGAGAAAGCGCTTGATTTTAAGATTATATCACAGGCGCACCCAGCACTTTTTAGAAAAGAAAAAACCACACTAGATCTTAAGATTACAAATGAAGATAGAGCAGTAGGAGCTATATTAAGTAATGAGATATCGAAGATTTACGGTGTGAATGGATTACCAGAAAACACTTTAAAAATTAATTTCGAGGGTTCTGCAGGGCAGAGTTTTGCTGCCTTTGCAACTCACGGACTCACACTGGCAGTTACTGGCAACACAAATGATTACATAGGTAAAGGACTTTCTGGAGCCAAGGTAATAGTGAAGGTTCCGGTAGAGGCGACCATCATACCAGAAGATAATGTCATCATAGGTAATGTGGCATTTTATGGTGCTACTGCTGGTGAGGCCTATATAAATGGAAAAGCTGGAGAGCGTTTTTGTGTACGTAACTCTGGAGCAAAAGCCGTCGTAGAAGGTATAGGTGATCACGGTTGTGAGTATATGACCGGAGGTATTGCGGTCATATTAGGCGAGGTAGGAAGAAACTTTGGCGCTGGTATGAGTGGCGGTATTGCATATGTGTATGATACAGCAAGTACGCTTTCGCGAAAAGCAAACACAGAAGGGCTTAACTTCCTTAAAGTTGAAGAAGATCAAGATAAGAAAGAGCTCAGGCAATTAGTCGAAAATCATTACAACGCCACACTCTCACCGCTGGCTCAACGACTTTTAGAAAACTGGGATGCAGAGATTAAAAATTTCACGAAAGTGCTACCAGAAGAGTACCGCAAGGCATTGATAAGATTAGAAGAAGAAAAAACATTAGCAAACTAGAAGATGGGGAAAGTAACAGGATTTTTAGAATACGATCGTAAAGACGAAGGATATATAGCGCCAGAAGAGCGTGTTAAAAATTATAAGGAGTTTACTGTACCGCTAGAAGAGGCAGATTTAAAACAACAAGGCGGCCGCTGTATGGACTGTGGTATTCCGTTTTGTCACTCGGGATGCCCGCTGGGTAATCTCATTCCAGATTTTAATGATGCAGTCTATAAAGGAAGATGGAAAGAAGCGGCAACTATACTACACGCGACAAATAACTTTCCGGAGTTTACAGGGCGTTTATGTCCAGCACCTTGTGAAGAGGCGTGTGTTCTAGGTATAAATGCAGACCCTGTAAGTATAGAAAATATCGAAAAAAATATTGTAGAACGAGCTTTTGACGAGGGGTGGATCGTCCCACAACCACCTCAAAAACGTACAGACAAATCGGTTGCAGTGATAGGGTCTGGCCCTTCTGGACTAGCCGCTGCACAGCAGCTTAATAGGGCTGGGCACACTGTGACCGTATTTGAGCGCGATAGTAAAATAGGTGGCCTTTTAAGGTACGGAATTCCAGATTTTAAGATGGAAAAAAATGTGATAGACAGACGCCTGGCTGTA
Organism: Dokdonia sp.; assembly: GCA_020628615.1. Lineage (GTDB taxonomy): Bacteria > Bacteroidota > Bacteroidia > Flavobacteriales > Flavobacteriaceae > Dokdonia. Next base: position 16,007 of record JAHDEV010000017.1, read on the forward strand.
CTTGAAGATGAGGGTATAACTTTTAAAACAAATGCAAATGTAGGGCATACCATAAGTGTAGAGACGCTTCAAGATGAGTATGACGCGATTGTACTCTGTGGTGGTGCTACTTTGAGGAGGTCTATACCTATAAAAGGGGCGCATCTTAAAGGAGTTTATCAAGCAATGGATTTCTTAAAGCAAAATAATGAGCGACAAGATGGTATAACCCAGTGGGATGAAACTATTGTAGCTACAGATAAAAACGTGATTGTTATAGGTGGAGGTGATACAGGGTCAGACTGTATAGGTACTAGTAATAGACAAGGAGCAAAAACGGTTACAAATTTTGAGATTCTTAATAGACCTACTATAGAGCGACCTGCAGAGCAACCCTGGCCTTATTACCCTATGCGCTTGCGCACAAGTTCTTCTCATAAGGAGGGGGTAGAAAGAGTTTTTAGTATTTCTACAAAGGAGTTTGTGGGTGATGCCAGCGGTAATCTCACGGGGCTTATAACCTCAGAAGTAGAGTGGGTTACAAATGAAAACGGTAGACGTGAGCTTAAGGAATTACCAGGAACAGAAAAGGAATGGGCTTGTGATATGGCTTTCCTTGCACTAGGCTTTACAGGGCCCGAAAAGACACTTATAGATCAGCTACATCTAGATACAGATATGCGTGGTAACGTAAAAGCTACGTCATATGCGACTAGTGTTTCAGGCGTATTTGCTGCTGGAGATATGCGTAGAGGGCAATCGCTCATTGTGTGGGCAATCTCAGAAGGAAGACAAGCTGCACATCACGTAGATGCATACTTGATGGGAAGTTCACAATTACCACTTAAAGATGAAGATAGCGATTTACCTAGGCGCTAGTTTATAGTAGTGATTACGCTTTCGCGAAAGCGTAAAAAAAAAGCCTCAAAACATATATTTTGAGGCTTTTTCTATTGTATGATTCTGGTTTTAAACCGAAAGTTTTTTACCAAGGTCTTCTACATATTTTCTAAACTGCTTATCTGTACTCGCTAGATTATCTACCGTTTTACAAGCGTGAAGAACTGTTGCGTGGTCGCGCTGTCCTATCTGAGAGCCTATGCTTGCTAGTGAAGCTTTAGTAAGCTTCTTTGCAAAGAACATTGCTAGTTGTCTCGCTTGTACGATATGTCTTTTACGAGTCTTAGATTGTAACGTTTCTACATCCATCTGGAAGTAATCTGAAACAATTTTCTGAATGTAATCTATAGAGACTTCTCTCTTAGTGTGCTTCACGTAGTTATCTACAATCTTTTTTGCAAGGTCAAGAGTGATCTCTTTCTTGTTAAAAGATGAGTGAGCTATAAGTGATATAATTGCGCCTTCTAGTTCACGTACGTTTGTCTTGATGTTATTTGCAAGAAACTCTACAATCTCTTCTGGCATCTCAACACCATCTTGATAAAGCTTTTGCTTTATAATGGCAATGCGTGTTTCAAAACTAGGGTGTTGTAGCTCTGCACTTAATCCCCATTTAAAACGTGATAAGAGGCGTTGCTCTATATCTTGCATATCTACAGGAGCCTTGTCTGAGGTAAGGATTACCTGTTTTCCGTTCTGGTGTAGGTGGTTAAAAATGTGGAAAAATACATCTTGGGTACCTGCCTTACCACTTAGCAGTTGAATATCATCTACAATAAGAACGTCTATAACTTGATAGAAGTGAATGAAATCATTTCTATTATTCTTTTTTACAGACTCTATATATTGTTGTGTAAACTTCTCTGCAGAAATGTATAAAACAGTTTTTGCAGGATACTTATCTTTTATCTGTACACCTATTGCGTGAGCAAGGTGTGTTTTACCTAAACCTACTCCTCCAAATATTAAAAGCGGATTAAAAGAAGTTCCCCCTGGCTTATTTGCCACGGCCATACCTGCAGATCTTGCAAGACGATTTGAGTCTCCTTCTAAAAAGTTTTCAAAGTTATAATTAGGGTTGAGTTGTGATTCTATTTGTAAATTTCTTATTCCAGGAATTACAAAAGGATTTTTAAGCTCTGGATTTTTATTTTTAAGTGGAGCATCTACCTCTTGTGATTTCATAGTGCTGCGATTTGCACTAGGAATTCTTTCTGTAAAAGGTTGATTGTTTCCGTAGGTATTTTCCATCTTGATCACATAGACCAGTTTGGCATTTTCACCTAGTACTTTATTAAGAGCAACTTTAAGAAGTTTTACGTAGTGTTCCTCAAGCCACTCGTAAAAGAATTTACTAGGTACTTGAATACTTAATGCGTTATCTGTGAGTTTGACCGCCTTAATCGGTTCAAACCACGTTTTGTATGCCTGGGGTGTTATATTGTCCTTTATAAAAGAGAGACAGTTATCCCATACAGATTGCGCAGTTAGAGTCATTCGTTTAGTTAAATTATTAGGTTTTCGGTTGTCTAGAATTCCTTTTGAAAGGTTTATCGTCGTGTTGATAAGGTGCCCTTCAAAAGCATCACAAATATGTGAACAAAAAAAGTAATAAAAAAACTGAATAGGGGTTGTTTTTTCGCAATTTTTGTTGCAATATGATCGCAAGTTTAAAACTACGAAAAAATACTGCTTACTCTGTGAAAAATCATATTACTTTTTTAAAAGTTAGATATTCTGAAACTGACCAAATGGGCTTTGTCCATCACAGTAACTATGCAAAATACTTGGAAGTATCTAGGCTTGAGTGGCTTGAGAATTTAGGAATCTCTTATAAGTGGATGGAGGAGAACGGAGTGATGCTACCAGTTTATAATTTACAAACCACGTTTAAGAAGTCTGCGCTCTTTGATGACACCTTAAAAATTGTTACAACTTTGCGCGCTACTCCGACGGTGAGAATAACATTCGATTATGAGGTTTTTAACCAAGATGATGATTTATTAACAATCGCAAGTACAGAATTGATCTTTATTAATACCGAAACTGGCAGACCTATGAGATGTCCGCAATATATACTTGATAAGCTATAATTAATCTTCGTCTTTTAGAAGCGTTATCCCATACACTTCTTTAAAGGCATTAATCACCTTTTCAGACTCTTTTCTACGTATGGCAAGTGTAAAAACACAATTCATTTCCATATGTTGGTTGATGATCGTCACTTTATAATCATTTATTAATCGCATTACTTTATTAAGTAATGGGTACTCAAATTGTACTTTAAAGGGGATGTCTATCGTTTTTTCTACAATATGAGAAGCTTCTAGCGCGTTTTGAGCTCCTGTGCGATAGGCATTTATTAAACCTCCTACACCAAGTTTTGTCCCGCCAAAATATCGCACAACTACAACGAGCACATTTGTAACGTCATAAGACTGTAGCTGTCCGTAAATAGGTGCTCCAGCACTATTAGACGGTTCTCCATCATCATTTGCTCGGTATTGCTCGTACTCTTGACCTAGTACATATGCATAACACCAGTGTCGCGCCTGGTAATGTTGTTTTTTAAGACTTTCTATATGCTCTTTTACTTCGGCCTCTGATGTCACCGGAAATGCATAGCCAAAAAACTTGCTATTTCTATCCTTAAATAGTGTCTCTTCAGATGGGGAAGGTATCGTTTTATAGGTGTCTTTTAGTGCGATGGCTATGGATTTTTATTGATGAGCGGTTACAATTTTTGCTTCTTTACATATTTTAAAACCAGAAAGTTTTGTGCATTGGGTTCAAAACCAGAAATCGTTTTTTGAGTAAAACGTACTACCTCGTCATAATAGAGCGGTATAATAGGAGACTTGTCTATTATAAGGGAATCCATAGTGCGATATAATTTTTTGCGCTGGCCTATATCTGTAATGCTCAAACTATGCTCGTATAAGCTATCATAGGTTGCACTTTTAAAATGCGTGTAGTTTGGTCCATTAGGAGTGAAGTTTTTACTATAGAAAAGGCTTAAGTAATTTTCGGCATCTGGATAATCTGCAATCCAGCTGGCTCTAAAGGCATCTAGCTCACCGCTACTTTTCATTTGTCTTAGCGTAGATGGAGGCATTACATCAATATTTACTTTTAGCCCTACCTTTTGTAACTCTCTTTGTATGTACTCACATATATCTAAGTACTGGCTGTTTGTACCTATAGTGATTTCTGGAGATGTATCTCCTGTATCTTTAATGTATTGTGCTATTAGCTTTCGCGAAAGCGTAGCATCATACTCATATCCTTTTATGTTATCATAGCCAGGAAGTCCTTTGGGTATAAAACCATTTACCGCCGGCTTGCCGATACCATTGCGCAGGTATGTGATCATTTTTTTACGATCAAAACCATAGTTTACTGCCTTGCGTAATAAAGCAGATTGTACCTCTGGCGTGTCACTATCTAGGTAAAAGCCTATGTATTCTGTATTGAGCCAGGGTACTTTTTCAAACTGTACACGATCTTGATACTTTGCTCTTAAAGCACCAGAAGCGGTAAGAATCTCGTCTTTATATGACGGGTCTAAGCTGTTAAGGTAATCTATATTGCCTTGTGCAAATTGTAAAAACTCACTTTGCTTATCTGGTAAAAATGTAATAGCCACTGCCTCAAGATAGGGTAACTGGTTGCCTTCTTCATCTTTCTCATAATAAAACTCATTTTTACGTAAGACTAGTTTTACACCTTCTTCCCATCGTTTAAATTTAAAAGGGCCAGTGCCTATGGGGTGAGATCTAAACTCGTTACCATAATGAGTGGTCACTTCTTTTGGGACAACAGAGCAGTAGCGCATACTAAGTAAACCTAAGTATGCCGGAAATGCTTTTTTTAATCTAATGGTAAAGGTAGTATCGTTTACAGCTTTGTAGCTTGCTACATTACTTAGCACCCAGCTCCCAGGTGAGGCAATTTTTGGGTCACGTAGTCTATTAAAGGAGTAAACAAAATCTGCAGCGGTTACTGTGCGTGTGCTGTCTTTAGTGTTAAAAGCAGGGTGTTTATGAAAGCGTACATCATCTCGTAATATAAAGGTATAGTTGAGTGCATCTTGAGAGATCTCCCACGACTTTGCAATATCTGGTTGTACGTTAAGATTATTATCTAGTTGTACAAGCCCGTTAAACAGCTGGTTAACTGGCCATATTATAGGAGGGTTACGCGCAAATGCTGGATCTAGGGTAGAAATTTGATACTGCTCGTTATACCTAAAAACTTGATGATCACGATCACTCGTATCACCTTTGTCACAACTTATAGTACTAAGTATGCAAAGTGTAAATAAGAAATAATTAAGTAAAAGTGAGCGGGTGTTTTTCAATTTGAGTAAGCAAATAATTAAGAGTATCTTTGCCCACCTTTTTTAAGGCTAAGCAGTACACAAATATAGTCCAAATGTCTTCTACAAAGAAAGTCGCTTTTTATACCTTAGGTTGTAAACTTAATTTTTCTGAAACCAGCACCATTGCGCGCAGTTTTGGCAAAGAAGGTTTTGATAAGGTAGATTTTTCTGAAGCCGCAGATGTTTATGTGATAAACACCTGTAGTGTTACAGAAAATGCAGACAAGCGTTTTAAAAACATTGTAAAGCAAGCTCAAAAAGCAAATCCAGATGCTGTAAAAGTAGCGGTGGGATGCTATGCACAACTCAAACCAGAAGAACTTGCTGCGGTAGACGGGGTAGATCTTGTACTAGGAGCAACAGAGAAGTTTAATGTAACAAGTTATATAAACGACTTGCTTAACAATCCAGATCGTGCGCGTGATGGAGGAGAGGTACACGCCTGTGAGATACAAGATGCAGATTTTTATGTAAGCTCTTACTCTATAGGTGATCGTACGCGTGCTTTCTTAAAAGTGCAAGACGGTTGTGATTATAAATGTACCTATTGTACCATACCACTAGCGCGCGGTATCTCTAGAAGTGATACTTTACAAAATGTACTGGACAACGCGGCCAAAATCGCTGCACAAGACATCAAAGAGATTGTACTCACAGGTGTTAATATAGGTGACTACGGTAAAGGAGAATTTGGTAACAAAAAACACGAGCACACTTTTCTAGAACTCGTGCAAGAGCTAGATAAGGTGACGGGTATAGAACGCCTGCGCATCTCATCTATAGAGCCTAACCTTCTTAAAAATGAAACCATCGAGGTCGTGTCAAATTCACGCACCTTTGTGCCGCACTTCCATATTCCTTTACAGAGTGGAAGCAATAAAATATTAGGTTTAATGCGACGTCGTTACCAGCGAGAACTCTACGTAGATCGCGTTGCAAAAATTAAAGAAGTGATGCCTCACGCCTGTATAGGGGTAGATGTGATTGTAGGTTTTCCGGGAGAGACAGACGAAGATTTTCTTGAGACCTATAACTTTCTTAACAGTCTAGATATATCATACCTACACGTATTTACTTATTCAGAAAGAGATAATACTCCTGCCGCTACAATGGATGGTGTGGTGCCAAAAAATGTACGAAGTAAACGTAGTAAAATGCTGCGTGGCCTTTCAGCAAAAATGAGACGTGCCTTTTATGAATCACAGCTAGAAACCCAGCGCACAGTACTTTTTGAAAGTGAAAATAAAGAGGGATATATACACGGCTTTACAGAAAACTATGTAAAAGTAAAGGCCCCTTGGAACCCAGAACTTGTAAACCAGTTACACGAGGTACAACTTACCAGTATAGATGATGATGGGATGGTGCGTTTTGACTTTGTGGGTGTAGAAGCTTAGTGGTTTTACGCTTTCGCGAAAGCGTACTCATAACCCTATTCTTCACTACGGTTAAGCACTTCTACAAAGCGAGTGTTTTTAATATCTTCCCACTCATCTCTTAAAATTGAGTAGCAGCAAGAGTTGCGCCTACGGCCATTTTTTGTAATAATGTCTTTACGTAAAATTCCCTCTAGGGTTGCGCCCAGCTTTTCGACCGCTTTTCTTGATCGTGTGTTGCGCTCATCTATACGAAACTCAACACGCTCATACGAGAGTTTTTCAAAAGCATAGCGCAGCATTAAAAACTTAATATGCTGGTTGAGACCGCTTCCGCGGAAATCCTCTCCAAGCCACGTCCATCCTATATGAACGACTTTGTTAACCTTATCTATATTTCCAAAACGGGTAGAGCCTGCAAACTTACATAGCTCTTTGTCAAAAATGATAAATGGGAGCGCAGTACCTGCTTGACGTCTGGTTATGGCGTCTTTGATATACTTCTTTAATTTTGGCCCTGTTGAAATATCTGAGCCTCCGTATGCATTAAGGTCTACCTGACTTGATAATGGTAATAAATCGCGATAGTGATAACTCTCTAGGGTGAGAAGTTTTGCACGCTTGTTTTCGAGAATTTTGATTTTCATATATAAAAAAATGTGTCGCACTTTAAAAGTACGACACATTTTTAAGAAGTGATAGGTGTTATAAGATTATAGTCCTAAAATCTTTGCATCTACTCTAAATCTTGTATAAATCTCAATCTCGTGGTCAGACTCTATGGTTTGATCTGTAGTAGTCTCTGTGCGTAATGTATAAGTCTCACCTTGTATGTAATCTTTAAGTTCTGTGTCGTTTACATCTAGTTCAAGAGTTCTTGAACCATCTTCTGGTATACTTACTCTAGAGGCAATGAGACGTTCTTCAAGACCATCTGCATTTATGTAGATAGCGATGTCATTAAGAAAGTCAAAATCACCAGACTCTGGCGTTTGTAAGTTTAATGTGAGCTGGGTGAGCTTCACACTCTCTACTAGGTCTGCATTTGTATTATTATTTTCAAACTCTTGTTGAGAGTTTGTAGTAGTTTCTGGCGTGATAATATCAAATGGAGCGTCTAGTATACTTGTAGACTGTATAGTAATGTTTGTGGTGTAATCTATATTAAACTTTGTTAACTCATCTAGCTTGTCACAGGCTATAAAAGTTAAGAGTAATACGGTAATTGCTATGGTCTTTTTAATCATAATAAAAGGGAATTTGTCCGCAATATTAACGAAATTTGAATACAGAAAGTTCTGCATAGAACATTATTTAACATATTGCTATGAATTACACAAAAGACGAAGTACTTGCACGCCTGGCAGAGAGTTGCAAGAATACTTTGATGGAGACTTTAGATATTAAGTATATAGACTTTGGTGAAGATTTTTTGACAGCACAAATGCCTGTTACCCCTAAGGTACATCAGCCAGATGGTGTCTTGCACGGCGGGGCAATGGTGGCTCTTGCAGAGAGCGTAGGTAGTGCAGCTAGTTTTATGTTTTTAGACCAGGCACATACCATAAGAGGTATTGAAATCTCTGCAAATCACGTAAAAAGTAAACGTGAAGGAATGGTGTATGCAAAGGCAACATTTATTCATAAAGGTCGCACCACTCAACTATGGAATATTGATGTGGTAGATGAAGAAGATAATCTTATCTCAAAGTGTAAGCTTACAACTATAGCCCTGCCTAGAAAGTAATGGATCAAGACGCATTCTTTATAGAGATTCAAAATCATTTTGATGAAGCATTACCCTTTGTGGTATACAGAAAGCCAAACCAAAAAAAGGTTACTGCTTTGCTTCAAGAAGAAGATGATTTACATACGGTTTCAGACTTTAGTGAGAGTGGATTTGTATTTGCTCCTTTTGACACAACTAAGGCAGAAACCATATTGATTCTGCAATCACAGTCTTTTGAGATGCGTCTAGATGAGTATGTAACTACTCAATCTAGTGAGGAGATCGTTACAACTTCGGTTGAGGTGGCTCAAGGAGCAAAAGAGCAACATATTGCACTTGTAGAAAGAGGTATAAATGAGATTAAAAATACTGGATTGAAGAAAGTTGTGCTTTCGCGAAAGCAAAAAATAAATCACAACTATGAGTCACCTGTATCCATTTTTAAAAGATTGCTAGACAGCTACGCAACAGCTTTTGTGTATTGCTGGTATCATCCTAAAGTAGGATTATGGCTGGGCGCCACACCCGAAACCCTTCTCTCGGTCGAAAATAGAAAGCTTTATACAATGTCGCTAGCTGGCACACAGAAGAAAGAAGATACACTAGAAGTAAGCTGGGGAGCAAAGGAAATAGAAGAGCAGCAGCTTGTTACAGATACTATAGCATATAATCTTAAAGATGTAGTAGAAGATTTGAAAGTGTCTGAAACTCATACACATCAAGCAGGTACATTATTGCATCTTAAAACAGATATTACTGCTATAGTGCACGATAGTGATACTAAGCTTGCATCTATAATACAAGCATTGCACCCTACGCCAGCCGTATGTGGTTTGCCTAAGCTTGAGGCCAGAGATTTTATCTTACAAAATGAGAATTATAATAGAGCATATTACACGGGTTTTTTAGGAGAACTCAATATAAAGACAGAAAAAAAACGAGCAAGCACACGTCGTAATGTTGAGAATCTAGCCTACGGCGCTGTAAAAAAGCATACGCATCTATTTGTGAATCTACGCTGTATGGAAATAGACGCTCAAGGCGCACAATTATATGTAGGTGGTGGTATAACCGCTTCTAGTAAGCCGGCTTTAGAGTGGGAGGAAACTGTAAATAAATTGCAGACAGTTGCAACTGTTTTGTAGTCATTGTTTGTGTTTACTATTATAATAGAAATTTCAATAAAACTGATTTTTTCTACTAGTATACTGCGGTGTAGAAGTCGTATTTTTGTAATTAATGATTCACTCAAAAATTCCAGTTGCACAATCTATCGTACACCTTTGCTTGAGTAAAGGTATTGATACGGTTATTATATCTCCCGGCTCACGTAATGCGCCACTTACCATAGAGTTTACAAAAAATCCTAAAATCAAGGCATATAGTATAGTAGATGAGCGATGTGCTGCTTTTGTAGGTTTGGGCATAGCTCAGCAAACGGGTAAACCTGTCGCGCTGGTGTGTACATCTGGAAGCGCCTTACTTAATTACTATCCAGCAATCTCTGAGGCTTTTTATAGTGACATACCGCTTATAGCAATAAGTGCAGATAGACCTATAGAGCGTATAGATATAGGTGATGGACAAACCATACGACAAAAAAATGTGTTTGAAAATCATATCCTTTATTCGGCAAACCTGTACTCTGAGTTAGTTCCTACAGATGATGTAACAGATGCAAAGGTGGCTCAAAAGATAAAGGAAAGTCAGCGTCATAATAATCAAGAAATCAATAAAGCGCTTAATATAGCAATTGAGCAATCTGGACCTGTACATATTAACGTGCCATTTTATGAGCCATTATATGAGATGACAGATGTGTCTATAGATACTCCTATAGAAATTGCACCTAAGCTTATAGAAAAAGAACTTTCTAATAAAGAGTTACTGCCTTATGCTCAAGACTGGAGTAAGGCAACGCGTAAACTTGTTATTATAGGAGTGCAAGATCCAGATACAATGTCTCCGGCATTACTAGATTTACTTGGTAATGACCCAAGTGTTGTTGTGTTTACAGAAACGACGTCTAATGTAGCACATCCTAATTTTTTTACACGTATAGATAACATCATAGGGAGTCTAGATGATACTGGGTTTAAAGATTTGCAACCTGAGATCCTTCTCACCTTTGGAGGGATGGTGGTATCAAAAAAGGTAAAAGCCTTTTTAAGAAATTATCAACCTGAGCAACACTGGCACGTAGATACTAAGAAAGCATACGATACATATTTCTGTCTTAATAGGCACTTTGAGGTAAGTGCTTCTTTCTTTTTAGAAAAACTGCAGCTACTTACCGAGCCTAAAGAAAGTACTTATCAAGAAAGCTGGCTCGCTGTACGGGCAAAGAGAGATAGATTACATAGTGAGTACATTGCACAAATGGATTGGTGTGACTTTAAAGCCTTTGATCATATATTAGAGATAATTCCAGATCACTCTATATTGCAGTTAGGTAATAGTAGTACGGTAAGGTATGCACAACTCTTTGACGTAAATAAAACACTAGAGGTATATTGTAATAGAGGTACGAGCGGTATAGATGGTAGTACGAGCACAGCGATAGGTGGTGCGATGGTAAGTGAGAAACTTACAACTTTAATAACGGGAGAGCTTAGTTTCTTTTACGACAGTAATGCATTATGGAATCAATATATTCCTAATGACTTTAAGATTGTAGTTATTAATAATAGTGGTGGAGGTATATTTAGAATTTTACCTAATGAGGATAAGAACACAAATAACTTTGATGAGTTTTTTGAAACAACACACCACCTAGCTGCAGAGAAGCTTTGTGAGATGTATAATTTTAGATATCTCAAGGCAACAAACGAAGAGGAATGTGTAGCAGCAAAAAAACAGCTATATGCATCTTCATCTCAACCTACGCTGCTAGAAATCTTTACACCGCGCAAAATTAACGATGAAGTGCTTCTTGACTACTTTAAGTTCATAAAATAATTTTTTTTAAGAGAGTTTAACTTTTTCCTTATCTTTAAAGTGAATTAATAATTTAATCAACAAGTAACTATAAAAAATTATGAGCAAAAGAGCAGAACTCATCTCAAAATATGCAGATGATTTAAAGAACAAATGTGGTATGACCGCAGATATGGATCTTCTTACTAAAGTAACAATAGGATGTGGACCATCAATTTATAACAAAGACTCATCAACAGTATCTGGAAGTTCTGAAACGGAAATTGCTACTGTAAAGAATAACTTTTTGATTAAAAAATTAGGTCTTGCAGATAGCGCAGATCTTGATAAAGCTATAGACAGCGTTCTTGAAACTTACGGAAAGTCTAATCGTAATAAATACCGTGCAGTAGTATACTATATGCTTACTAAGCACTTTAAAAAAGAGTCTGTTTATAAATAGACTACCTTATAATGAATGTAGAAAGCGCTTTGACTCAAGTCAAGGCGCTTTTTTCTTTGTAGTAGTTGTACTTTTGCATTTTACAAAAGAATATGTTAGAAATAGGAAAATACCACATAATGAGAATAGACAGAGAGACGGAGCCAGGGCTCTTTCTTTCTAATGAAGCAGGAGATGATGTCTTGTTACCTAATAAGTACGTGCCAGAAGAGTATAAAATTTGGGATGAACTTAATGTATATGTTTATTTAGATCACGAGGAGCGACCAGTAGCAACTACACTAAAGCCTTATATAGAGCTTAATAATTTTGGGTACTTACGTTGTACTGCGGTAAATAATGTAGGAGCCTTTTTAGACTGGGGATTAGAAAAAGAACTTTTTGTTCCTTTTGCTCAACAAGCAAGACCTATGAAGGTAGGGAGCTGGTACATAGTTTATATGTATCTAGATGAGAAAACAAATCGCCTTGCAGCGACTAGTAAAACAATGAAGTATCTCTCTAATGATAATGTAGAGGTAAAGAAGTTTGATAAGGTAGACATAATTATCTCACATATTACAGATAGAGGAGCAAACGCCATCGTAAACGGAAAGCACAAAGGACTTATATATAAAGAAGACATCTTTGAAGATATAAGAACGGGTGACAAGCTAGACGCTTGGGTTAAAAAAGTACGACCGGATGGTAAAATAGATCTTATTTTACAAGAAGAAGGTTATAAAAGTATAGAGCCTAATGCTCAATATATCTATGAAGAGCTACAGGCTAATGATGGTTTTATGCCGCTACACGATAAGTCAGATCCAGTAGATATTCAAAATCAACTTGGTCTTAGCAAGAAGAGCTTTAAAAAAGCAATCGGGACGCTATATAGAGACCGTAAGATTTTAATCAAAGAAGATGGGATTCATATAATTGATTAATCCCTTTTCTTCATACTATATAAATGAGCAAAAGCTATAATTAGTTTTTGCTCATTTTTTTTGCGGTAGTTTCGCTCAGTCCGTCTTTATGCATAAGTACAGAGATGGCCTTGAGACGTATATAGGGCGCACTCATATATATGTAGCCATCATACTTCGTTCTTTCAGAGTCTGTACCCCAAGAGTTTTTTACTTTATAATAGACATTACCATTTTGATCTGTTGCTTTCCCTGTGATATGCATCAAGTGGTCATCTGTAGTATTATAGTTTTCAAACTCATCTTGACGGTATTGTTGTGTAATTGTTTTTTCTTGCTCTGGTCCTAGTACAGCGAGCTTCTTATTACTTTCATTGTCTGGTATTACAGCTACACCGTGTTTTGAAGAAAAAGATAACTCACTCACATCACAATCTAGCGTTACTGTAAAACCGTTGCTCAATGCATTATCTATATTTGAGACAAACTCATCTAGCGGTACATTATACATCGCTCCATTAGAAAAGTTATCAGGAATATTAAGGATAAATGATTTGTAAAATGGCTGGTGAGTAAAAGAAGTTAGGGTTACATAATCGCTAGGCACTATCTTCATTGCATCTGCAAACTCTTTAGGAGTGTACGTTTTACCCTCATAAGCAAAGCTATTAATATTCTCACCTAGATAAACATCCAGCACCTTATCTACTGCGGTTTTCCATTTTTCACTCAGAGTTCTTCCTGGATTATCTATATAAGTGTCTAGCATACTATGTATAACGGCCACCATTTCGGCGTGGTTATGTTTAGTATCTGTAAGTGTCAGGCCGGTGTAGGCGCTGTTTGGTGCTAGGCCATAACGCGTAACACTATTAATGACATCGTGCGCGAGTCCGCCTTCAGAAAATTGAGCCTTTCCTTGACGCATTACATAATTTTCAGCTTTTGCCGGGTAGGTATTCCTTACTGTGTACATTTCCGAAAGATCTACCATTTTACCAGTAAGTCTAGCAATCTCGCTTTCTAAAAATGAAGATGTACTAAAACTCCAGCACGTTCCTGTTACTCCTTGACTTATGACTGGTGTAGCCTGTAAATCAATAGTATCTGTAAAAATGTAGGAACCCGTGGTGTTTTCTTGTGCGTAATACGCTTTCGCGAAAGCAAAAACAACCACAATACTTAGTAGTACTTTTTTCATCATCTAGTAATAAAGAATTATTTTTACGTAAAAATAGCACATTATGGATAAGCCAAACTGGCAAACAGCCAAAGAATATAAAGACATAACTTACAAAAAGAGTAACGGTGTTGCTCGTATAGCGTTTAATAGACCAGACGTGCGCAACGCGTTTAGGCCTAATACCACAAAGGAATTATATGATGCCTTTTATGATGCAAATGAAGATACATCTATAGGAGTAGTATTACTCTCTGCCGAAGGGCCATCTTCTAAAGACGGTGTCTATAGTTTTTGCTCTGGTGGAGATCAAAAAGCACGTGGTAAAGAAGGTTATGTAGGTGAAGATGGATATCATAGATTAAATATACTTGAGGTGCAACGTCTCATACGTTTTATGCCTAAGGCAGTAATTGCTGTTGTCCCGGGATGGGCAGTAGGAGGTGGGCATAGCCTGCACGTAGTTTGTGACCTAACTCTTGCAAGTAAGGAACACGCTATTTTTAAACAAACAGATGCAGATGTAACTTCTTTTGACGGTGGTTATGGAAGTGCTTACCTCGCAAAAATGGTAGGTCAAAAGAAAGCGAGAGAAATTTTCTTCTTAGGCAGAAACTATTCTGCTCAAGAGGCTTATGAGATGGGTATGGTAAATGCAGTGATACCTCACGCAGAGCTAGAAGATACTGCCTACGAGTGGGCGCAAGAGATTCTTGCAAAATCACCTATTTCTATAAAGATGCTCAAATTTGCGATGAACCTTACAGATGATGGTATGGTGGGACAACAAGTTTTTGCTGGTGAGGCAACACGTCTAGCATATATGACAGATGAGGCCGTAGAGGGGAGAAATGCATTTTTAGAAAAAAGAGCACCTAACTTTGATAAGAAGTGGATACCATAATTATTTAACTATAAGTTTACGCAACCTTTTGAGAACTTGGCTATCTTTAATTAAAAGTAAATATTATGAAAAAAGTTGTAGTAGTTTTTTTATCGCTATTAATATTTGTCTCGTGTAATAGTGATGATGAAAATAGTACATCTGATGCGACGCTTATAGGTAATAGGTATGTTTATAGTGTTCTTGATTGTGAGAATGAGGATCCAATAGCAAATTCTTGTTTTGCTTCAATAGAGTTTTTCGATTCTCAAGAAGTAGGGATTTTACCTTTTGGAGATGCTATTTATAGCGTAGGGTATGTTATTGAAGACAAAACGGTAAGAGTTCTATTTTCAGAGTTTTTTGTAGATGGTGTTGATCAGCTTTTTATCATCGAAAGTGATGATGTTCTCATAGAAGAAGAATCTGGCAGTCGCTACCTTAGACAATAAGTAATAATAGTTTTTAATAAAAAAGACCCGTACAATGTATTTGAACGGGTCTTTTTTATTAAAAACGCTTTCGCGAAAGCGTAACTACTACTTATTCAAAATATGAAAACGTCTCACCGTCTTCTATAGTAAGCAGCGTTTCATAAATAAGTTTTATTACATTCTCTACATCTTCACGGTGTACCATCTCAACAGTAGTGTGCATATATCTTAATGGTAATGATATAAGAGCAGAGGCAACACCACTACCGCTATAAGCAAAAGCATCTGTATCTGTACCCGTAGCACGAGAAAGTGCAGCCCTCTGGAAAGGAATCTCTTTCTTCTCTGCAGTTTCTGTGATGCGGTCACGTAGTTTTTGCTGTACAGCAGGAGCATATGCAACTACAGGGCCTTTGCCTATCTCTGCGTGTCCTTGTTTTTTCATATCTATCATAGGTGTTGTCGTGTCGTGAGTAACATCTGTGACAATGGCAACATCTGGTTTTATACGTTCTGCAATCATTTGTGCACCACGTAGTCCTATCTCTTCTTGTACGGAGTTTGTGATGTATAGTCCAAAAGGTAGTTTCTTTTTATTCTCGTGTAAAAGTCTCGCTACCTCTGCAATCATAAAACCACCAGCGCGGTTATCTATCGCTCTACACACAAATTTATCGTCATTAAGAATATGGAAGGTGTCTGGATATGTAATTACACAACCTACGTGTACACCCATTTTTTCTACCTCCTCTTTATCTTTTGCTCCTATGTCTATAAAGATATTGTCAGGTTTTGGCGCCTCTTCTTTTGCTTTATTACGAGTATGTATTGCTGGCCAGCCAAAAACTCCTTTTACAATTCCGTTTTTAGTATGCACGTTTACAATCTTAGAAGGTGCAATCTGGTGATCACTACCACCATTGCGTATTACATAGATAAGACCATTATCTGCTATGTAATTTACATACCAAGAGATTTCATCTGCGTGACCTTCTATTACAACCTTATATTTTGCCTCAGGATTTATTACCGCAACCGCCGTACCGTAGGTATCTGTGATAAACTCATCTACATATGGTTTAAGGTAATCCATCCATAATTTCTGTCCATCCCACTCATAGCCTGTAGGAGCTGCGTTGTTGAGGTAACTCTCAAGAAAGTCTAGAGACTTTTTATTTAAAATGCTTTTTGAAGCCATAGAATAATATTTTTTTTAAAAGTAAGAATATTAACCAAGAGTTAATGACGTTATAGCACTCTAATCTTTAATTTTGGAATGATTTTAGCTTAAAGCGAAAGAAAAAGATGCGCATACATAATCTCCTATATATAATAGTATTCATAGCAGGGCTTGCACAAGCTCAAGAAACTCCTGTAGATTCAACAGAAGTTGAAATTGAATATTACATAATTCAAGGAGACACGATTCCAAGGAGCGCTATAGATCTCAATGAGGTAATCGTTTTTAAAAGATTGAAATTTGATAATAATCAAGACCGCAGACGCTACTTAATATTACGCCGAAAAACTAGAAAGGTGTTTCCTTATGCAAAACTTGCTGCAGATCGGCTTGTCGCGCTCAATAATAGACTAGACTCCATAGAAGGTAAACGAGCTCGAAAAAAATATACAAAGATTATACACAAATATCTCGAAGGAGAATTTTCGGCAGAGCTTAAGAAACTTACACGCACCGAAGGGCAAATTCTTATAAAATTGATTCATCGTCAAACGGGAGAAACAGCCTTTGAATTAATAAAGAGACTTCGCAGTGGCTGGAGAGCATTCTGGTATAACACAACAGCAAGTGCTTTTGATATTTCACTTAAAAGAGAATTCAATCCAGAACAAGAGCAAGAAGACTACCTTATAGAAGATATATTACAGCGCTCATTTCAATCAGGTATACTTGAGCCGCAGCCTACAGCACTAGATTTTAAATTTCTCGAATTATCTGATAAGTGGAAGAATAATGGAGTAGAGTAGTACCCCTATATTATAGTATATAATAGTGTAGTGTGCTTTTTACGCTTTCGCGAAAGAAAATTCTCGACCATTTCCTCTTCATATCATACTTTGTGTTACTGCAACATTAGTCTCATTCTAAGAGAAGATATAATTCATATTGTTTAAGGTTAAGAAGGTCAGTGGTTTGTAAATTATTTTTAAATTTATTTAAAAAATACTTGTCAGACTTGAACTTCTGTGTATCTTTGCCGTCCGTTTAAATGTGAGCGGTAGTTCTTATAAATGTTTATTTGATTGGCTTTAAAATTTATTTCAAATTATTTTCAAAAGATAGTTTGTAAAGTCAAAAAAGGTTGTAGTTTTGCAGCCGCTAACAAATAGAGGTTTATTTGTAAGAGTTGTTCTTAGAATTGTTGTTTTTACTGTCACGAAAAAAAATAATTTTTTTTCAAAATAAAGTTGTCAGTATTAAAAACAGTTGTATATTTGCACCCGCTTAGAGAAACAGTAACACATCTAGCGAAGTTCAAGTAATTTTTTTTGAATGTTTTGGAAGGATAAAAAGGGGTTCGATTCCTCTTGCATTAACA
>JAHDEV010000164.1 GCA_020628615.1 Dokdonia sp.
ATCTATAACGCCTTGTAATTCGGCACAAGAAACGAGTGAAAATAAAACGAGTACAGCGATGATCTTTTTCATAATAATGTCATTTAAGTATTGTGGTAAATATAATTGATAATTACGCTTTCGCGAAAGCGTAACCCAGCTTATTCATTTCTTTTATGTAAAAATTATCGTCTTATTGCCATACACAAAGCATTTATGCTGTGCGTGTAATTTTATAGCTCTTGAGAGTACGATTTTCTCTAGGTCTCTACCTTTTGCAATGAGGTCTGGAATGGTGTGGCTGTGGGTCACACGTATGGTGTCTTGCTCGATGATGGGACCTGCGTCTAGCTCTTCTGTGACGTAGTGGCTGGTGGTGCCTATAATTTTTACACCGCGAGCAAAGGCCGCGTGATAAGGTTTTGCACCCACAAAGGCAGGTAAGAAAGAGTGGTGTATGTTTATAATGCGATGCGGAAATTCATTTATTACCGTGGGCGTTACGATTTGCATATAGCGAGCTAGTACAATAAAGTCTACTTGATGTGCTTTGAGTAGTTTAAGCTGTTCTTGCTCTGCAGCAGCTTTGGTGTCTTTTGTCACTGGGATGTGATAAAAAGGGATGTCAAAATTTGCCGCAATATGTGCGAGATCACTATGGTTACTTATGATAAAAGGAATGTCTACGTTAAGTTCGCCAGCGTTGTAGCGGCCTAGTATATCATAGAGGCAGTGATCATATTTTGACACAAAAATGGCCATTTTGAGTTTTTGCGTAGCGGGATAAAGTTGCCATTGCATCTCAAAGGGAGTTGCCAGCTTTTCTTTAAAAGCCGTTTTAAACTGTGCAGTGTTAAAAGATGGATTTGTAAATACACACTCAAGGCGCATAAAAAATACATTTGCCACCGCATCTACGTGCTGATCTATATAGGTGGTGTTTCCTTCGTTTTCTAAAATGAAATTGGTCACCGAGGCGATAATTCCCTTTTGGTCTTTGCAGTGTATAAGTAAGGTAAGATGTGCCATAAGCTTGATTTTCTTACCTCTAAATTGCACATATTATAACGCAAATCACATATAAACTTTCTTTTTTGTGTAATTCATATTCAACTCGCTTTATTATTGAATATTACGTAAATTTACATCGTTATACATACTTAAAATTACAAATGGAACAAGCCACTCCTTATACTCCTAAGCATAAAGTTAGAATAGTAACTGCTGCTTCCCTTTTTGACGGACACGATGCCGCGATAAATATTATGCGCCGTATTATACAAAGTACCGGTGTAGAGGTAATACATTTAGGTCACGACCGCAGTGTAGAAGAAGTAGTAAATACTGCCATACAAGAAGATGCAAATGCCATTGCAATGACCTCTTATCAAGGAGGGCACAATGAGTATTTTAAATATATGTACGACCTTCTTAAAGAGAAAGGTGCGGGGCATATTAAAATCTTCGGTGGTGGAGGTGGTGTGATACTTCCAGAAGAGATTAAGGAGCTTATGGATTACGGGATTACTCGTATCTACTCTCCAGATGATGGCCGTGCGATGGGATTACAAGGAATGATTAATGACCTTGTACAGCAGTCTGATTATGCCATAGGAGATAAGCTAGATAACCAAGCTTCTCAACTTAGTGATAAAGTACCTACGGCTATAGCCAGAGTAATCTCTGCTGCCGAAAACTTTCCAGAGGTTGCAAAAGATACGCTTGATGCGATTCATAAAAAGAATGAATCTTCACTTACACCCGTACTTGGTATTACAGGTACTGGAGGAGCAGGTAAATCGTCACTAGTAGATGAGCTGGTGCGTAGATTTCTTATTGATTTTCCAGAGAAGACCATTGGTCTTATTTCTGTAGATCCTTCTAAGCGTAAAACGGGCGGAGCCTTACTAGGTGACCGTATCCGTATGAATGCGATTAACAATGAGCGTGTGTATATGCGCTCGCTGGCTACCAGACAGAGTAACCTCGCACTATCTAAGTATGTAGGCGAAGCCATAGAAGTACTTAAAGCAGCCGAGTATGATTTAATCATCCTTGAGACATCAGGTATTGGGCAGTCAGATACAGAGATACTAGAGCATAGCGATGTGTCGCTTTATGTGATGACACCAGAATTTGGTGCAGCTACGCAGCTCGAGAAAATAGATATGCTAGACTTTGCAGATCTCGTTGCGATAAACAAATTTGACAAGCGTGGATCGCTAGATGCGCTACGTGATGTTAAGAAACAATATATGCGCAACAATAACTTGTGGGATACACCGCAAGATGAGTTGCCAGTTTTTGGAACCATTGCAAGCCAGTTTAACGACCCAGGGATGAACACGCTTTACAAGCGTATAATGGAGAAAGTAAACACGGTAAACGAGGCAGATCTTACGAGTACTTTTGAGATAAGCCAGGAGATGAGTGAGAAGATCTTTGTAATACCTCCAGCGCGTACACGTTACCTGAGCGAGATTGCAGAGAGTAATAGAGGGTATGACGCTTTCGCGAAAGCGCAACAAGAAACAGCACAACGTCTCTACGGAATATTTAAAACCATCGAGACCATAGCAGGAGTTACTCCAGCACTTGACAAAGCAGGTTTACAAATCACAGACTTTGCCGCCGAAACTACCGATGAAGATAAAGATCTTGTCAAGTTGTTACTTGCACAATTTGACAGAGAAAAAATGGATCTCGATCCGTACAACTGGGAGATTATTACCGGTTGGGACGAGAAAGTAAATAGATACAAAGCGCCTGTGTATACCTTTAAGGTAAGAGACAAGGAGATTAAAATCCCTACGCACAGTGCCTCATTATCACATACAGAAATACCTAAGGTAGCCTTGCCAAAGTATCAAGCTTGGGGAGATATCTTAATCTGGTGTTTACAAGAAAATGTACCGGGAGAATTCCCATACACTGCGGGACTCTATCCTTTTAAACGTACGGGAGAAGATCCTACACGTATGTTTGCAGGAGAAGGAGGACCAGAGCGCACAAACAAGCGTTTTCACTACGTGAGTTTAGGAATGCCGGCTAAGCGATTAAGTACCGCTTTTGACTCGGTAACTTTATATGGTAACGATCCAGGTCACCGTCCAGATATTTATGGTAAGATAGGTAACGCGGGAGTGAGTATTTGCTGTCTTGATGATGCAAAGAAATTGTACTCTGGTTTTGACTTAAGTCACGCTATGACCTCTGTAAGTATGACCATAAACGGACCTGCACCTATGCTGCTAGGTTTCTTTATGAATGCCGCTATAGATCAAAACTGTGAGAAGTACATTAAAGAAAATGGACTAGAAGCAGAGGTAGAAGCAAAGATTGCAGCTATCTATAAAGGAAAAACACGTCCAGCATACCAAGGTGATCTTCCAGAAGGAAATGATGGTCTAGGGTTAATGTTACTAGGCGTAACAGGTGACCAAGTACTCCCAGCAGATGTGTATAACCGCATAAAAGTAGAGACACTTACACAAGTGCGTGGTACGGTACAAGCAGATATTCTTAAAGAAGATCAAGCGCAGAATACGTGTATCTTCTCTACAGAGTTTGCACTGCGCTTAATGGGTGATGTACAAGAGTACTTTATCGAGCAAAAAGTGCGTAACTTCTATAGTGTGTCTATCTCTGGATATCACATTGCAGAGGCAGGAGCAAACCCTATCACGCAACTTGCACTTACATTATCTAACGGATTTACGTATGTAGAGTACTACCTAAGCCGTGGGATGGATATCAATAAATTTGGTCCTAACTTATCGTTCTTTTTCTCAAACGGAATCGATCCAGAATATGCGGTCATAGGTCGTGTTGCTCGTAAGATTTGGGCAAAGGCAATGAAGGAGAAGTATAAAGCAAACTCACGTGCACAGATGCTTAAGTATCACATCCAGACATCTGGGCGTAGCTTACACGCACAAGAGATTGATTTTAACGACATACGTACAACCTTGCAAGCCTTGTATGCGATTTATGATAACTGTAACTCGCTACATACAAATGCTTATGATGAGGCTATCACAACGCCTACAGAAGAGAGTGTACGTCGTGCGATGGCAATACAGCTTATTATCAATAAAGAGCTAGGACTTACTAAAAA
>JAHDEV010000165.1 GCA_020628615.1 Dokdonia sp.
GGGTAGTTTACCCACATTAATTTCACTTGCGATAGGTCTTGTTTTGCTAGTTCTTTTAGATCTGGAAGCCACCCATTTTCTGCTGTTAGGTCATAAGTAAGTGCTTCTGCCTCTACGAGTCGTGTTACTGCCGCATAACTAGGATACCCAGGATTAGGAAATAACACCTTATCACCAGGATTTAAAAATGCCATAGAGATATGCATAATCCCTTCTTTTGACCCCATTAATGGTAAGATCTCGGTATCTGCTTGCGCAGTGACTCCATAATTATCTTTGTAAAAAGTGGCCATTGCCTCTCTTAGTGCTGGTATACCAGTATAGCTTTGGTACTGGTGTGCCACACTATCGTGCAAGCCCTTGAGCATTGCAGCAACCGCTGCTGGAGGTGCTGGCATATCTGGGCTGCCTATACCCATATTAATCACAGGGTGACCAGCAGCTATGAGACCACGTACTTCCTTTAACTTTTTTGAGAAGTAGTACTCCTTAGTTTCTTGTAATCTATTTGCTGGTTTACTCATTGCTTCTGGTTTTTATAAGCACCTAATACTTTAAAATCTTTTGCCATAAGTGAGACTAAAGTGGTTGCTTTCTTAAAACTTTCTACACTATCAAAAGTGACATCTACAAAAAAGGCATACTCCCAAGGTTTCTCTATGATAGGCATAGATTGAATTTTTGTGAGATTCATCTTGCAATCACTTAGCACGTTAAGTATCGTTGCCAGGCTCCCACGCTTGTGGTCTGTGGCAAAGCGTAGCGATGCTTTATTTATAACCCCTTGGGCTTCTTTTCCATTTTTATTAAGGATAAAAAAGCGAGTAGCATTCTCATCTACAGTTTGTATAGATGACTTGATAATCGAGAGGTCATAAATCTCTGCCGCTGTCGTGCTTGCAATTGCGGCAATACCCGCTAGATTGCGATCTTTTATCTCTCTAGCCACGCCCGCTGTATCTGTATCTTCTACCAGTTTTATAGATGGGTAGTCTCTAAAAAACTGTCTACATTGCAATATTGCCATAGGGTGTGACCATACTTCTTTTATGGCAGTAAGATCTTGGCCTTTGAGCGCCATCAAGTTGTGTTGTATATCTAGGTAGTATTCTCCTTCTATAGTAAGGTTATGATCATCTAGTAGTGCATAGTTAGGTAATATGGCTCCTGCTATGGTATTTTCTATTGCCATCACGGCATCATCTACCTCACCATCTAGCAATGCATCTACCAGCCTTGGGAAAGACATACACTCCAGCACCTCCACATCTGCCCCAAAAAACTCTTGAGCTACCTTGTGGTGAAAAGACCCTCGTACGCCTTGTATCGCTACTTTCATAATCTGTTTTCTATAGATGATTTGTAATCACCTTTCTAAATTTTATTTAACTTGAATTGACTCCAATAAAAAAGTCCTGATAAAAATTTTTATCAGGACTTTTTTAGTTTTGAGTATGTCTAATTACTGCAATACCAATCCTGATCTCTTCTTAAAAAAGAAGAAATAAAAAAAGTTGTTCCAATAATAAACTTGCGTTTGCATATTCAATTCTTAGACTGCTAATGTAGAAAAAAAATCTAATGAGAACCGACAAACCATCTCTTTTACGAAATAAATTTTATTAAGCCCATTTTATTATGGATTTCACAATAGTACTTTATACGCTTTCGCGAAAGCGTCATCACATCCACATAATCTCACATACATCTCAGCACTAAAAACCTTAGTATAAGACTGCTATAACGTCACACCGTTATGAAAATGACGAGAAGCGCTCGATCTTGCGCTTAAAATAGGTCAAGCTCCTACTACTACATAGTAATGAACACAAGAAACTCCTGCTTGTTACGTTTTATGCTCATCCCTTATTTACTAACTTTGTGTAAGAACAAAACCATCATATGTCCATCCAAGTACACGGTATTACAAAAACTTATGGCACTCAGAAAGCGCTAGACGACATCTCGTTTACACTTAATAAAGGGGAGATTGTAGGTTTTCTAGGCCCCAACGGTGCTGGTAAAAGTACAATGATGAAAATCTTAACCACCTACCTCGCTCCTACTCAAGGTACCGCTCAAGTAAACTCGTATGACACACGTAAAGATGTACAACAAGTACGTAGCGCTGTAGGGTATCTCCCAGAGCACAACCCGCTATATCTAGAGATGTATGTGAAGGAGTATCTCGCTTTTAATGCAGGTATATATAAGGTAAGTAAAGAGCGCATTGCAGAGGTAGTACAACTCACGGGACTTGCCCCAGAAGCACATAAAAAAATAAGCCAACTCTCAAAAGGGTATCGCCAGCGTGTAGGTCTTGCTACGGCACTGCTACACGACCCAGAAGTACTTATACTAGATGAGCCTACTACTGGACTAGACCCTAACCAGTTGCTAGAGATACGCAGCCTTATAAAAAATATAGGGCAACACAAGACTATATTAATGAGCACGCACATTATGCAAGAGGTAGAAGCCATTTGTGACCGTGTGATTATCATTAATAAGGGACAGATAGTAGCAGATAGAAAGATGAGCGAGCTACGAGATGGCGAGCAGCAAGTGGTTATAGTAGAGTTTGACTACCGCGTAGAAGAAGTTGCACTCACACGACTTGATAAAGTAGCCAGTGTAAAAAACACGACAGGCTTTACCTATGAGATTACTTTTGCCACACAAGAAGATATGCGTGCAAGAGTATTTGACTTTGCACACGATAATGAGCTCAAAATCTTACAGCTCAACCAGAAAAACGCCAGTCTCGAGAGTCTTTTTACAGAACTTACCGCATAAAAAATGCCCTCTAGTTACTACTAGAAGGCAAATTATATAGGTTTTTATTTATAACTGGATGGTAAACTCTTGACCTGCTATGGTAATAACTGCTACGTTATCGCAAGTGCCATCGCCATAATCTAGTGTTCCTTCTATATCGTTTTGAGTAACGATAGCAAGCTCACCACTTACAAAATAAGGACAGGTAGCCTCCCTGCGTAGTGCAGTAGTTACTTCACCACTGCGAGACAATCCATTAGTAAATGTGGTGTCCCAGTTACCTGTTATGAGAAAAGCATTATCTGTCCAGGTGCCAGACCCTACACCTTCTACCCACTCACGAGTTCTAGATAAGGTACGTGCTGCATCTACATCACTATTTGCAAAGTCTACCGTGATGCTAGAGGTTAATACAGATTGTGGGTTACCGTTTTCATTCTCAAAGGTTCTTACTACGGTACCACCACCAGTCACCCCGTGACCGTTGTAAATAAAGTCATTGTATTCATAAGTCACTTCACGCGTACCCTCGTTTACAGCCGCATATGCTAGCGTAATTTGTCCAGATACCACGGCACCATTGTTAAGTGTACACCCCTCTGTAAAACTTACAAGTATGTTACCGCTGCCATCACCATTAGGCATAACATCTAGTGTAGCACATTCTGGAAAAAAGCTAGTTACTACGGCACTACGAGTATCTTGCACATTTTCTAGATATACATTTTCTACAATGTCATAACTTGCGTCATCTATGACATCTACTTGGGCTGCAAGTGTGAGGTTTTCTGTAGATACTTCTTGAGGTATGATGCTCTCATCATCGTCAGAACAAGAGATGGTGATCATAACAATACTCAATAGTGCTACTAAAGGAATTTTGATTTGAGGTTTCATAATACGTTGTTTTAAAGGTTCAAATGTTAAGACTTTATTAAAATCAATAGGTTTAATCACAAACAAATATTTGTGCGATGTATTTTATTTGATATTATTATTTATATCTTTGCACGCTGATAGAGAAACTATCGCGACATACATCGATCTCATTTAAAACAATATTGGAATGTATTTAACAAAAGAAGTAAAAGAAGAAATTTTTGCAAAGCACGGAAAAGGTAAAAACGATACAGGATCTGCAGAGGGTCAAATCGCTTTATTCACGCACCGTATCACTCACTTAACTGAGCACTTAAAGAAAAACCGTAAGGATTTTAACACAGAGCGTTCACTAGTAATGCTGGTAGGTAAGCGTCGTTCTTTACTTGATTACTTAAAGAAAAAAGATATCTTACGTT
>JAHDEV010000166.1 GCA_020628615.1 Dokdonia sp.
CCTAATAAGAATCCTCGTATTGTAAGTATGCGCTCTGCGGTGGCTAGTAAGAAGTTTCAAGAAGCAGAGATGGAGTTACCACTCACACTAGGTAAAACCATCTCAAACGAGACTTTTGTGGTAGATCTTGCAAAGATGCCTCACCTACTTATGGCAGGTGCTACGGGACAAGGTAAGTCTGTTGGTCTTAACGCAATCCTTACCTCTTTACTGTACAAAAAACATCCTGCAGAGGTAAAATTTGTACTGGTAGACCCAAAAAAGGTGGAGCTTACCTTATTTAATAAAATAGAACGTCACTATCTCGCAAAACTTCCAGATACAGAAGAGGCTATTATTACAGATAACTCAAAGGTGATTAACACGCTCAACTCTATGTGTATAGAGATGGATGCTAGATATGACCTTCTTAAAAATGCAATGTGCCGTAATATTAAGGAGTACAATGCAAAGTTTAAAGCAAGAAAACTTAATCCAGAAAACGGCCACAAATTTTTACCATACATTGTACTAGTAGTAGATGAGTTTGCAGATTTAATTATGACTTCTGGTAAGGAAGTAGAGACTCCTATTGCCCGTCTTGCACAGCTTGCTCGTGCCATTGGGATACACCTTATAATCGCAACACAACGTCCATCTGTAAATGTTATTACAGGTATTATTAAGGCAAACTTCCCGGCGCGTATCGCCTTTAGAGTAACTTCAAAAATTGATAGTCGCACCATACTTGACACCTCTGGAGCAGACCAGCTTATAGGTCGTGGAGATATGTTATACACTCAGGGTAATGACGTTGTGCGTATACAATGTGCCTTTGTAGACACTCCAGAAGTAGAGCGCATTGTAGAGTATATAGGTAATCAAAAAGCATATCCAGATGCCCACTTACTGCCAGAGTATGTAGGTGAAGAGAGTGGCACAAGTCTTGATATAGATGCATCAGATAGAGATGCACTTTTTCGTGATGCTGCCGAAGTTTTGGTCATAGCTCAACAAGGTAGTGCCTCACTATTGCAACGTAAACTTAAATTAGGATATAATCGAGCAGGTAGAATCATAGATCAACTAGAAGCTGCAGGTGTGGTAGGACCTTTTGAAGGTAGTAAAGCACGACAGGTTCTGGTTCCAGATATGATGGCTCTCGATCAACTCCTTAACAATGAATAAACCAAGATGAAGAAGAGATTATTTTTTTGGCTGGCACCTATACTTTTTAAGAAAGTCTTAGTCCCAGTAGCAGTAAAAGGGTACAGGAAATTTGCAAAGCGTGCAATGCCAGTGGTATTGTTGTTATTTATGACCGCTTTCGCGAA
The DNA here is from genome assembly GCA_020628615.1 of Dokdonia sp. GTDB lineage: Bacteria > Bacteroidota > Bacteroidia > Flavobacteriales > Flavobacteriaceae > Dokdonia. Next base: position 1,314 of record JAHDEV010000166.1, read on the forward strand.
AGCGCAATCTGTACAAACACTCCTTAAAGAGGTAGACACTAAAGTTAAGAGCTATGACAATATAGCCATAGACTTTAAATATGCGCTCACAAATGAAGCCGAAGGTGTGAACCAAGAGACTAAAGGTAATGTAGTAATGGCAGGTGATAATTACAAATTATCACTTATGGGCACGACACAACTCTATGACGGTACAAACGTTTATACAATTGTACCAGAAGATGAAGAGGTAACCATAAGCGCTATGAGTGATCAAGATGAAAACGCGATCACACCGTCTAAGATGCTTTCTTTCTTTAATGAAGGATACACGCAAAAGATGGATATCAAGCAAAAAGTAAATGGTAGAGAGATACAATTTGTAAAACTCACCCCTATGGATTCTAATAGTGATGTGAAGTATACTTTACTGGGTGTAGATGCACAAACTAAGCACATACACAAACTTATTATTACCCAAAACAATGGTACTAAAGTGACAATAACGGTTAACTCTTTTAAGACTAACCAGCCACTTGCAAAGAGTACTTTTACTTTTGACAAGAGTAAATACACAGACTATTACATTAATAAATTATAACAGTAGATACTAGAGCTAAGGGCGCAGACTTCTTATTTTTGTCTGCGCCCTTATCATTTATAAATGAAAATACTTGACCGCTATATCTTCTTTACGTTTGTAAAAACGTTTTTGAGCATCTTTACCATATTGATGTTCATTTTTGTTTTACAAAGTGTCTGGTTATATATACAAGAACTCGCAGGTAGAGATCTGGACTTTAATGTGATACTAAAGTTTTTACTCTTTGCAATGCCTAGCCTTGTAACGCTCGTATTACCTCTTTCTGTACTGCTTACAAGTATAATGACCTTTGGAAACTTTGCCGAAAACTATGAGTTTGCTGCAATGAAGTCTACTGGAATCTCATTACAGCGGGCAATGAAGAGTCTCATTTTCTTCATTGTATTTTTAGCAATTGCTTCTTTCTTATTTGCAAATTATGTAATACCCGCATCACAGGTTGAGTTTAGAAACCTACGTAATAATATAGGTAAAATGAAACCTGCTATGCTTATACGCAGTGGCCAGTTTAATGAAATAGGTGATGACTTTAATATGCGCGTGGCAGAGAAGTATGGTGATAGGGATCAATATCTCAGAGATGTTGTCATACATCAAAAGGAAAAAGGACGACTAGGTAACTATACAGTTATCGTTGCAAAAGAAGGAGAACTCATAAGTTCTATAGACTCCCCTACCCTCTCACTACAACTTAAGGAAGGTAACTACTACACAGAAGTACAAAAGAAGAAAACAAAAGAAAAACTCAAAGAGCCCTTTGCAAAGAGTTATTTTGAGACCTACACGCTCAACATAGACCTAAGCGCACTAGACAGTGAAGATCTAGATGCTAGAGATATAAACAACACCTACCAGATGATGGATATTGTACTACTAGATTCTAGTATTACAGCCTTATCTAAAAGATTTGTAGAAGACAGAGCTAAATTTACAGACAAGTATGTGAGTCGTGTAAAACCACCTACTGTAGACACCCTTTACCAAAGTAACGTCGAGCAGCAAAGTGCTGAGATAAAAGAAGCTATATTAGACAACTACGAGATTAAAGATCGCGTGCGTATTTTAGAAATTGCAAAGTCTAATATAAGCAATACCATTGCAGATATAGAAAACAGAAAAAAGGTACTACAGGTAGATGTAAAACGCTTAAGTAAGTTCGAGATTTCTTTACACGAGAAGTATGTGCTAGGCTTTAGTTGTATTCTTCTCTTTTTTGTGGGAGCTCCGCTAGGCGCTATTATACGTAAAGGTGGACTAGGCTTGCCTATTGTAATAGGTGTGGTGCTCTTTCTTACCTTTCACTTCATAGGTATTTTTGCGAAAAATAGCGCAGAAGATAACTCAATAAGTCCGTTTATTGCGAGCTGGTTAAGTACCTTTATTTTATTTCCGCTGGGCGTGTATCTCACCTACAGGGCTACGACAGATCAAGGCATCTTTGATGTAGATATTATGCCTAAGTTTATTAAAAAACTATTTGCAAGACCTAAAAAGAAAGCTATCAATATTGACGCCCTAGACTTGAGCTACTCAATAAGTGATGAACAAGAGAAAATGCTAGACAGCCTCTCTTCAAACCAGCTCAAGGACATTGTTAAAAATTATAAAGAATCTGGACACTCTACAGATGTGCGCAAGGCTGCTATCTCAAGACTAGGCAAACTAGGGATTACCTTAGAAAATTTAAAAACACAAGGGTATTTTACTGATAACCTATAAGGGTATCTAGACTAAATGAATATCCATTATATACACACGTTCTTGTATCTTTGTACAAAACGTTACTCATACAAATGACAGCACCCAAAACGATACAACTACACACTATAGAAGAAGCCATAGAAGACATAAAAAATGGCAAAGTTATTATAGTTGTAGATGATGAAGACCGAGAAAATGAAGGAGACTTTGTAGCGGCCGCAGAGACAGTAACACCAGAGATGATTAACTTTATGGCTACGCACGGGCGTGGTCTTATCTGTGCTCCTATTACTGAGGATCGTTGTGAAGAGTTACAACTCAATATGATGGTAACGAGCAACACAGACCCTATGGAGACGGCCTTTACCATCTCTGTAGATCTTAAAGGTCAAGGGGTAACCACCGGTATATCTGCCTCAGATAGAGCAAAAACCGTACAAGCACTTATAGACCCGCAGACTAAGCC
>JAHDEV010000167.1 GCA_020628615.1 Dokdonia sp.
AATCTGAGATTAACTTTTATGATCACGGTGTCCAGCTTACAAGACGTTTTAGAGCACTTAAGTTCTATATGTCTTTAAAAACATTTGGACTAGAAGGATTTAGAAACGCTATCACATATAATATCAAAATAGCCGAAAAGACCGAGAAGCTACTTCGTAAAAGTAAAAAATGGGAGATTGTATCACCAGCTACGCTAGCGATTATTAATTTTAGATATAATCCTTTAGGTACTGATTTTTCAGAGAAGAAATTAGATGAACTCAACCAGAAAATTTCTGGGATGGTGACGGCATCTCGAGAGGCTCAACTTGTAACTACAATTCTCAATAAGCAAGTAGTGCTCCGTATGTGTTTGATTAATCCACGTACTACTTTTGACGATGTAAAAGATACTCTAGCACTTTGCGAAAAATTTGCAGATGAAATCTTAGGATAAGGAAAGCTTCGGTTTTGTGAATATTTTAGCAGTAGCTAGGGGTGTTTGAACATAGTAGCCTATGTAACTTTACTAAAAATCAGTGATTATGAAAAAGACCTACGCGATTGTTAATTTTCTTTCTGTGTTATTAGTCCTCGCAGTAAACGGACTCTCACAAGCCCAGCGCTGGAATAATACTACGATAGGTGAAGCTTCAGATAAGTATGAGAATTTATTTACTCCAGCAGGATATGCATTTTCTATCTGGGGTGTGATTTTCTTAATGCTCATAGGATATTCGCTTTTTCAAATACGTCGTGCCTTTTTTAGCAAGAAAGAATCACCGTTTATTATACAGACTGGCTGGTGGTTTGCTATTGCAAATTTTCTTAACGCAGCTTGGGTGGTTGCATTTACTTATGATTACATAGGGTTATCTGTACTTATTATGCTAGGAATTTTGTCGAGCTTATTACTCGTAATCTGGCGCACTAATATGGAACGTTGGGATGCTCCCATTGAGGTCATTGGACTTGTGTGGTGGCCTATTTGTATTTACTCTGGGTGGATAGCCGTTGCTACTATTGCAAATTTTTCTGCCTTCTTTGCAAGTATAGACCTAAAGGGTACAGAGCTTAACGAGGTTGTGTGGACTATGGTAATGATTACTGTGGCTGTACTTATAAATGTACTTATGGTATGGTTACGTAATATGAGAGAGTTTGCGCTGGTTGCTGTGTGGGCACTTGTCGCGATATTCATAAGACATAAAGATCAATATGAGAGCATCGCTTACTACGCTTTACTAGGAGCAGTAGTATTAGTAATAATTACAATGCTACACGCTTTTAAGAATAAGGAAACCGCTCCTCATTTAAAATTCAAGGAACGGTTTCTTGATAATTAAACCATACTCTGCATATCACTTGCAAATGTAGGATATGCAAAAATCGTTTCTCTAAACTGTGTACAGGTTAGCTTTTGCTGTATTGCCATTGCAAATAAGTTGATCATCTCACTTGCCTCTGGCGCAAGAATCTCGGCGCCAAGTATCTCATCATTTTCACCTTTAAGCGTTTTGTAGCAATAGTTCTTTGAGTTTAATCTCTTTACACTAAACCAGTCTGGAACGTGCTCACTTAGTACTTTATAAGAAATGCCTTGCTCTTTTGCTTGGTCCTCTGTGAGTCCTACCATTGCTAGCTGTGGTGTGGTATAGGCTGCTGTAGGTATTGCCGGAAAATCATATTTGGTATGTGTTCCAGTAGCTAGTTGTACACCTACGTGTCTACCTTCCTTGCTAGACAGTGGTGTGAGTGGCAGAGAACCAGAGTCTGCTACATCGCCACAGGCATATACATTAGGGTTAGTAGTGCTTTGTAAATACTCATTTACCTTAATACCTCTAGGTGTAGTTGCTACATTTCCTTTGTCAAGCGCAAGCATATCTACAGAGGGCACACGTCCAGAGGTATTAAAAACCATCGCTGCCTTTACGTTATGCTCCTCGCCATCACGTGTGTAAAAAACGCGTGTATTTTTTTGAAGCATTTCGGCCCGGATAACATCTGCATTAAAAATAAAGTTGATTCCTATTTTTTTAGACTCTTCTTCTAAGAGCCCCGTGATACTAGCATCAAACATTTTTAAAACACGCTCGCCACGTTCTATAATTGTTACATCTACACCGCAGCGTGCCGCGATATGAGCAAACTCCATAGCGATATAACCTCCACCTACAAAGATAATGCTCTCTGGCAGGGCTGGTAATTCAAGAAAATCGTCTGAGGTTTTAAACAACTCAGCACCTTCAAAGTGCAGCGGTCTAGGGATAAGACCAGAGGCAATAACTACCTTATCTACCGTTACTTTTTTACCCTCAACGCTTAAAAGACCTTCCTCTATAAATTGAGGCGACTGGTGGTACATTGTAATCCCTAGTTTATCTAGCGATTCTTCGGTTTTTATGGGCATTGCAGAGACAAATTTTTCTTTAAATTTTTGAAGCGCTTGCCAGTCTATTTTTGGGATTTCGGTCACGCCTACCGCTGCCATATCGCTCGTTCTAGCAATGATTTCACTGGCGTTAAGGAGTACTTTTTTTGGGTCACAACCTCTATTTGCGCAGGTGCCGCCATACTCACGATTATCTGCAATGGCTACTTTCATTCCTTCTTTGGCACAACGTGTTGCCACCTGTCTACCTGCGCTGCCCGATCCTATTACAAAAACGTCATAATGTTCAAATCCCATACCTTCTTTTTTTATAAAGGTACTGCGGTAATCTGCCTTTGGGTGTTATGGAAATTGTAAAATCTTAATCACGCTTTCGCGAAAGCATTGATAAACCAACACCTATGATGTTGGTTTATAAAATAAATTGGATTTTCTAATTTTTTTCAAAGTTTACAACTAAGTCGAGTGTTTCCTCACTTTCTTTGAGTTTTACATCATAAGCTTTATAGATAGCTTTGCTAGTAAATATCAAAAATAAAATCATTACCGCTATCGCAACACCGGTAGTGCCAAATTGCTCAGGATTATTGAAAATGTCAAACCCTTTAGCCCATTTCAAATATGCAAGGCTAGCAGTAACAAGCCATATTGCAACAATAATCACATCATATATTGCAGTCTGTGCTGTATGTTTCCTGAAATTATAAATTTCTTTTTGTAACGCTACTATGCTAAGACTTGCATAATCTAATTTTTTAAGCACACTGTGTTGAAAATAAGAAAAAACCATAAGTCCAGCACCAGCACCTAACATCGCCATATACAATGCTGAATCTCTTACTAAATAGATCAACACCAAAGATGCTAAAGCGTATATAAGTGCCATATTTTTACCAGCAAGTGAGATTTTAAAGAGCTTATCAAAGCTACTTTGAGCTTTATCAAATTTGAGCTGATTTATTTTTTCTTCATTAATCATCACACGAGCTTCTAACTGACTCATATCATTTTTCCAAATATCTTTTATATCATCTACATTCATAATTTCTATTTTTTAGAGGATGAAAGCTCCTGCTTCCATCGGTTTTTAATACGACTTATTTTAGTCGCCACGTTTGTTTTTGTAATTCCTAAGACAGCTGCAATCACTTCATAGTCCTTATCCTCGAGGTATAAGAATATTAATGCTTTGTCAAACTCGTTGAGACCATTTAACAGCTGTCGCAATTGTTCTTGCTCATAACTGTCTTCACTAGCTTGGGGAGCGGCCATATATTCTATTAGTCCCGTGTCTAGACGTACAGTCTTTCTTTTTGCTTTAAACGTTTTACGATAGTGCGAAATCGCCACATTTATGGAGATACGATACAGCCAAGTAGTAATCGCATAATCATTATTGTAAGTTTTCAGAGATTTCCAGATCTGGATTAAAATTTCTTGCTCTAAATCTTTTTTATCATTATCATCCACACAATACATCTTGATCACTTTATATAAGATGCCCTTGTGTTTTTTAATGATGTCAATAAATGTGTCTTTTTTACTCAACTTTTTCGTTTTTGGTCTACACTCTATTATTCGCGAGAAAATTTAATAAATCACAAATTCAGAAAATTATTTAAAATTTTTTTGGCTTTCGCGAAAGCGTACTCAAGACTATCTTTGTAAAAAATCTTATTTCTTGAGT
>JAHDEV010000168.1 GCA_020628615.1 Dokdonia sp.
GGAGGTGTAACCATTGATTTATTTTTCACACCTCAATATACTAACATTTAAACTTTTTGGGTTTATAATGATCATTTACCTAAGTCCCCACTTTTTGTTATATTGAAGTGCTCTAAATCAACCCCTTATGGAAATTATCTCCTCTTGCAACGCCGCTTCCATAACCCCATATGTACCTAGCACAGGTAACCCTTGGGATGTTATGAAGGTAAAACACTTGTACAAAAGACTCGCATATGGTGCCACGACTACAGTGCTAGATGCGGCTTTATCACAAACGCCTCAAGAAGTTGTAGATGCACTGTTGCTAGAAGCTCAAAACACGCCTAACACTCCTGCACCTGCTTGGGCTTATTGGGATCTGAGTGACTTTAATGATTATGATACAGAAAATAATGAGTTTATAAGCGAGTGGTATAGACAAGCGGCAAAAGATATAAGAGACAAAAACTTAAAAGGGCGTCTCACATTTTTCTGGCTCAATCATTTTGTGACGCAAATAGAGACCTACTTCTACGCGCCTTATACCTTTCAATACTGGGATATGCTGCAAACGCATTGCTTAGGTAATTTTAAAACCTTTGTAAGAGAGATGGGGCTTAACCCTGCGATGCTTCTTTTTCTCAACGGTTTTGAAAACACTAGCCAAAACCCAAACGAAAATTATGCGCGTGAACTTTATGAGCTGTTTACACTAGGTGAAGGTAATGGCTACACACAGCAAGATATAGAAGAGACCTCCAGAGCACTCACGGGATATAACCACTGGGTAGAGTACGGTGCTGCCATCACATTTGATGAGAGCACCTTTGATAGTTCAGAAAAGACAATTTTTGGACAGACAGGTCCCTGGGGATATGATGATGTAATAGATATTCTCTTTGAGCAAAAAGCGAGCATTATAGCCACTACAATCTGTACTAAACTATACACATACTTTGTAAGTCCAGACGTAAATGATACTATCGTAGCAGAAATGGCAACGCTATTTATGGACCAAAACTGGGAGATTGAGCCAGTACTAGAGATGCTTTTTAAGAGCGAGCATTTTTTTGATCAAGATGCGATAGGGATGATTGTAAAAAGTCCGTATGACCTTATAATGACCTTTTATAACGAGCTAGATTTTACCTATAATGATACAGATGATGGCTTTGCTAGTTATGCAAATTATATCTCAGATATGCTGGGTCAAAACTTATTTCAACCTATAGATGTAGCTGGCTGGCAGCGCAACCACGACTGGATAAACTCTAGTACTCTTACCGGGAGATGGCTAAGCCTTGAGAACCTAAGTTGGAATTTCTGGCTAGAGACTGGGTATCAATATCGAGATTTTGCGCAAGCCCTTACAAACTCAAGTACAGACCCAGTAGTAATTACAAAAACAATAGTAGACTACTTTTTATCACGACCACTGTACACAGAGGCAGATTATGAGATAGCAGAGGCTATTTTTAAATGGGAAACACCAGAAAATTACTGGGAAGATGGCATATGGAACTGGAATTTTGATTCGGCGGCATATCAAACCATCTTGCTTATTCACCATATTTTCAGAATGCCAGAATTTCAACTCAAATAACCCCGCCCTATGTGTACTCACGATAATAATCACGCTTTCGCGAAAGCAAAAAAAAGAACAGCAACGGGACCTACAGCAAGTCTTAAAGACGCACATCACGATGATGAGCACAGCACTTGGAATAGAAGAAGTTTTATGCAAGCCCTAGGCCTAGTAGGTGGCGGAAGCATTATGCTAGGAGGTACAAATCTTACAGCATCTGCACCCTCAAGATTAACAACAGCGCTCACCACTGCCGAAAATGAAGACCGCGTGCTCGTTCTAGTACGTCTTAAGGGAGGTAATGATGGTCTCAATACCATTGTGCCGGTTTATGATTATGATTTTTATGCAAATAATAGACCGTCTATAAGGCACACAGAAAACAGTTTGTACAATCTCAATGCAGATTTTGGGATACCACAATCTATGGCAGACTTACAGTCATTATGGGGAGATGGTGCAATGCGTGTGGTGCACGGTGTAGGCTATCCAGATCAAAATCTGTCACATTTTAGAAGTTCAGACATCTGGGCATCTGGAGATGCTGTAAATTATGAGGAGACGGGCGTGCTGGGGCGTTATTTTGAAAATTTATATCCAGACTTTCTTATTAATCCTCCAGAGATTCCTGCGGCTATACAGATAGGGAGCCAGGGTAATCTCATTTTTGATGGGGTAGATAATAGCTATGCATTTTCTGTAGCAAATCCTGCGCAGCTATCTAGCATTGCCGAAAATGGGGTGTTACACGATGTGTTAGATGTACCGGGATGCACCTTTGGTGAGCAGTTAGAATTTATGCGTGGTATGACTAACACCACATTTACCTACGCGAGTACCATAAACGAGGCTTATGAAAATGCGACAAATGCCGTTGAGTATGATACGCAAAGCTTAGGGAGGCAACTCGCTATTATCTCAAGAATGATCAAGGGAGGTCTAGGTACAAAAGTGTATCTAGTGACGCTAGGCGGGTTTGACACGCACGCAAACCAGCAAGAAACCCACGATAATAGAATGGAGCAAGTAGCTCGTGGTATGAAAGATTTTTTTACAGATCTTGAGGCAAGCGGTATGCATACTAATGTGATGGCAATGACCTTTTCAGAATTTGGACGTCGTATAGAAGAAAATGGATCAAATGGGACAGACCACGGGGCGGCATCGCCTGTTATGGTTTTTGGCCCAGCGATGCAGGGCAACGGCTTTGTGGGTACGCATCCAGATTTACAAGATCCAGATCAAGTAGGAAATTTAAAGTACGGTACAGATTTTAGACAAGTGTATGCTACAATGCTTAAGCAATGGCTATGTATAGATGGCGGGCTGGTAGATGAGGTGTTGCTCGGGCAATCTTTTGAGAGTGTAGACCTAGGTTTTGACTGTGAGTCGCTCTCTTCTGGAAGTTTTGATATAGCAGATACTTTTCAGCACTGGAGCAGTGTGCAGGGCAATGACACCTTTATAGAGTTTACGATGAACAGCACGGCAAAGGTGACCGTTACCTTATACAATCTACTAGGGCAAGAAGTGGGTACAGTGGCAAATGACTTTATGTACGAGGGGCCACAAAAGTTTAATGTTAAAGAACGCATTAATAAGCGATTGTTTACGGGACAATACATCTATCAGATTCAGTTTTCGGGTAAAAAATACAGTAAGAGCATTCTTGTAAAATAAGCGGTTTTAAGTAATTGTGAGTCCGCTTTCGCGAAAGCGTAATAAATCCTTTCCTTCTTTGCATCATCTCAAGTTGCAGCTATTGTGACCTGGCTTGTAAAAGCTGTAGGTACTAGCTTGTTTTTCTTTATTTTTGTCGCTTCTTAAAGAACACAATATGTCTCAGAATCCACAACGATATACAATTACAGCGGCACTGCCGTATACTAACGGACCTATACACATAGGCCACCTTGCAGGAGTGTATGTTCCGGCAGATATTTATGCGCGTTACCAGCGTATGCAAGGAGCAGATGTTGCTTTTATATGTGGAAGTGATGAGCACGGTGTGCCTATCACAATCAAAGCAAAAAAAGAGGGCGTTACCCCTCAAGATGTGGTAGATAAGTACAATGCGATAATCAAAAAATCTTTTGAAGATTTTGGGATCACCTTTGATAACTACTCACGTACCTCTGCAAAAATTCACCACGATACAGCGTCTGAGTTTTTTAAGAATATGTACGACCAAGGTAAGTTTATAGAAGAGACTAACGAGCAACTGTATGATGCAGAGGCAAATCAGTTTCTTGCAGACCGTTTTGTGACGGGTACCTGCCCTAAGTGTGGCTATGAAGAGGCCTATGGAGATCAGTGTGAGAGCTGTGGTACTTCGCACAATGCAACAGACTTAATTAATCCTAAGAGTGCGATTACGGGAGCTGTACCTACACTTAAGGAAACAAAGCACTGGTTTTTACCACTTGATCAATATAATGACTTCTTTAAGGAGTGGATCATAAAAGGACATAAAAAAGACTGGAAAACTA
>JAHDEV010000169.1 GCA_020628615.1 Dokdonia sp.
TCAAAACCGTAGTCATTAAAGGCGAGAGAGAAGGTGATAGGGTCTAGTAAACTAAGACGATACCCAAGTAAACTTCCCATAGCTTCGTGCACAAAACGACCTTCAAAAGGGTAAAAAACGTGATGATAGCCATCGCGCGTTTTAAAAGTCTCAATGAGCAGTTGCTCATCACTCGGGATGATGCTCTCTACCTTTTGCTGTCTAAAAATGTGCTCTAGCGCATTAATCTCTAGAGACCGCTTTCGCGAAAGCGAATTCCCCGTATACAGTTCCTCCCGTAACAGCTGCGACATCTGGCTGCTTAAGGTAAGTCGGCCACCCATCCACGAGGGGACTTTATTAGTTTTCTTTGAGCTGTTGCGTACGTGCACTTCCATATTTTTAATACGGATAAACTCGAGGTTGCGACCTGCAAAAGTAAACACATCACCACGAGTTAACTTACTAATGAAAAACTCCTCAATAGTGCCTATGTAACCACCTTTTTGATATTTAACTACAAGATTTGCATCGCTCACAATGGTACCTATTTGTAGGCGATGGCGCATTGCCACCATACGAGAGTTCACTTTAAATCTGCCGTCCTCAAGAATCTCAACCTTCTTATACTCATCATAAGCTTGCAGGGATTGTGCACCCATTGTCATAAAATTAAGACACCATTCCCATTGCTCTTTTGTCATTGCTTGAAAGCAAAACGTAGTCTGTATCTCTGGCCAGATATCTTCGGGTAAAAATCCGTCAGACACGGCTAGCGTCACGAGATATTGAATCAGTACGTCAAAACTATTGAGATACGGAATTCTATCTTCTACCGTGTTTTCCTTAACGGCGCGCTGCAAAGCAGAGGCTTCTACCAGCTCTATGGCGTGCGTAGGCAAAAAGTAAATCACACTCTCCTTCCCAGGGCTGTGACCAGATCGCCCAGCACGTTGTAAAAAGCGAGCGACACCCTTTGGGCCGCCTATTTGGATAATGGTTTCAACAGGCGCAAAGTCTACTCCGAGATCAAGGCTAGAAGTACAAACTACCGCCTTGAGAGACCCATTACGTATAGCGCCTTCCACCCAGGTACGCGTCTCTTTATTGATACTCCCGTGATGCATTGCAATCTCACCAGCATACTCAGGATGTGCCGCAAGAATACGCTGAAACCAGATCTCACACTGGCTTCGCGTGTTCGTAAAAAGTAAGGTCGTCTTGCTGTTGTTGATAATGGGTACGACGTATTCCAGCAAATGCAATCCCAAATGACCACGCCAAGGAAAGGTTTCCATCTCGTCTGGAATGATAGACTTGACAGTAATTTTTTTGTTGATGTTTGCTTTGATAATTACGCTTTCGCGAAAAGCGTCACTCTCATAACCCAGCAATACTTCTCGGGCTTGCTCTAGATTCCCAATCGTTGCCGAAATCCCCCAGATACGCATATTTGAAGCGACAGTTTTCAATCGGCTCAAGGCGAGTTCCATCTGGACACCTCTTTTTGTGCCTAGTAATTCGTGCCACTCATCAATAATTATAGCCGAACAATTTTTAAAAACCTTTTCATACCCTTTGGAAGCAATCAAAAGCATCAAGCTCTCGGGCGTGGTGATGAGCAAGTCTGGCATAGAACGTTTTTGCTTGGCACGCTCAGATTGTGGAGTATCTCCATTGCGTATTCCTACCGTCATCTGTGTGCCGAGATCTTGTGTGATACGAGAAGCCGAAAGCTCAATCTCATTAGAAAGCGAGCGCAGCGGAGTGATCCAAATGGCCTTTAGTCCTTTTTTATGTTTGGTTTTGTAATCAGGGTTTCGTTTGATGTAATTAAGAACTACCGGAAACCAAAGTGCATACGTCTTACCACTACCCGTAGGCGCATTAAGCAATCCATTTTTACCCGCAAGAAACGCCTTCCACGTTTGTTTTTGAAACGGAAAAGGTTTCCAGTCTTGCGACTGGAACCAGTTATTTGCGATATCGAGTAGTTCTTTGTTGGTCATATTCATAAAGTTCCCCTCCTTGAAAGGGAGGGGTGGCCACGCCTTGAGCGTGGACGGGGTGGGTATTACTTAAAATTATCACTAATATCTTTTAAAACACTTGGTAAAAGATCGAAAACCATTTTGTTTTCAAAACGAATTACTCTTAGTCCTTGATTTTTCAAGTATTTTGTTCTCATTTCATCGTACTGTTGCGCCTGCTCATTCATATGTACTTGACCATCTAACTCAATAATTAACTGCTCTGATGCACAGTAAAAATCCACAATGAAGGGACCTATGCCGTGTTGTCTTCTAAATTTTCTGCCCTCAAGCTGTTTGCGTTTTAAGTGTGACCACAAAAATGCCTCTGCAGGAGTCAAATTTCTTCTCAATTCTTTTCTGAATTTCAAAGTTTCTTTTGGGTTGTGAAGCTTTTGCTTTTTCATTTTTATTTTGGCTTTTACCCCATCCGACCTAGATCCTCTAGGTCACCTTCCCCTTTCTGGGGAAGGAGCTTTTGTTTAACTCTTTAATCTTTAGAAGCTTTCCATTCATATTCTGCGGAGATTTATATGTTGCTTTCTTGCATCATTATTTTGTGGGCGGGAGAGATTCCTTCACAACTTGCCCTTCGGCCTCGTTGCTCGGAATCATCCCTTTCAAATCCTCTAGTGTATTTGCATCTTCTATTTTCTTATCGTGTCGCCAGCGTAGCATCCTTGGGAAGCGCGTGGCTATACCACTTTTATGTCTTTTGGATAACGCTATACCTTCAAAGGCAATTTCAAACACGTGATGCGGAGTTACAGATCTCACTGGGCCAAAACGTTCTAACGTGTTTTTTTTAATCCAGTTATCTACTTTTCTAAACTCGGCATCTGTGAGGCCTGAGTAGGCTTTTGCAAAAGTAACGAGCTCGGTTTTATCTTCATTCCATAAACCAAAGGTGTAATCTGTAAATAAATTACTTCGTCTACCGTGACCACGCATTGCATACGTGAGTACCGCATCAATGGTGAGTGGATCAACTTTCCATTTCCACCAGTCGCCTTTTTTTCTACCTACGCGATAGGGACTGTCTTTGCGCTTTATCATTAATCCTTCCGAGCGCATCTCTCTGCTACGTTCTCTTTCTTGTGCCATCGCTTCCCAACTATCAAACTCCATTGTTTCAGAAATCCCTATAGGCAGACCTTTATCTGTGATATTGCGATATAACGATTCCAGGATTTCCCTTCTTTTCGCGAAAGCGGTCTCACGCAAGTCTTTTCCTTCCCATTCTAAAATGTCATAAGCCTTGATAATCACAGGCACTTCTTTGAGCATTTTCTTGCTCACCGTCTTACGCCCTATACGCGCTTGTAAGTCGTTAAATGTGCCAATCTGCCCATCATAAAAAGGCAGTAACTCACCATCTATGACCGTTCCGTCTGGTATATGTTCTTTGAGAATCTCAAGTTCTGGGTACTTATCTGTCACTAGCTCTTCACCGCGACTCCAGATAAAAATATCCCCATTCCGAAAGATGGTTTGTGAGCGTATACCGTCCCACTTATGTTCGGCAAGAAAGTCTGTAACATCACCTAAAGCCGAGGGTTTATCTTCAACTGCATAGGCAAGGTAAAATGGATACGGTCTTGAAAACTCTTGACTTGCATCTTCTTCGATAACCAGATTGTGAAAGGTGACCGTCTGCGGTTTCCAGTCGCCCATTAATTTATAAGCAAGCACGTCTTCTTCTATAGCTGTTGCTTGTGATAATGCACGTGTCATTAACTTTTGACTCACGCCTATTCTAAATCCTCCGGTAATAAGCTTTGTAAATACAAAACGTTCATAATAGTTGAGATTTGCCCAGTTATCAAAGAGGTATTCCTTTTTCTCTTCATCCGTTTTTCGCTTAAGCGAAATCATTTCTTCTAGAAATTGTGTAAGCGACTTCTCAGAAGATGCTGTTGCTGCGGGAACAATAAGTGCAATTGTTTCTGCGAGGTCGCCCACGATGTGATAGCTCTCTTCAAAAAGCCATAATGGGA
>JAHDEV010000018.1 GCA_020628615.1 Dokdonia sp.
AAGGGTGAAGAGCTTACTAGCTTTATAAAACGCTCTTATGAGATGATTAAATAATGTGAGAAGTGCCTAGCACAGCACATTAATATAAACCACCTTTTTCATTTTTGAAAAAGGTGGTTTTTTTATTTTAGCTATGATTATACGTAACGTCTAGCATATTGTTGCGTCTTATCATACAGTATGAGAACACCTACATAATGCAGGTGTTAATTATTAAGATTACAAAAGAAATTATATGTCACTTACTCCATCTAATATGTTACCGCTAGGTACAAAGGCTCCAGAGTTTCAACTTCTTGATACGGTTACAAACCAGCTTTGCAGTTATCACGATATTAAGGGTGAGCGCGGTACCGTAGTAATGTTTATATGTAATCATTGCCCTTTTGTGGTACACGTGGTAGATGAGATTGTGCGCATCGCAAACGATTATCGTGTGCTTGGTTTTGGCTTTGTGGCTATAAGTAGTAATGACATTGTAGCATACCCGCAAGACGGCCCAGAGATGATGTGGGCAAATGCTCGTAAAAACAGCTTTACGTTTCCGTATTTACTAGACGAGACGCAAGAGGTGGCAAAAAATTATGACGCCGCCTGCACGCCAGATTTCTTTGTTTTTGGCCCAGATGATCGCCTTGTGTATAGAGGACAGTTAGATAACAGCAGGCCAGGTAATGGCATTCCGGTAAATGGCAGAGACCTTAGAGAAGCGCTAGATAATATCTTTAACAGCAAGCCACAAGCCACATTGCAAAAACCAAGTATGGGTTGCAACATAAAGTGGAAATAGTAGGGGAGTGTTACTTGGTACGCTTTCGCGAAAGCGCACTCATACACCTCATACCACATTGAGGTGATTTTATAAAGAGCCGAAAAGCCTATTTTTTATGGCTTAGTATTTTGTGGGTAGGCTATTTCTGCTATTTTTACGTAAATCTCACTTTTTTGGAAATCTTAGAAAATTTACGCATCCTAGACGGCATCGATATTTTACTCGTAGCCATCTTAATGTTTTACCTCTACCGCCTGGTAAAAGGTACGGTTGCGATAAACATTTTTATAGGTATCGTGGTCATCTACTTGATCTGGCAACTTACCGTATTGCTTAAGATGGAGATGCTTAGTACCATCTTGGGGCAGTTTATAGGTGTGGGGATGTTTGCGCTCATAGTCGTTTTCCAGCAGGAAATACGTAAATTTTTACTCCTCATAGGGAGTACAAACCTCACTAAGGGAGGCTTATTTAAAAACTTTAATTTTTCAAAAAAGGAAGGTACACTAGCCTTAGATCTTAATGCAGTTCTCACTGCTTGCGAGAATATGGCTGCTTCAAAGACGGGAGCACTTATTATCATAAGAAGAGATACCAGTCTAGAGTTTGTAAAAGATACGGGCGACAGGATGGAAATCGAGGTAAATAGACCTATTATAGAAAGCGTTTTTTACAAAAACTCAACTCTACACGACGGGGCGATGATTATAGAAGAAAATAAAATTACTGCCACTAGAGTCATATTACCAGTGACTCAAGAGCGCGATATTCCACTACGTTTTGGACTGAGACACAGAGCTGCCGTAGGTATTACAGAAAAGACAGATGCGCTCGCTCTGGTAGTGAGTGAGGAGTCTGGTGCGATAAGCTATATAAAGGACGGGGAGTTTGTACTCTATAAAACGATAGACGATTTACGCATACTACTAGAGACAGAACTTACATAAGCAATGGCAGATAAAAAGTCTAAAAAGCTCCCTAAAAAGGCAAAAGCAAAAAAGCCTAAGAAACAAAAGCGAGAGCTACTTGTAATCTCAGAGAGTTGTAAAAACTGTGGTACTCCATTAGACTTAGACCAGCGCTTTTGTTCTCATTGTGGCGCAAAGCGTATGCACAATAGGCTTAATACACGGAACCTACTAGAAGATTTTACAGAGCGTTTTCTCAATATAGAAAATGTCTTTCTGAAAACGTTTATTGCCCTTTTTACAAAGCCAGAAGATGTCATAAATGGTTACATAGATGGGTTGCGAAAGCGTTATATGTCTGCCTTTAGCTATTTTGCTGTGGCACTTACCATAGGGAGTATTTATATTTTCTTGTTTAGAAATTGGTTTTTAAATACAGAAAATGGACTATTTAATGAATTCTTTACAGGTCTAGAAGCCGGTGCACAATCTAATGGAGGTGATGGTGTGATGGAGATTATCAATTTTATGTTTGATTATAACTCCTTTATAAGCTTTCTATACATTCCATTTTTTGCAGTGATTTCAAAAATTGTTTTCTGGAATTATAAGGAGGTAAATTTTATAGAGCACATTGTGATATATCTGTATGCATACTCACAAACTCAAATTATAACTAATGTACTTTTTATACTTGCGGGCTGGTCTGCTGCTGGGCAAATTATAGTAAGTATGTTTGTATCTACACTACCGTTTTTTTACACGGCATATGTCTTGTATCGCGTGTTTAATTTAAGCATTAAAAGCTTGGTTCTTAAGACAGGTATTTTCTTGTTAATTATTGTGCCATTCAGCATTTTACTAAGTGCCATTATAGGTACAGCAATGTATACAGCAGGTTCTTTTGACCCGCTTATAGAATCTGTAAAAAAATCTCATAATGCAAGAAGAGCAAAGAGAGATAGCATAAAGCTAGATAGTCTAAAGCTTAAATCTCTTATTCCAGAATCTTTACAAGCACCAGTACAGAAAACTCAAGATAGTATAGAGTGACTTTAACATACTTGTAATTTTAGTATTATTGTGATTCTAAATCAATCAATCAAATGAGTAAACTCTCCAGGGCAGAAAAAAAAGCTTTAAAGAAGCAAAACAATCTCTTAAAAGTAGAAGATACCTGCATAAACTGTGGAGAGTACATTGCACTAGACCAGCGTTTTTGCTCCCACTGCGGTGGTAAGCGTATTTATAACAGACTCACCTGGCGCAATTTGTTAGAAGATTTCTTTGACAGGTTTTTTAATCTTGAAAATTCTTTTGTAAAAACTTTTGTAGCGCTGTTTCGACAACCAGAGGATGTAATAGGTGGCTACATAAACGGGATGCGCAAGAAGTACCTTCCTGCCTTTAGTTACTTTGCAATAGCGATTACATTTACTAGTTTTTATTATTACTTACTCAAAGGTTGGTTTTGGGATAATTATATGACTGCACAAAAGCTTGTTTATGACGAGTCTGTGCCGCAAGCGCAGCTAGAGCTTCAAGAAAGTATTGCCACCCTTTTTATGGAAAATCAATCACTATATATGTTTTTGATAATTCCTTTTTTTGCGGTGATGTCCAAAATAGTCTTTTGGAATTATAAAAAATATAATCTCGTAGAGCATTTTGTAATCTATTTATACGTCTATAGTCACTTTTCTATGATAAGTGTTGTAATGCAAATTGCATTTATTTGGAGTCCTACTGCACTTAATATTCTAAGTGTAATAGTATTTTTATTAATGCTTATTTATACTATTTATGTGCTTAAAAGACTGTTTAAACTCACTATGGCAAGTGTGCTTGTAAAGACGCTTTTTTTCTTTTTAATATTTACCGTTTTTTCCTGTGTGTTAAGCTTACCCATAGTTGCCCTAGGTTTTATGTCTGCAATTGAGGTGAATCAAAACGGTGAAAAAGAAATAGACGACAGCAATTTTATAGGGAAATTTATGAAAATGGCCCAAGAACAAGAACGCCAAAAGAAGATCAAAGACTCTATAAAGCAAGACAGTGTAAAAAGCCTTGAAGATATACTGGAGATTACTCCAGATATGATTAAAAATAGACCTCAGTAGGAGTACGCTTTCGCGAAAGCGCTATTAAAATCTATAAATCTCTCTTAAAAAGTAGACCATTCTCATAGGAGTATACTTATATTAGAACAAGATACAGTAATATGAAAATTTTAGGAAATGAGTTAACCAGAAATGAGATCATATTTTATGTGCGTAGAGCACTGTGGATCTTGCTTGCGTGGACGCTCATCTCAAATATTATTTTCTTGTATGATTATGCCACGCTAGTTTCTGCAAATGCGCTTACGTCTAATTTTGATATGGAGGTGTCGTTTAAGGCTAACTTGCTTGTGTCTATAGTTGCTGGGCTTTTTGGTGGCATCTTTACAGTAAATATAATGGAGCTCTGGCTGCGCAAGTATGCCTTCTGGAAAGCGCTTATTTTTATTACCATACTCTATGTTGCGATTGCGTTAATAGTAGGAACCATAGGGGCGTATTACTTTTATAGCGATTCGCTTGGACTAGCCATAGGTAGTCAAGAGCTTCTAGATAGAGTATTACAGTTTTATACAGAGCACATATTTATAAAGAACTTTGTAATATGGTTGTTTATCGTGCTGCTCACACTCATTATTTTAATGATAAATGACAAGTATGGACCGGGCGTTTTTCCAGACTACTTGATGGGGCGTTACTTTTTGCCTAAAAATGAAACCCGCATCTTTATGTTTGCAGACATTAGGGACGCAACGCGCATCGCAGAGAAGCTAGGGGAGCAGGAGTATTTTAACTTTCTTAAAGACTTTTTTAATGACATCGCACCAGCCATTATGCAAACTAAAGGCGAAGTATATCAATATGTAGGTGATGAGGTAGTTATCACCTGGAAGATGAAAAACGGTATTAAAAATGCAAATGCGCTGCGCTGCTATTACCGTATGAAAAACATTATCTATAAAAAATCTGTGCGCTATTATAAGCGTTATAATGCCTTGCCAGATTTTAAGGTAGGTTTTCACTACGGGCAAGTAATGGTAGGGGAGTTGGGCAAGATAAAACGTGACATTGCCTTTTCTGGAGACGTGCTCAATACAACCGCCCGTATACAAGGTATGTGTAATGATAAAGGTGTAGATATACTCGCCTCAAAGGCCTTTGCAGATTTGCTTAAAAAACTACCTAAAAACGTAAGAGCGGTAAAAGTAGGGGATGAACTTCTCAAAGGTAAGTCTGAGCAAGTGTCGCTTGTGACATTTGACAGGGATGTATCTGCAAAGTAATATGTTACCCTTCACAATAACATTATTGAGTACGCTTTAACTTGCCTCGGCCTGCATAAACTGTACTTCATAAAGATTACGGTAATGACCATTTTCCTTTTGAAGTAGCTCTTTATGTGTGCCTTGCTCGATAATTTTTCCTTTCTCCATTACGATAATTTGGTCAGCCTTTTTGATGGTCGCTAAGCGGTGTGCAATAACGATAGAGGTACGTCCTTTGGTTATTTTCTTAATAGCTTTCTGTATAAGCTGCTCGCTGTGCGAATCTACAGATGAGGTAGCCTCATCGAGCACAAGTATAGATGGATTACTTACATAAGCTCTTAAGAAAGCAATGAGCTGTCGCTGGCCGCTAGAGAGCATAGAGCCACGCTCTTTTACATTGTAGTGGTATCCATCTGGAAGGCTAGATATAAACTTATGTACGCCTATAGCCTTAGCACTTTCTACAACCTCCTCTTCTGTAATAGATGGGTCTTGTAGCGTGATGTTATTGAGTATGGTATCTGCAAATAAGAATACATCTTGCAATACCACCGCAATCTCTTTACGTAAATCTGTGAGCTTTATATCTTTTATATCTGTGCCGTCTAGTAATATCTGTCCGCTATCTATCTCATAAAATCTACTTAGTAGATTGATAATTGTAGATTTACCTGCACCAGTAGAGCCCACAATTGCGATAGTTTCTCCAGCAGCAGCTTCTAGCGATATACCTTTAAGTACTTCTTCACCTGCCACATACGAGAAGTGTACATCTTTAAAATCTATAACACCTTTTACATCGTTTAATTCTAGAGTACCTGTATTTGTAATAGAAGACTCTGTATCTAAAATGGTAAATACTCTGTTTGCAGCCACCATCCCCATTTGTAAAGTATTAAACTTATCTGCTATCTGGCGTAGTGGTGTAAAAAGCATCTGTATGTAACTTATAAAGGCAGTAATTAAACCTATTGTTACAATGTCACTTTGTGCTGCTTTAAGACCGCCATACCACACAATAAGACCTATGGTAACTGCCGTACAAATCTCTGCAATAGGGAAGAAAATAGAGTTATACCATACAGTCTTGTTCCAGGCATCTCTGTGCTTGTTATTAATGGCATTAAACTTTTTGTGTTCTATGGCTTCTCTATTAAAAATTTGAACAATTTTCATACCTGTTACACGCTCTTGTACAAAGGTGTTGAGGTTAGAAACTTGTGTGCGCACTTCTTCAAAAGCAATCTTCATCGCGCGCTGAAAAACGCGAGTGGCATATAATATTATAGGAAATACAGCAAGCACAATAAGTGTGAGTCTCCAGCTTTCATAAAACATAAAACCTAAAACAACACTCATTTTGAGCAGGTCTGCAATAATCATAAAGAGCCCTTGTGAGAAAATACTAGAGATTGTCTCTATATCACCTACAGCTCTAGTCACTAGACGACCCACCGCAGACTTGTCAAAATATTGCATTTTGAACCCAAGCATATGGTCAAAGAGTTTAACACGTATATCTTTTATAACCTGCTGGCCTATCCAGTTTGAGAAGTAGATAAACATAAGCTGGAAAACAACCTCACCTACCAGTACAACCGCCATAAGGCGCAAGTAAAAAAATAAGTCTGTGGCAGAGCGTTGTGAGATCCCTAGATCTATGGCGTTCTTTAAAAAGTAAGGGCGTAGCGCTGCACAAACAGATAAAATAATCGCTCCCGCTGCGGCTATGTAAAGCCTGCTACGATAAGGTTTCGTAAAGGCAAGTAATCGTTTGAACAACTGTGTGTCAAAAGCTTTTCCTTTAGTCTCTCCCATTGTTTATATAAATTGTTTCTGGATATATAATCTCTGTTAAATATAAGCCGTGTCCCGGTACAGAAGACCCTGCTTGCGATCTACTCTTACCTTTTACTACCTCGTGTATCCACGAGACAGGTTTTTTGCCTTGTCCTATCTCTAGTAATGTACCTACAATGGCACGTACCATATTGCGCAAAAATCGGTTTGCTGTAATATGGAAGTGGTACTCATCTTCGGTTTCTAGCCACTGCGCTCTAGTAATATCACAAAGATACGTGTTGACCTCTGTCTTTGATTTAGAAAAACATTCAAAATCTGAATAATCTAGCAACACTGCCGCTGCTTCATTCATTAGATTTAGATCTATATCATATGCTATAGCGTGTGCTTGCTCTGTACTAAAAGGGTTTTTACGTTTTGCAATGCGATAAAGATAAGATCTCGACGTCGCGTCAAAACGTGTATGAGCCTCATCACTCACATTAAAAATGCGATGTATGGCAATGTCTGGAGGCAAAAACCTATTGAGTTTATAGGTAAGATTTTTTAATTTATTATCAAGACTTAAATCATCGTTCCAGTCAAAGTGGGCATACATCTGTGTGGCGTGCACTCCAGCATCTGTACGTCCTGCACCCATTATGAGTACAGGTTTTCTCAAAATGGTACTCAGTGCTTTTTCTATGGTTTCTTGCACGGTAACAGCATTAGGTTGCCGCTGCCAGCCGTGGTAGTCTTTTCCAAAATAAGAAAGCTCAATAAAATAGCGCACCGTGTTGTATTTTTGTAGCAAATATACGCTTTCGCGAAAGCGCACTCAAATGAAAAAAATCCTCCTCCTTAGCGATACACATAGTTATATAGATGACCACATTCTAGGTCACGTAAAATGGGCAGACGAGGTCTGGCACGCCGGTGATATAGGTGATCTCAAAGTAACAGACACGCTTAAAAAATTAAAGCCGTTACGTGCCGTTTATGGTAATATAGATACCACAGAAGCACGACAAGAATTCCCGCTTAACAATCGTTTTATATGTGAAGGCGTAGAAGTACTTATCACTCATATAGGAGGTTACCCGGGTAGATACTCGCCGGCTATAAGGGAAGAAATTTATGCACGACCGCCTAAACTGTTTATATGCGGGCATAGTCATATCTTAAAGGTAATGCCAGATAAAAAACTGGGACTATTACATATGAATCCGGGTGCAATAGGGAAGCACGGTTTTCATAAAGTGCGCACAATGCTCAGGTTTACCGTACACGAGGGTCGCATCGAGAATCTTGAAGTTATAGAGGTTGCTAGGTAATTATTAGAGTATCAGTATTTAAGTTAAGTGCTAAGATTATATTAAACTTAATATATTTTTAAACCTGCTCATTTGCCTTCCCAAAGGTAAATAGTATCTTTGCACCTCATTAAAAACAAGGATAATGCAAGACGGTATTTACGCAAAAATTCATACGCCAAAGGGCGAAATAACACTTAAGCTTGAGCACGAAAAAACTCCTGGAACAGTAGGAAACTTTGTTGCCCTAGCAGAAGGAAACCTAGAGAACTCTCAAAAACCTCAAGGAACACCTTACTATGACGGATTAAAATTTCACCGTGTCATTCCTGATTTTATGATCCAAGGAGGTTGCCCACTGGGAACTGGAACTGGTGATGGAGGATACAAATTTGACGATGAGATTCACCCAGACCTTAAGCACGATGCTCCAGGTAAATTATCTATGGCAAATGCTGGACCAGGAACTAATGGAACTCAATTTTTCATAACACACATCCCTACAGACTGGTTAGACGGTAAGCACACTGTTTTTGGAAACGTGGTAGAAGGACAAGACGTGGTAGATGATATTGCACAAGGTGATACTATGGATAAGATAGAAATCATACGTGTAGGAGCAGAGGCAGAGGCTTGGAATGCAGTAGAAGCATTTAGAACCTTTGAAGGATCTAGAGCTAAGCGTATAGAAGAAGAGAGAGCAGCACAAGCAGCAGAGATAGAAGCACTAGCAACAGGATTTGATACAACTGAAAGCGGACTACGCTACCAGATTATACAAAAAGGAGACGGTGTAAAAGCAGAAAAAGGTAAAACAGTTTCTGTACACTATAAGGGAGCACTTCCTGACGGGACTGTCTTTGATAGTTCTTTTAAAAGAAACCAACCTATAGATTTTCAACTAGGAGTAGGTCAAGTAATCCCAGGATGGGATGAAGGTATCGCTTTACTTAATGTAGGAGATAAAGCACGTTTAGTAATCCCTTCAGATCTTGCTTACGGTAGTGCAGGAGCTGGTGGTGTTATACCACCTAATGCTACACTCGTATTTGATGTAGAACTCGTTGCTGTAAAGTAAGGAGTACAATTATAAAGTTTTAAAAGGTCTGGTGTTATGCCAGACCTTTTTGATTTAAAAGCATTTAATCTCGTGGTTGTTAATAAGGTGTGATAACAATTATGTGTAAAGGCGCAAAGACTTTTCTATTTTTGAGACTATGGAAAAGTTAAGATACCCAATAGGAAAATACTCAATGCCCACAGATATCTCAAACGAGAAGCTTACAGAGTGGATTAACATTCTAGAAGTAATGCCAGCTCAGTTACGAGATATGACAAGCGAGATGAGTGATGAGCAGTTAGACACGCCTTACAGACCAGAAGGATGGAACGTGAGACAAGTAGTACACCATCTAGCAGATAGTCATCACAACAGCTATACGCGTTTTAAATGGGCACTCACAGAAGAAAACCCTGTAATAAAACCTTATGATGAAAATGCGTGGACAGCACTCCCAGATCTAGAAGGAATGCCCGTAGAGTGGTCACTACGTCACCTTGAAGTGGTACATTATAAACTTGTACGATTATTAAGAACGCTCACAGATGAGCAACTGTCTAAAACATTTATTCACCCTGCAGGTGATAAAACCTATAACTTGAAACAAAATGTAGGGCAATATGCTTGGCACAGTATGCATCACTATATGCACATTGCAAACTTAGTCAAAGAGAAAGGCTGGAAATAATTAGAGACCTAGCACAAAAAGAAAGTCCGCAGTAGTATGATACTACTGCGGACTTTTTTTATAAAAATCTCAATACGAGTTATACTACCACTTTATAATAGAGCTAGCCCACGTAAACCCACTACCAAAGGCAGCTAGCACTACAGTATCTCCTTCTTTTATTTTGCCGTCTTCCCAAGCTTCTGTAAGTGCAATAGGGATAGAAGCAGCTGTTGTGTTTCCGTACTTCTGGATGTTATTATATACCTTCTCATCACTAAGCTTAAACTTTTTCTGTACAAATTGTGAGATACGTAAGTTAGCTTGATGCGGTATAAGCATATCGATATCAGTTACATCAAGTTTGTTTTTCTGTAAACCTTCCATAATCACTTCAGAAAAGCGCACCACGGCATTTTTAAATACAAATTGCCCGTTCATATACGGGTAGTACGGGATATCTTCTTGCGGATTAGTCTCTATAAGTTCTGGTACCCATTGCTCTGTGCTTGGTCCTTTAAGAGAAAGCTCTAGTGCGTGCTCTCCCTCACTGTGTAGGTGAGATGATAATACACCTTTAGTCGTATCTTCTTCTCTTGAGAGAACTGCAGCACCTGCACCATCACCAAATATGACAGACACACTACGTCCTCTAGTGGTAAAATCTAAACCTCCACTATGATTTTCAGATCCTATTACTAGTACATTTTTATACATACCAGATTTTATAAACTGGTCTGCCGTTGCAAGAGCATAGATAAATCCAGAACACTGGTTTCTTACATCTAGCGCAGGCACGGTTTCCATACCCATTAAGTGTTGTACTTGCACACCACAACCTGGAAAATAGTAGTCTGGGCTCAAGGTAGCAAAGACTATCATATCTATATCCTTATTAGTAAGCCCTGCGCGCTCTATAGCAATGGTGGCAGCTTTTACACCCATTTTTGCGGTAGAGTTGCCATCACCTTTTTTGATATGTCTACGTTCTTTTATTCCCGTGCGTTCTTGTATCCACTCATCATTAGTATCCATCAGTTTAGATAGATCATCATTTGTCACCACATTTTCTGGGACGTATTTACCTAGTCCGGTAATTTTGGAATTATACATAAGCTGTGTTTGAAAATTGTTTGAGGGTAATTACGCTTTCGCGAAAGCGTAAAAACTCCCAGCGTGTAAATATACTTTATCTTAAGGGGTAGATAAAGTGTCTCTAATAATTTTAGTATGCACGCATAGTATGAATGAGTATAAACACAAAAAGAGCGCCCGACTAAAAGCGCTCTTTTCAAAAAACAACCTAACCAATAACAGGTTACAAAAAAGTAACACAATTATATTTTTTTATGCCACAGAGTCTGTGGGTATGTAGTTTTTAAAATTATTTACCTTAATCTGTGCTTTGAGGTCGTGCATCAAGTTATAAAGCCCAAAAAAGGTTCTATTTATGTATAAGAAGTGTTTACTACCTCTATTACCATTCATCTTACGTATCTCTGTATCCTTACTATACTTCTCGCTTAGCACGGCAATCTGATCAAAAAATGTACTGTCTCTAAAATCAAATTCTTCTTGATGCATAGGCTGTGTGAAGAGGCTGAGCATCTCGTGAAATAGTGCCGAGAAGAACTTTACTGTCTCTGCATCATCATCTTCTCGTAATATTTCTAGCTCATATAATTTTTGCTTAAAAATATTAGGGGCATTTATATTTGACGGTTCTGCAAGGTCAAAGTAAGGTATGTAAAAGTCTTGCGGTACGTGCTTGATACAGCCAAAGTCTATGGCAATAAGATTATGGTCTTTATCTACCATAAAGTTACCTGGGTGAGGGTCTGCGTGTATGCGCTTTAAAATATGCATCTGGTACATATAAAAATCCCATAACGCTTGTCCCAGCTTATTTGCCGCTTCTTGATCTGTATTATGTGCTACAAACTCACTTAAGTGTTCCCCATCCATCCAGTCCATAGTGAGTATGCGCTCACTAGAAAGGTCTGGATAGTAAGTTGGGAATACAAGATTAGGTATGGTAGCACAGTCTTCTGTCATTGCGATGCTTTGTGCTAGCTCTAGATTATAGTCTGTTTCTTCTAGAAGTTTATCTTCTACCTCTTTAAAAAATTTCTCCTTACCCTCGCCTTGAAGATTAAACATCTTCTTTGCAATAGGTTTTACAAGAGCAAGATCACTACTGATACTGTCTGCGACTCCTGGATATTGGATTTTCACAGCAAGTTTTTTCCCATTTAATGTCGCTTGGTGCACTTGGCCTATACTGGCCGCGTTTACACTCTGAGCCGCAAACGTATCATAGAGATCTTCTGGGTATTTACCCAGATATTTTTTAAAGGTTTTACGCACTAAAGGTGGGGATAGGGGAGGAACGCTAAATTGTGATAGAGAAAACTTCTCCACATATGCCTTAGGCATTATGTTTTTCTCCATACTAAGCATTTGCGCCACCTTAAGTGCGCTTCCTTTTAGACTTTTTAAGCCATCATAAATATCTTCGGCATTATCTTCATTAAGTTGCTCTTTTGTGAGCGATGGGTTAACGACCTTCTTACCGTAATATTTTGCATAGTTTGCACCCACCTTTACACCAGTCTTAACAAGCTTTGAGGCTCTCTGAAGTTTATTAGTAGGTATGTGGTCTATTGTTTTCATATATTGATGCCCATAGGACTTGTTATCTTGTTGAGTTGAGGTAAAACCTCGTGCTTACTTATAGTACTACTTTGCCATTGTAAAATTTTCTTTAAAAAGAAATTTTCCAAAGTCTATAATGCTTTCTAGCGGTGTGGTTTCAAAAATGTCAAAAATGGCATTTACAGATTTCTCAATCGCTACATCTGTTTTTTCGAAGGCAGGAGAGTTATCTTCCATCCAGTATTTAAGTAAGAATAAAAACTGTACCCAAGCTCCTTCTTTAAAAAGTCGTATAGGATTTTTTGTAATCTTATAATTCTTCTCATCATTACCTGCCTCTATAAGATCTGCTGCAAAAGAGGTAAGGTGACCCCTCAACTCCTTGAGCTGGCTCATATTCTTAAGCATATTTTTATGCTGGTCTAGTGCGACAAGCACATAACTTCTATTTGCAGTAAGCATCTCAAACATTGTAAAAAAGTATGAGAGCATTTTGTCTTTATTAGTATACGACTCAAAATCACTGTTTTTGTGAAGTACACCCACGGTATTTGTGTGGAAAGCATTCCAGATACCAGCTTTTAGATTTTGAAATGATCCAAAGTATTTATAAAACTCTGCTTCTTCTATATTGTGCTCTTTACAAAACTTGTAAATCGTTTTTGGTTCTTCTCCGTGTTCTAGCACATACTCCATATATGCTGTAATGAGCATTTGTGCATTTACTGTCTTCTTCTTGGCAGTAGTCTTTTTAGTCGTTTTCTTTACAGTTGCCATAATATTTGTTGTTTGATGTAAAGATACATTATGTTTAACCTTGCAGCAATACTATTAAACAAAACTTACGTTAAAATTATTTCAAATTATATGAAATCCCTTTTCGTAGTTGCTTGTAAGATGTTTGCTCTGTGATGGTTAATAGTTGGTTGATTAGAGTAGTGGGTGATGCTATGTGTTTTTACGCTTTCGCGAAAGCGTAATTAAAATCTCTATTTTGTTATAATGACACCTTGTCATACTTTGACCGATGGCATACTCCTTGTCTATTTGTGAGTGTTGAAAAAATTAAATAACACTTAAATACATATATAATGAGTAAAATAATAGGAATTGACTTGGGTACTACCAACTCGTGCGTTGCTGTAATGGAAGGTAACGAGCCTACGGTAATCCCTAATGCAGAAGGTAAGAGAACTACTCCATCTGTCATTGCCTTTGTAGAAGGTGGTGAGATTAAAGTAGGAGACCCTGCAAAAAGACAAGCTGTAACAAACCCTACAAAGACGATCGCTTCTGTAAAGCGTTTTATGGGTAACAAGTTTTCTGAATCTAGCAAAGAGGCAGAGCGTGCAGCATATAAAGTTGTAAAAGGTGACAATGATACACCACGTGTAGACATAGATGGCCGTTTATATACACCTCAAGAATTATCTGCAATGACACTTCAAAAAATGAAGAAAACGGCAGAAGATTACTTAGGACAAGATGTAACAAGAGCTGTAATTACAGTACCAGCATACTTTAACGATTCTCAACGTCAAGCTACAAAAGAAGCTGGAGAGATTGCAGGTCTTAAAGTAGAGCGTATTATCAATGAGCCTACAGCAGCAGCACTTGCTTATGGTCTTGATAAAAAAGATACAGATCAAAAAATCGTTGTTTTTGACTTTGGAGGAGGAACACACGATGTATCTATATTAGAACTAGGAGATGGCGTTTTTGAAGTATTATCTACAGATGGTGATACACACTTAGGTGGTGATGACGTAGATCAAAAAATCATAAACTGGCTAGCAGAAGAATTTATTGCAGATGAGGATATGGACCTTCGTAAAGACCCAATGGCTTTACAACGTCTTAAAGAAGCTGCAGAAAAGGCTAAGATTGAGCTTTCTTCTTCTACACAGACAGAAATTAACCTTCCTTATGTAACTGCAACGGCTTCTGGGCCTAAGCACTTAGTACGTACTTTAAGCCGTGCAAAGTTTGAAGCGTTAATAGACGACCTAGTAAAAAGAACAATAGAGCCTTGCCAGACAGCACTTAAATCGGCTGGATTAAGTACAGGAGATATCGATGAGATTATTCTTGTAGGAGGATCTACTCGTATACCTGCAGTACAGGCAGCGGTAGAGAAGTTCTTTGGTAAAGCACCGTCAAAAGGAGTAAACCCAGATGAGGTTGTTGCCGTAGGAGCAGCAATACAAGGAGGAGTACTTACTGGAGATGTAAAAGATGTATTACTACTAGACGTAACACCACTTTCATTAGGTATTGAGACTATGGGTAATGTATTTACAAAACTTATAGAAGCAAATACAACAATACCTACTAAGAAGTCACAAGTATTCTCTACAGCGGCAGATAACCAGCCTAGTGTAGATATACACGTACTACAAGGTGAGCGCCCTATGGCAGCAGATAACAAAACGATAGGTCGTTTCCAGTTAACTGATATTCCACCAGCACAAAGAGGTGTACCACAAATTGAGGTAACTTTTGATATTGATGCAAATGGTATTATCAAGGTAAGTGCAGTAGATAAAGCAACTGGAAAATCTCAAGATATTCGTATCGAGGCATCTTCTGGACTATCTGAAGAAGAAATTGCAAAGATGAAAGCAGAGGCAGAAGCAAATGCAGAGTCTGATAAAAAAGCAAAAGAAACTGCAGATAAGATTAACGAAGCAGACGGTATGATTTTCCAAACGGAAAAACAACTTACTGAGTTTGGCGATAAATTATCTGACGATAAGAAGAAGCCTATCGAAGATGCACTTGCAGAGCTTAAAGCAGCTTACGAGACTAAGTCTGTAGATGCGATTACTCCAGCACTTGATAAAATCAATGAAGCTTGGAAAGTAGCCTCTGAAGAGATGTACAAAGCACAAGCAGATGCTGCTGGACAACCAGGACCAGATGCACAAGCTGGACCAGATGCAGGAGCAGATACTGCTAGTGATGTAGAAGACGTAGACTTCGAAGAAGTCAAGTAGCCTGTACTGAGCGTAGTCGAAGTATAGATTTTGAAGAGGTAAAGTAATTCCTTAACAAAACTCAGTACTACTACTGAAACACTATATAAATGGGAATCCCTTTGACGTAATGTCAAAGGGATTTTTTTTGCGCTTTCGCGAAAGCGGTATCACACACCTATTTAAAATCTAATTTATAGAAGATATGCATAGCTTTTTTGTAGTATTAATCATACAATTATGTAGTACAACTGTATAAATAAGCACTATAACGAGTTTTTTATAGGGGTCTCACCTATATTTGCGACACTAAACCAGTCTAATTATGGGGAAATTATACCTGTTTCTTATCTTTTTTGTAACTGTAGCTACCACAACATTTGCGCAATGTGGTGACACAGAGACTTTTACTGTTTGTGATATGACTGTTGTAGACGGTGATAGCAACGGTACTCCAGATGGAATCATAAATCTATATGACGAGTTCTCTGCGCTGAGTGGTACAACGATCACTCCTGCAGATGGTATGTGGTTTGACCCAAACTTTAATTTTGCACTTGATGTGGTTACTGGTGATCTCTATTTATGGGATCTTGATAACTCTTCAGAACTAGATACAGACTATCAATTTGAATTCTTGAGCGGTACATCTGGCTGTCCCGATGATGTACAATATCTTTTTAATATAGTACTAGGCCCATATTCTGGAACTGTAGCAAATACGATGGATGGTGCGATAAATTTACAAGTTTGTCAGCCTGCACCACCAGCAGAGTGTATGCAGTTTACAGAGATTGACTTGTTTCAAACTATGCTTTCTAACCCTAGTCCGCATAGTAATGGCGTCTGGACATATACTGGGTCGAGCCCTAATTTTGCATCTATATCTGGTAATCGATTTCTTAATGTAAATATTCCATATCAAGAAGGTCCACCGCTTGTAGATGAAGAGACATTTGAGCTAGTTTATACAGTGCCAGGTATAACACCTTGTGATGCAGAGCAGTCTACAACCGTCACAGTATCTGTGGTAAGAGAACCTTTTGCTGGATTTGCAAATCAATTTAATATCTGTGATACAGAACTTATAGCTGGTAATTATGATGGAGATATTGATTTACTAGAAGATGAGTTTTTAGTAAACGAAAACATAGAAGGAATATGGCTAGATGCAACAGATCCTACTGGTCAAATCACGGGTCCAGCAGATTCTGTAATTAATCTTGCTGAGGTTTATGCAGATCTTGTAATGAGTAACCCTAGGTTTGGATCACGAACTTACGAGTACCAATATTTTGTAGAAAGTAGGTCTACCGTTTGTAATGATGCGACAAGTACCATAGGTTTTACGTTTTATGAATCTGTGAGACCTTTTAGTCAAAATGAAAATGAAGCAACATTTTGTACTACAGATGAAACGCTGGGAAGTTTAAATCTATATGATTATCTAGAATTTACTACAGAAAATGGAGTGCTGTATGATTATCCTAATAATGATTACACTAACTGGACATTGATTTCTGGACCTTCAGATTTAGGATTAGTTTCTAACACAGGTGATATTGCTACAACGACAGAAGATCCAGAGTATACAAGTCAAGGTACTATAGATTTATCAAACCTCGATCCTCTCACAGCTGCCGGAACATATATTTTTGAGTTTACTGTAGATGAGGCGTATAATGCAGAGGCAATAGAAGAACAAATTTTTGAAATACCTTACGGTTGTTCTTCAGAAATAAATGAAGATCATCCCTGTGATACTCAAACTACTCAAATTACCATAATCATTACAAACCCAAACTATGCAGGAGAAGATACTGCAGATCTTGAATTTTGTGAGAATGAAGAAACACTTACGCTTACAGATTTACTAGAGACAGATGGTGTACAAACAGTATATGTAGGGCCAGATGGTGTATGGACAGACACAGCAACATCTACTGTGGTAGATAATGATTTTGTCATTCCAGAAATTACTGGAGGTTCACAAACCTTTGATTTTGTATACAACACTACAACTAGCGCTAGTGACTGTACAGATAGCGCTACATTGAGCTTTACTATTTATGAGCAATATGAAGCCGGAGATGATACTCTGGTAGACATTTGCGGAAACAGTGAAGAGGTAGATCTTTTTACGCTACTAGAAGGAAGTCCAGATACTAATGGTACTTGGACGGGTCCAGATGGATACACTACTACAGATAATGTAGCAAATTATGATCCAGCGACTAATGCCGCAGGAGATTACGTATACACTGTGCCTAGTAATGAAACTTGTGTTGAAGATACAGCAACGTTGAGTATAACGCTACTTGAGTTTCTGTATGCAGGAGAAGATACCGCAGGCGTAGAGATATGTGATGTAGATGCAGAGTCTCCTATTAATCTTATCAATTTATTAGATACCAACGCTACTGATACTATTTATGAAGGAACACAAGGAGTGTGGACAGATACTGTAAGTGGCGACGAAGTTGCAAATCCATTTTTATATGCAGAGATAGATGGGCAAGCGACCTTTAATTTTACTTATACGACAACTTCAGATGACGGTTGTATAGATAGTGCGACACTAGAGTTTACCATATTTGAAAGTGTAAGTGCAGGTGTAGATGCAATTTATGAGACCTGTGCTGTAGATGATGTTGTAAACTTATTTGACTTTTTAGAAGGTACACCCGCAACTACCGGAACCTGGACTGGGCCTGATGGATATATCACCACAGATAATGAAGCAATTTTTGACCCTACAATAAACGCCGAAGGTAACTATGTATATACAGCACCAGCAAACGGTGTTTGTGCGGCGTTAAGTGCAACAGTTACGGTTTCCTTTTTTGAAAACAACTACCCAGGAGAAAACACGACAGGCGTTACTATTTGTGATGAGGCTGGATTTGTGAGTCTTATCTCTTTGCTAGAAACAAACGGTGTTGAGGTTATTTATTCCGGTCCTCTAGGTGAGTTTACAGATGCGGTAACGGGTGAGGTGGTAGATAACTTCTTTTTCTTTCCAGAGATAGATGGTGAGCAGGATTTTAGTTTTATATATGCGACCACTACAGAAAATGGTTGTGATGCCCAAGCTACATTAGACTTTACAGTCTTTGAGCAAGAAGATCCGGGTATTACCTCAAGTATTGTACTGTGTCAAGATGATGCCACACTTGATTTATTTTTATCACTCTCTGGTACTCCAGATACAACAGGAACTTGGACTGGGCCTGGAGGCTATGTTTCTTCTTCAAGTGAAGCAATAATAGACCCTATGACGGCGCTAGACGGCGATTATATCTATACCATCGCTGCTACAGATGTATGTCCAGAGGCCTTTGCTTGGGTAAATGTCACAGTAAACGGAATCGCAAATGCAGGAGAAGATCTAGACACCTTTGTTTGTCCTGGTGATTATACACTCTCGCTTTTTGACTTTTTGAGTGACGGTGCAGATGTAACGGGACAGTTTATTAATCTAGATACGTCGCTTACTATAGAGGATGGGTTACTGTCTATAGGCGATTTTGAACCTGGGACATTCTCATATATGTACCTCGTAGAAAATGACAATTGTGGTGATGATGATGCGACTATCACTTTTACTATAACGGCGATAGATGCGCCTTCGGTAGCAAATCCAGAGACGTTTTGTATTAATGATGATCAGACTTTGGGAGATATTTTAGTTACTGGAGCGGCAGTTTATAATTGGTACGCTTTCGCGGAAGCGGGCTCCCCCTTACCATTATCCACATTGCTAGAAAATAATGTCACGTATTATGTGGCTGCCGTAGATGAAAACGGCTGTGAGTCTGAAAGAGTTTCATACCTAGCCGATATCTTGCCACTTACAGATGGTAGCTGCCAGCAAGAGATATCTGACGGGGTGTCTGACAATGGTGATGGTCAAAACGATTTTCTAGACTTAGGAACGTACCCAGATTTATATCCAAATTTTGATATTCAAATCTTTAATAGATATGGAACCATCGTCTATAGAGGAAATAAAAATACTCCAGCCTTTGACGGAAGTGCAAACACTGGCTCAGGACTAGGAGATCAATTACCTACCGGAGTATACTTCTATATCCTTTATCCAAACGACTCGGAGACAGAACCTATAGACGGTAACTTTTACTTAAGTAGATAAAATAAAAAGCATATTATGAAATTAAGATTATTCATACTAGCGGCATTTTGTAGTTTATCTACGCTCGCACAACAAGAACCGCAGTACACACAATATATGTACAATCAGGGTGTGGTAAATCCTGCATATATGATTAATGAGCCAGGACTCATACGCATAGGGAGTCTATACAGATCGCAATGGGTAGGTCTTGAAGGAGCTCCTACCACAGCAAACGTTTTTGCAAACATCCCACTCAACGAGCGTGTAGAGATAGGTGTTAATTATGTAAATGATCAGATAGGAGATGTACTTACTACAAATAATATTAATGTAAACTTTGCTTACAGAATTAATGTAGCAGAAAGTACTAATCTATCATTTGGATTAAAACTAGGAGTAGATAACCAGAGCCTTGACTTTACAGGGCAAAATATTACGGGTGATCAAGCTTTTCAAAATGGCCAGAGTACCGCTCTTAATGTAGGTGCTGGGGTATTTCTCTTTAAAGAAAATTATTATGTAGGCTTAAGTTCTCCTAGTGTGATTCCTTATAAAATAGAAAATAGATTTGAAGATGGAGGAAGCTCTGTACTTTATAAAAATGATCCTACTGCTTACTTAATGGCTGGATATGTTTATGAGGTGACAGATATGCTCAAGATCAAGCCTTCTGGTGTAGCAAAGTGGGTGAGTGGTGCACCACTTACTTTTGACCTCTCTGTAAACGCACTTTATGATGATAAATTTGAGCTAGGTGTCTCTTATAGACATCAAGATGCTATCGCAGCTCTTGCCGGCTTTAATATCACAAACAGTCTCAAATTAGGTTATAGCTACGATTTTAATGTAAGTGATCTTAACAGCTTTAATAATGGGAGTCACGAGATTGTATTGTTATACACTTTTGACATATTAGGCTTACAGAAAAGATACATCTCACCTAGATTTTATTAAGATGAAAAATATATACCTACTACTTGCAATACTGTGCCTGAGTACAACAGTCATTGCACAATCTAAAAAAGGAGATCGGTTCTTTAAGAGAGGAGATTATATAGGTGCTGCACATTATTATGAGCAAGCACTTAAGGATAATAACTCTAAAGAAAACTTAAGTAAAGTAATAGATGCATACTACTTAGGTCAAGATTATAAAAGTGCAGCCTTATATCTTAATCAGCTTGTAAATGAGCGTTTTAATGATCAAGATAGAACGTTTGATAATGAGTTTAACTTTAAAATGTACCACGCACTAACCGTTACAGGTGAAGGTGTAGAAGCACTAAACTACCTAGAGGCTTATTATAAAAACAAAGGAGAAGATTTTGATAAAACTAAAGCGCTAGAAACAGTCAAAGCCTTAACTAGCAGTAATCCTAAATTTGATGCTACAAAGAGTAACATAAGCTCAGAGGCAGATGATTTTGGACCTGTACGTGTAGGTGATAGTGTGTTCTTTACCTCAGACCGTCTCAATGATGAGGTTTTTAGAACATTATTTGCAAAACGTTTTAAGTCTACACAAAGACCTTTTCTAGATATTTATGGAGTACGAGTTAATGATAAAAATGAACTAGCCGGTGAAGCCGTGCGTCTAGGTCAAGGTGTAAATTCTTCATTACACGATGGTAACATAAGCTTTAACGCTGCAGGTGATGAGATGTACATCTCGCGTAGCGCTTATGAAAAAAGTGATTCAAAAAGAATTTTTGATGAAGAAGGGACTAACCGAGTTCACTTATATAAAAGCGTGCGCATAGATGAGGTTTGGAGAGAGGCAGAGCGATTACCTTTTGTAAAAGAACAATTTTCATATATGCACCCTACACTTACTAAAGATGGTAAGCGACTTTACTTTGCCTCAGATATGGATGGCGGTCTAGGTGGTTATGATATTTATTATGTCACGGTACATCTTGATGGCTCTTATGGTACACCCGTAAATTTAGGACCTACCATTAATACATTTCACAGAGAGCAATTTCCTTATGTGTCAGACAGTGGCGATTTATACTTTGCTACAGACGGAAGATTAGGACTAGGATTATTAGACATCTTTGTAGCTCCACTTACCGTAAAAGGATTTACAGAACCTATTAATCTAGGCGCACCTGTAAACTCACCTTATGATGACTTTAGTCTCACATACTACTCTCAAAACGAAGGTCTTTTTGCAACAAACAGAAGTGGAAAAGATGATGATATTTATAGTTTTGTCCAGACAGGTGAGCTTATTACTAGAAAGTTTAATTCACGATTTGAAATAAGAGATGCTGTAACAAATGAGTTAATAAGTGATGCAACTATTAAGATTATAGGATATCAAGGAAAAGAAATTTACAGCAAGACACAAGCCGCTACGGGCACTTTTACCGTGCCACTTACTGTAGATGATTATACATTTATAGGTTCTGGAGATAACCACGAGCAAGGTAGCTTAGACTTCCAGATAAGAGGCGTGCAAGAGGCTCCCTATGTGATTAAAGTAAATCGCATATTTACCGAGTCAGAACTCACGATGATGAAACAAAAGAATCTTGCAAAAGATCTTAAAGATAAAGACCCTAGCCGTTTTGAGTTACTCACAGACACACAGTCGCCACAAGTGGTAGAAAAAGAAGGAAAGCTATTTATAGATGTAGCTCCTATTTACTTTGATTTTGATTTGTATAGCATAAGAGAAGATTCTCAAGTTGTACTCGATGAGCTTGCTGCAAAGCTTATAAAGTATAAACGCATCAAAATGAAAATACAATCTCATACAGATAGTCGTGGGCCAGAGGCATATAATGTTCCGTTATCACAAAACAGAGCAAAAGCTACCTTTGATTATCTTGTAGAAAAAGGAATAGACCCTACTCGCATACAGTATCAAGGTTATGGTAACAGCCAGCCAGTAGTAGATTGTCCAGCTGGACAATGTACAGAAGAGGAGCACCAGCTCAACAGGCGTAGTGAGTTTGAGATAACAGGTTACTAGAGATGTAATCATTCATAAAAAAAAGCAACAGTCTATGTTGCTTTTTTTTTGGTTTACGCTTTCGCGAAAGCGTACTCATAACCAGTACTTAGTTGAGCTCTTCACTTATCTCATTTATAAATGGGACGTGTACCTCGTGCTTTCCTTTGAAAACCTGCACATTTAATCTTTCTCCAAAAAGCGCCGAACCTTTGAGCTGTTGCTCTGTCTTACGGGCTTCTGTGATGTACTCATCCTCATCTCCATAGAGATAAGTTACCGTAGTGCTTTGTGGTAAATAATTAAAGTGTGTTGCTTCGAGTTCTTGAGGTATCGCACCAGAGTGTAATAGTAAATAATCACAAGATAGCGCTCTATGTGCCATCCAGCGGGTGAGTATAGAGACCCCTTGCGAGTAACCCATAAAGATAAAGCGTACTTCTTGATTACCTATTTTCTCAAGTTCTGTGCTCCACATCGCATCAAGATAGGCAAAGAGATTTTCCTTTTCGGTCTCAATATTTTCTCTAGTGAGCCAGCTTGCTCCTATGTATTTAAAACGTTTATCTTGATAATATTTGCTAGGAGCCTGTGGTGCAATGATGTAATTTTCGGAAGCATCAAGACCTTTAAAATACTTGATAAAATATTTTGATAAATACCCCATTCCGTGCAGGGCTACCCATACATTTTTAGTCTGTGAGGTTACATCATTAAGTGTGGTATACGTATTAGTATGCGTGTAGGTAATACTATTTTCTTCCATAGGTGATAAAAGTAGAAAAGCTTGTAGAATCTTGTTAGTAATAAGGCATAAAAAAACCACTCGACAGAGTGGTTTTAGGTTGCTCTGAGAGCAACTTATATGTTAATACCTACTGGTAGTAGCTTTTTATACTTACGACGGTTAGAGCGCATAAATTTTGCGAT
The DNA here is from genome assembly GCA_020628615.1 of Dokdonia sp. Taxonomy (GTDB): domain Bacteria; phylum Bacteroidota; class Bacteroidia; order Flavobacteriales; family Flavobacteriaceae; genus Dokdonia. The sequence goes on from JAHDEV010000018.1 coordinate 23,485, forward strand.
TTCTGGGCTTGTAGGGACGAGGTTAATCTCTCTATCTGCTACTTCCTTAAAAACGGCAACTATAAACTCGTTCATATGGTCTTCTGTGCCTTCTGGCATAAATATTTTAGTGAGGAAGATCTTACGTTCTTGTAAGGAATATTCCATTTTTGCAAGCTTTCCGTCAAAGGTAGTTTCGAATTGTCTTAGAAACTCATTGTCTGTCAATTCAATTGCTGTTGTAGCCTCCATAAATTTTGAAAAATATTTAGTATTTGTAATATAATTAACACGTAATAAGAAATCACTCTTTAGTTTTATGCGCTGTAAACGCTAGTATTTGAGAATATTTTTAAAACATATGAATTTCTTAATAAGAAAGTGTTGCAAATTTACAAAAAATTCCCGAAATAGGCCACAGCTTCTATGTTAAACCCTTATTCCTAAGTAAGATGATACACGTGTATTTGATGCCTGGTATGGCTGCAAATCCTTCTATATTTGAAAACATAAGCTTACCGAGTGCTTCTTACACTACGCACTTACTAGAGTGGCAGCTGCCAGAACCTAGTGAGTCACTGTCACAGTATGCCCTCCGTATGACACAGTTCATAAAGCACGATGATATTGTATTGCTAGGCGTGAGTTTTGGTGGAGTGCTCGTACAAGAGATGGCAAAGCATATCAAGGTACGCAAGCTCATACTAGTAAGCACTGTAAAAAGTAAGTATGAATTACCCAGGAGAATGAAGCTTTCGCGAAAGCTAAAACTCTACAAAGCACTTCCAGCCAGTCTTATAGAAGATGTTGATAAACTTGCAAAATATGCCTTTGGAGAAACGATAAAAAACCGCGTAGATTTGTACCAGAAATATCTCTCTATGAATGATAGAAGATATATGAAGTGGGCGGTAAAAGAAATGGTGTGCTGGGATCAAGAAACCCCTACGGAAAATGCAATACATATACACGGCACAGCAGATAAGGTGTTTCCAGTCAAGTATATAAAGAACTGTATAGAGGTTCAAGATGGAACACACATAATGGTGATAACTCGTGCAAAATGGTTTAATGAACATTTGCCAAAACTTATTGAAAATGAGTAAATTGATTTAAAATTGAAAAGACTATGATAATGATGAAGAAAATTTTTGCAGGTGTGGCGATAGTCGCAGTTGCCGGTCTTGTTATAAACTCTGCAAAGGCTCCACAAGAGCAAGAGGAAGAACAAGTACCCGTACAAGATGAAAAAGTACAAACCGAAAAGCTTATAAATGACTATAATGTATATGCCATCCCTATGCCAGATGGACTCAACTTTGCTGGTGAGGAAGTGCCTGTACAAAATCCAGACATTAAGGAACGTATGGATCGCGAACTTCTGGTAAATACCTACTGGCAGTCTAATGCGTTATTGCTTTTTAAAAGAGCGCATAAATACTTTCCTATTATAGAGCCTATACTTGCAGAAGAGGGCGTTCCAGATGATCTTAAATACCTTGCAGTTATTGAGAGTGGTCTTACACAGGCGGTATCACCTGCAAGAGCCACAGGTTTCTGGCAAATTATGAAAGAAACGGGTAAAGAGTACGGTCTAGAAGTAAATAGCAATGTAGATGAGCGTTACCACATAGAGAAGTCTACCAGGGCTGCTTGCCAGTACTTAAAGAAATCTAAAGAGCGTTTTGGAAACTGGACGGCTGCTGCTGCAGCATATAATGCAGGTAACTATGGTGTCTCACGTCGCTTTGAAGAGCAAAATGTAAATAACTATTATGATTTATTTCTAGGTGAAGAGACTGGGAGATATGTCTTTAGAATTATTGCGCTTAAGGAGATTCTTAATAACCCAAAAAAGTATGGATTTAATTATAGAACAGAAGACTTGTATACCGCTGTGCCTACATACAAGGTAGAAGTTGATACAGCCGTCACAGATTTTGTAAAATTTGCTGAGCGTTTTGGGATTAATTATAAGATTTTAAAAATACATAATCCTTGGTTGAGGGAGCCTAAGCTCAATAACAGCTCAAGAAAGAAATATTATATAGAGATACCTAAACAAGGAGCATACTCTTTAGGGAGATAATGATGTAACAACACATCGTTGTAAATGAAAAGCCTGACAGAAGTATTACTGTCAGGCTTTTTCTATTATTCAAGATATAATGAAGGTATTATTTGTTTATCACGATGGGGGCCTCGCTCAATGTTTCTTGTTTAAAAAGAAGCTCCGTGAGTAAGTTTTTATAAAGATCATAATTCTCAAGGGCGGCGTCTTTTTCGTCTTTTGCCATTTTATTTGAGAGTCTTCTTTTTATATTAATAATTGTCTTGTCTGATGTGATGGTATAAGCAAGAGGTAGACCTAAGGAGTGCTTAAGATTTTTAATAATCTGTGTGTACTTGTTATCTGAGTCATCTACATAAAGCACATCAATATTACGATGATATCCTTTTGCTAGTTTTTTTACCTCCTTATTGGTTCCCCAGTGCAGTAATATAATAGATACGTCATCTCCATACTGGGCTGCTAGTTCATTAAGAGCCGTTTGTTCTCCTTTACAATTTATACGCCAACTAGAGTAGGTGAGTAGCATTACTGGTTTTGTATAATCGTTAAGTGCTACTGCTTTTTTAGAAAGTTTAGTCACCGTAAAATTGTCCATTAGAGACCCTGTGATTTTATCTTCAACTAGATTATCAAAAAGTACTTTGACTTTATCTTGTTCTAAATTTCTAATAGCGTCTTCGGCTTGTAAAAGATAGGCAGGTAGGTGCGTGTCTAGCACATCAGAAAAAAACAGTTGAGAGTTTTGAGCCGATAGTGTAATATGCACAGTAAGAAGGAGTGTAAGTAATAATCTTCCCATAATCATACCTTTATACTAACAAGGTATGCGAGTGAGATCTAAAAAAGAAATTTTTTCGTCCAAGCACCTGAAAATTAGGTCAAAATGCTTGTTTTTGACATTTTATCACCCTTATTTATAACAAATATCTTGTAAAATCTATTTTTATTAAGAATATGATATTTATAAGTGTCCTTAGTTATTTCCACTTTTTTTAATAACTGGGATTACTTTTGGTTTAGTGGGGATTGATGTAGGTGCAGTAGCTCTCTGTTGAGCGGCTTTTTCATTACGTTCAATTAATGACTCTCTTTGTTTTGTGCTTTCATCATCAGAAGATTCAGTACCGTATTGTGGTTTGTTTTCTTCTCTATTTTGTAACGCACCCTCGCTTATATCTGAGTTTTCTGAAAGTGGAGGTTTCTCACCATCATCTGGTGTGCTAAAGAAACCTTCATCTATTTCTGGAAGGGGTATCCCCTGTATTTTTGTAAGTGTAAAAGGTGCCTCACCTTTAAAAATATCTTCTTTACTAAGCAGTCGCTCATCACCTCGCCAGTTAAACCCCTCAAAGGTTTGTGGCTCCTTCAGAAATTGAGATTCAGGAAAAATATTACCTCCTGGGCTCTTTATTTTATTAATCTCGTCTATAGTGTTCTCAAAAAATGTAATCTCAATTCGTGCAGATTTACCTCTATCTATGCCAGTGAGATCTCCATTATCTTCACGCATATACATTATAGTCTCTGCATTGTTTATAATATCTACTTGCTTAAGTGCATTATTATCATCAAAAAATCCATAAAGTTTTTGACCCTTAATCTGGTTAAAGCCAGAGATGGTGTCCTTTTGAGCTATAAAAGCGTTATTAAAAACTTTGAGCGAATCTATTTTTTCTGTCTCTGTATTGCTTTTGAGATGTATGCTATCACCCGTGATCTGGCTTTCTTCACTCCATAAGATAGGTTTATGTATCATTTGCGTAAGTCCCGTGCGCTGGTTGCTGTGTAGTGAGTCACTCTTACCACTCATATTACTTTTATAGAGTTTTACATTTTTAAAAGCCCTAAGTATGCGATTATCTGGCTTGCCTGTGAGTAGCAGTTTATCGCCGTGCACATATACAGAGTCATTATCTTCTACAGTAATAGCAACGGCTCTTTGGGTTATAAGCACTGAGTCTTTTGCTCTATAAACCTCTGCATAATGTCCTTTTACTAGACTTCTGTTAAGGGTGTCAAGTACTTTTATATTATTAGTAGCGCTTGCAAAATTGCGATTTCTATCAAAATAAAGGCTATCTCCATATACTTGTCTGTTATCATAATCTATACGAGAGTTTTTTACAAAATACCCATAATCATTTGCGGTATCATAAAACCCACGTTCACAATACACCTTAGAAGTCTTACTTGTGATTGTTGTAGGGCCATATAGATAAGCGTGCTCTGGTACACTATAAAAATCTAGTTGCTCACTGTTTATAGTATACTCAGGGTTTTTTACCACCACATCACTTATAAATGAGATTTTATCTTGCTCTATATAATAACGGCCCACACGGCTTGTAATCTTACTATTAGGGGAGGTTACAACACCACCAGTTCTGTAATAAGCCTGCTGTGTGGTACGGTTAAAATACATTGTATCTGTAGTGACGGTGGTCGTATCCTTTTTTAGAAATACGTCACCAGCGGCATAGGCAAATTTTGTTTTACCATTATACTCGATGTATTTACTGCGCATAGAGACAGAGTCGCCTTGTTTGAGTCTTACATTTCGGTAAGCTTTTACAAAGTTTTCTTCTTTGTAAAAAAAGGCAAGATCACACCACATCTCTGCACCTTCGTGCTCTATGTACACTTGCTCGTTATTATTTTTTTGTAAAAGGATTGCCCCAGGAAACTCCTCTTCGTTTATACGTTCTATGGGAGATTCTATATAGATGAGCTTTGAGGGTTGTTCTTGCGCTTTCGCGAAAGCGGAAAAAAATATAATCCCAGCTAGTAAGATGTAGTGCTTATAGTTCATTAATTTCAAAAATAATCAAATTGCTTGCCTTAACCGTTAGCGCTTTATCAAAAAATAGTTTGTAAAGATTAAAACGTTGCTATAAGTCAAAGCGTATATAGCAATGTGTTTATATATAAAAAGAGCCTTCAGATATAATTCTGAAGGCTCTTTACGTATTGTAAATACTTACTATCTAAGGATAGTTTGTGTTCTATCTGGACCTACAGATACTATCTTGATAGGAGTCTCTAGCTCTTTTTCTAGATAGTCTATGTAGTCATTAAGTTCTTTAGGTAGTTGGTCTGCTTTAGTCATACCTGTAAGGTCTTCAGACCATCCTGGCATATCTTTATATACGACCTCTACGTTTTCTGGCTCTATGTTATATGGAAGGTGCTCAATAGTCTCTCCTTTATATTTATAAGCCGTACATACTTTTAAGGTTTTAAAACCAGAAAGTACATCACCTTTCATCATCATAAGTTGAGTTACACCGTTAACGCGCACCGCATACTTGAGTGCTACGAGATCGAGCCATCCACAACGACGAGGTCTACCCGTAGTTGCTCCAAACTCGTTACCTACACGTCCCATAGTCTCACCATCCTCATTAAAAAGTTCTGTAGGAAATGGTCCAGAGCCTACACGCGTCGTGTATGCTTTAAATATCCCGAATACTTCACCTATTTGATTAGGAGGAACTCCAAGACCCGTACAAGCACCAGCCGCAGTCGTGTTTGAAGAAGTTACAAAAGGGTACGTACCAAAATCTATGTCTAGAAGTGATCCTTGTGCTCCCTCTGCAAGTATAGATTTACCACCTTTTTGAGCTTGGTATAGATACTCTTCTGAGTCTATAAATTGTAAGGTCTTAAGGGTTTTTATTGCTGCAAAAAATTCTGATTCTAGTTCTTCTAGATCATACTCAATTTTTGCATCATAAAAGTCTATCATAGAGATATGTTTATCTCTAAGAGTTGCATAACGATCTTTCCAGTCTGCAAGTTCTAGATCACCTACACGTATACCATTACGACCTGTTTTATCCATATATGTAGGTCCTATTCCTTTAAGGGTAGATCCTATTTTTGCTTTTCCTTTTGAAGCTTCAGAAGCAGCATCAAGTAAGCGGTGGGTAGGAAGAATAAGGTGTGCTTTACGCGAGATTACCATTTTTGCTTTGTAATCAAGACCTTCAAACTTGTCTAAGTTTTGTAGCTCTTTCTTAAAAATCACTGGATCTATCACCACACCATTACCTATGACATTCATAGCATTGTCGTGAAAAATTCCAGAAGGAATCGTATGTAGTACGTGTTTTATACCATCAAACTCAAGTGTGTGACCAGCGTTAGGTCCTCCTTGAAAACGTGCAATGATATCGTAGTCTTTTGTAAGGACATCTACAATTTTTCCTTTTCCTTCGTCGCCCCATTGGAGGCCTAGTAGTAAATCTACTGCCATTGTTATATTAGTTAGTCGTGTTTTTCTTTCCGTAAAAGTATAGGGAGTGCTTGTCTATAGTAATATCAAAAACCTCTTCTATGGTTTTTTTTATAGACTGTATGCGAGGGTCACAAAATTCTATAACCTCTCCAGTATCTGTGAGAATTACGTGATCGTGCTGTTTGTCAAAATATGATTTCTCATACTGTGCTTGGTTGTTACCAAACTGGTGCTTACGCACGAGTCCACATTCTAATAAAAGTTCTATAGTGTTGTATAGTGTTGCACGACTCACACGATAGTTCTTATTTTTCATACTAATGTAAAGCGCTTCTATGTCAAAGTGCTCTTCATTGCTGTATATTTCGTGTAGTATAGCAAAGCGCTCTGGCGTCTTGCGGTGGCCTTTTTCTTCTAGATAGGCTGTAAAAACGCCTTTTACAACGTCTTGATCCTTATTGATAGTAGCTTTTAGTGGCATCTTTTATAATAAAGGACGAATTTACGGATTTAAACTCGAGTCACTTGATCGATACCATCTATTTTTTTAAGATTTTCTATTAAGGTTTTCAACAATGCGTTGTTTCTTACCACAACGGTTATATTACCTTTAAAAATCCCTCCTTGAGTGGTAAAACTCAGACCTTTGATATCTACATTAAGATGGTTTGATATCTCTGCTGTAACCGTGTTTACAAGCCCTAAGTTATCAATTCCTGTAAGTTTGATGTCTGTTTGATACCCTGTGTCTGATGAGTCTACCCACTTTGCTTTTATAATTCTATAGGCGTAGTTACTGCGCATAGCAATTGCATTAGGGCAATTATTTTTATGAACTTTTATGCCATCTTTAATCGTAGTAAACCCAAAAACAGCATCACCCGGTATAGGGCTACAACATTTTGCAAAGGTGTAATCTAGCTTTTGATCTTCTGGTCCAAAAACAAGAGAGTCAAAATTATTTGTAATCTCGTCCTTGTGTATGTCTGGCGGAGTGTTGGGTTTTCTGATTTTACTTTTAATAAAACTCATTAGGGCATTGCTGCGCTGTGCTGCAAACTCTTTAATCATTTTATTATCAATCGTTCCATTACCTACACGGTAAAAGAGGTCTAGGCTCGTATTGAGTTTAAAGTAAGAAACGAGCTCATTTATAGTTTTTTCATTAAGCGGTATTTTCTGCGACTTTAGTTTTCTAGAGAGTATCGCCTTCCCATCATCTGCTAGTTCTTTTTTCTCGTCTTTGAGTGAAGATTTTATTTTTGCTCTCGCTCTCGCTGTAGTTGCGTAGTCTAACCAGTTATTTGTAGGCTGCGCAGACTCAGAAGTGATAATCTCAACTTGATCACCACTTTTAAGTGTGTGACTAAGTGGTACTAGCTTCCCATTTACCCTTGAGCCACGTGTATGCAGCCCTACCTCTGTGTGAACACTAAAAGCAAAATCAAGGGGAGTGGCGCCCTTAGGTAAGGATTTAAGATCGCCTTGAGGAGTAAATACAAAAATCTCTTTATTATAAAGATTGAGTTTAAAGTTTTCTACAAAGTCTACCGCATTTTGGTCCGGATTTTCAAGTGCTTCTTGAAGCCTGTTTATCCACTCATCTAGGCTTGATTCTCCTTCTGTCCCTTCCTTATATTTATAGTGTGCGGCATACCCTTTTTCGGCAATTTCATTCATACGGTCAGAGCGTATTTGTACTTCTACCCATCTGCCTTTAAGCCCCATTACCGTAATGTGTAGAGCTTCATACCCAGTAGATTTTGGTGAAGAAATCCAGTCGCGTAGTCTCGTGGGGTTAGGTCTAAAGTGATCTGTTACAATAGAGTAAATTTTCCAAGCCAGAAACTTTTCATTTGCCTTATCACTTTTATAGATAATGCGTATCGCAAACTTGTCATAAACCTCCTCAAAGGTAACTCCCTGAGCAAGAATTTTACGCCGTATACTGTATATAGATTTTGGTCTACCTTTTATTTCATAATTGAGACCTTCTTCATCAAGAGAGTCTTCTATAACTTTTTTAAAGTCTTTGATGTATTGATCTTGCTGCGCTTTGCTTTCTGTGATTTTACTCGCAATGTCTTTATATACATCTGGTTCTGTATATTTAAGACTTAGGTCTTCTAGTTCTGTTTTAATATTATACAAGCCCATTCTATGTGCGAGTGGGGCGTATATGTAAAGTGTCTCGCTTGCAATTTTAGATTGCTTATCTGCTCGCATAGCATCCATAGTTTGCATATTGTGCAATCTATCAGCAATTTTAATAATGATCACACGCGGGTCATCATTAATAGTGAGGAGCATTTTTCTAAAGTTTTCTGCTTGCAGCGATACATCTCTGTCCTTTTTAAGGCTAGATATTTTTGTAAGGCCATCTACAATACGGGCAACCGTCTCGCCAAACATTTGCTCAAGATCTGCAAGGGTGTACTCTGTATCTTCTACCACATCGTGTAGTAATGCACTCGCTATAGAGGTAGCATCAAGTCCTATCTCACTTGCAACTATTTGAGCCACAGCAAGTGGGTGAAAGATGTAAGCCTCGCCAGACTTGCGACGTTGCGATTTATGCGCATCTACCGCCACCTCAAACGCTTTTCTTATCATCTTCTTGTCCTCATCGGTCAAGGTTTGATAGCTTATACGCAAGAGCTTTTTGTACTGTCTTGTCAGCTCTTTATTCTCTGCTTCTATAAATTCTGCGGTTAACTCCATATGATATACTAAAAGTACCAAATTCTCTTTTATGAACAACACATTTTTACGACATCTTGAGTAGTTTTAAAAATTGCCGATGTTTTGATAATTCTCTTAAAAGTGTCTTTTTCCGCTTTCGCGAAAGCGTAACAATAATACCACATTACCTACTTATAAATGACGACATACTGAGCGAGTATAATTATTATCTTCGCCATAATAAAAAACATTATATGAGCATATTTTTTATCCTAGTTGGATTAGTACTGTTAGTAGTAGGAGGGGAGTTTTTGGTACGAGCATCTGTAGGGTTATCTTTTAAACTCAACTTGTCTAAAATGGTGATAGGGCTTACAGTTGTATCTTTTGCAACCTCTGCTCCAGAACT
>JAHDEV010000170.1 GCA_020628615.1 Dokdonia sp.
TTGCTCCGATGTGTCCATTCTCAACGCCATCAGGCTTAATCATTGTAAAAGTTCTATTTGTCATATCTTTCATTTTCTGCAAAGGCTGTACGTTTATGTGCCTAAGCAATTTGTGTTGTCAAAAACCCTCACCTTGGTGAGAATAACATATTTGTTTTCGCAAAAGCGTAAATACCTTCTTGAAATCGCGTGCAAAAATACCGATTTTTAATGTTATCACAATATTAAGTTTACAACCACTTAAAATCCCAAATAATTAATCCCAAGCAGAAAACAAGCACAAGAGAAATTGTATCTTCGCTATCTATGAATCCTACGCAAATCACAACCACAAAAGAGTTACTTTCTAACTCAAAAAAAATTGCCATTATACCCCACAAAAATCCAGATGGAGATGCTATGGGAAGCACGCTTGCTCTTGCAGCATACCTTAACAAGAAGGGACACGAGGCTGTAGTGGTTGCTCCTAATGAGTATCCACATTTTTTAAAATGGCTTCCGGGAGATAGTGATGTATTGTTTTACACCTCAAATACAGGCAATGCGAGAAAAGCTATCACAACAGCAGATCTTATTTTTACGCTAGATTTTAACCACTTCTCACGTGCAGGCGACCTTGAGGCAGAACTGGATAAAGTAAGTGCTCCCTTTATAATGATAGACCATCACCAGCAGCCAGATACTTATGCGGCTGTAACCTACAGTGACACAAGTATGAGTAGTACGTGTGAGATGGTATATCACTTTATAAAATCACTGGGGGATGAAGATATAATTACTGCAGATATGGCTAGTTGTCTATACACAGGTATTATGACAGATACAGGGTCGTTTAGATTTCCATCTACCACAGCTACAACGCACGAGGTAATTGCTGCACTTATCAAGAAAGGAGCAAATAATGACCAAATACATCAAAATATTTATGACACTAATAGTGAGTCTAGACTACAACTACTAGGCGTTGCACTAAGCAATCTTGTAGTCTTACGTGAGTATCGTACGGCATACATCACCATATCACAAAAGGAACTGGATGATCATAAATTTCAAAAAGGAGATACAGAGGGGTTTGTAAATTACTGTCTTTCACTAGAGGGCATTATATTTGCGGTTATATTTATAGAAAATAAAGCAGATCGTATCATTAAAATGTCACTGCGTTCTAAAGGTGATTTTTCTGTAAATGAACTTGCAAGAGCACATTACCACGGTGGAGGGCATACAAATGCAGCAGGTGGCAAAAGTGATGCATCTCTTGAAGAAACCGTAGCGCAGTTTAAAGCATTATTACCTACGTATAAAGAACAGTTAACATAATGAGATACACATTTGTAATACTTTGTATAGCGCTACTTACCATCTCTTGTTCAGAAACTGTAGCAAGAAGGCCAGTTACTCAAAAATCTGGGTCTTATGTTAAGACAAAAACTATTACCCGTAATATAGAACGTGTTGCGCAAGAAGAGAAAGCTTTAAAAAAAGTTATTGAGTCTGATACCATAAACGATTATCAAAGTTCGGCTAGTGGTTTTTGGTATACATACGTACAAAAAGACACCTTGTCAAAACCTACACCTCAGGTAGGAGACCTCGTATTATTTAATTATAATATTGCCGCTATAAATGGCAAGGTACTTGTATCTCAAGAAGAGATAGGTAATACGGTTACTCAAATAGATCAAAGCAATCAAGACCTCATTTCTGGAATAAGAGAAGGTCTTAAACTTATGAAAGAAGGAGAGACAGTAACTTTTCTTTTTCCTAGCCATAAAGCTTATGGCTATTATGGTGTTGAAAACAGAGTGCCCAGCAATACTCCGGTGCGTAGTACCGTTACTTTGCTAGAAATTAAAAACCAATCAAACGATTAAGTAAATCATTAACAATGAAAAAAACAGGTATGTTATTAATTGCAGTCATTTTATCACTTTTCTCTTGCAACGACAAGTATCCAGATCTAGAAGACGGTCTGTATGCTGAGATTGTAACAGATAAAGGAACCATCGTTGCAGAGCTTTATTATGAAGATGCTCCAGCTACTGTGGCAAATTTTGTTGCACTAGCAGAGGGTACACACCCACTAGTAGATAGTGCTTATGCTGGGAAGCCTTTTTACAATGGTCTTACCTTTCATAGAATTATAAAGGACTTTATGATACAAGGTGGTGACCCGCAAGGAACAGGTTCTGGTGGACCAGGTTATAAATTTTTTGACGAGTTATCTCCAGAGCGTCGTCACGACTCTGTAGGAACACTCTCTATGGCAAACTCTGGTTACGGCACAAACGGAAGTCAGTTTTTTATCACTCATAAAGCGACACCACATCTTGATGGGTATGATGCAAATGGTGATCTTAAAAACTGTGAGAACCCACGTGTGAGCTGTCATACGGTATGGGGGCAAGTAGTAGAAGGACTAAAAGTTATAGATAAAATTGCCGGGGTACCTATGAACGACCCAAGAGCAGGAAAACCTAAAGATCCAGTATATATTCAAGAAGTAAACATTATACGTAAAGGAAGTGCTGTAAAAAATTATAATGCTGCAGAGACCTTTACAAAAGAGCTTGCTGCTTTTGAAGATAAAAAAGTAGCAGAAGCTGCAGAACGTGCAAAACAATTTGCAGGTAAGAAAACCGAAATCTTTGCAAAAAGAGACAAGGCAGAAGATTTACCAAGCGGTCTTGCCATCTTCTTTGATAAAAAAGGAAGAGGTATACAACCTAATACAGGTCAAAAAGTAAAAGTAGAATATGCTGGATACTTTACAACAGGAGAACTTTTTGACACTAGTAGTGCAGAAATCGCAGAGAAAAACAATAAACTAGACGAGCGTCGTAAAGCCGTAGGGCAATACAACCCGCTAGAGACTGTATACAGTCCAGAAGCTAGACTCATAGCTGGTTTTAAAGAAGGACTCCAAAAGATGTCTGTAGGTGACAAAGCTACATTATTCATCCCTTATCACTTAGGATATGGAGAACAAGGTTACCCAGGAGCTATCCCTCCTAAGTCTGACCTTGTTTTTGAAATAGAATTATTAGAAATTGTTAAGTAAGCACAAATCTTACAAGCATAAAAAAGGGAGTCATAATTATGACTCCCTTTTTTTATATATAAACACAAGTAACCTACTAAGCCACTGGTATATCTTTTAAAATCTCAATAACAAAATCCCAGTACTTCTGAGCACTTGAGATACTTGCTCTCTCATCTGGAGAGTGCGCTCCTTTTATAGTAGGTCCAAAGGATATCATATCCATCTCAGGATAGTTTTGACCTAAAATACCACACTCTAATCCTGCGTGACAAGCAGCTACGTGTGGAGCTTCATTATTTATTTCTTTATACTTTGCTTCAAGCACTTTTAAAATGGCACTATCCATATTAGGCGCCCATCCTGGATAATCTCCAGAAAGTGCTACATCAAAACCTGCCAACTCAAAAGTAGCTGTAAGTGTATTTGCAAGATCATCTTTAGAGCTATCTACAGATGAGCGAGTAAGACATCCTATTTTTATACTTCCATCTTTTACTATAACCCTAGCTATATTGTTTGATGTCTCTACAAGGTCTGCAATATCTGGACTCATTCTGTACACACCATTATGAGCCGCATACAAGGCTTTGAGCAACTGTGTTTGTGACTCAAGACTCATCACGTTATCATCTAACTCTATTTGCTTGATAGAAAGCTCTAGCTCTTTTTCTAGTGACGCATACTCACCGTGTATAGCTGCCGCCATATCTGTAAAATCTGCTTCAAAGGCAGCTTTCTGATTTTCATCTACGGCTATGATAGCTACGCTTTCTCTTGGTATCGCGTTACGTAAACTACCACCATCTATACTAGATATACGTATTTCAAAATTTTCGGCGGCGTTGTATAATAAGCGATTCATCATCTTATTTGCGTTACCTAGGCCTTTTATAATATCCATCCCAGAGT
>JAHDEV010000171.1 GCA_020628615.1 Dokdonia sp.
TCAAGACCTCCAAGACCAGGATGCCCATCTGATGAAAAGTAAAGCACTCCGTTGTCACTTAAAAATGGAAAGGTCTCTCTTCCTTCTGTATTAATAGGTCTTCCTAAGTTTACTGGCTCGCTTACTACATCTGTACTATCTACATTTACCACCCATATATCTGAGAGCCCTAAAGTGCCAGGCATATCTGAAGCAAAATAAAGTTTTGTATTATCCTGACTAAGCGCAGGGTGTGCAGTAGAGTACTCATCACTGTTAAAAGGCATTTCTACAGGTGTAGACCAGCGACCGTTTTTCTTACGTGACTTATAGATTTTAAGTTTATTAGTCCCTTCTTTAGACTTTTTGTAAGTCCCTTTATTGTAGTTGTTACGTGTGAAGTATACGGTCTTACCATCCTTTGTAAAGGTGGTTGTACTTTCGTGAAATTTTGAGTTGAGCTCTCTACTATAGTTTTTAGGTTTACTAAAACTTTCAGTCTGGTCACCAACCTTAGTTTCGTAAAGATCTAAAAATGGTTCATTATTCCACTTATGTATTTTCTTTGATACGCCACCAGTGTCTCTAGATGAAGCAAAAATAAGCTTGCCTTCATACTCAGTAGGTGCAAAGTCTGAGTAGCGAGAGTTGATGCTACGTATATCTTGCACTGTATATTTACTTTTTTTGTAATCTATATTTTTTAAATAGTTAGGCTCTGCTTCAAAGAGAACGGCTCTTACGTCATCTCCATTAAGCTCATTAAATGTAGCCATCATATCATCTGCCTTATCGTAATTTTTTAAAGCACGTAGGGTTTGTGAATATCTAAAGTAGTACTCTGGCTTAACTTCTTCTGGAAAAGTAGATATCAACTTCTCATACCAAACCTGAGCATCTGCATAACCAGCGTTAAAGTAGTAGCTATCTGCAATTTTCTGAAATAAATCTGCAGATTCATATCCTTTATCTGCGACTTCAAGATAAATTTTACGTGCATCAACAAATGCGTATTGGTCAAACTTCTTGTCTGCTCTGTCTATTTTACTTTCTTGAGCATTTAGTGCTATGGTTCCCAAAAACAGAACGCAAAGACATAAATTAATAGTTTTAATCATCATAATTGTAAGTTTGAATAAGTCAAAAATAACTTATTAAAAGAATCTAGGGGTTAACATTCTATCATACTCATTAAAAAGCTCAAATCGTAAAAATACTTCAAAGCTACCGTCGTTGTAAAAGGTATCACCTAGGTCCGTACTCTCACGGTCGTACGCGAGACCTATTAACATACTATCTGAAACCTGGAAGCCTACAAGACCACTAAGTGCTGCACTCCATCTATAAGCCGCTCCTAAGTGTAATTTTTCCATCACTAAGAAGTTTGCTGTGAGGTCTACCTGCAATGGAGCTCCAGCAACCATCTTTACAAGTGTACTAGGCTTAAATTTAAGCTGATCACTAATATCGAAAGTATAACCCATAATACCATAGTAATGAATACGCTCTTTTGCAACAAAACTTGCGCCATTACTATTATCACTACCATCAAAATGCTCGGTTTGAATAAGGTTTGGAGCACTTAAACCTGCATAAAAATTATCTGTGTGATAGTAAAGTCCAGCACCTATTATAGGAGAAAGCTTATTGTCTATATTTTGAGAAAACCTAGGATCTGTTACATCAAAGAGCCTAAGCTTAGTAAAATCTACATCTAGAATGTGTCCTCCAGCTTTTAATCCAAAGCTAAGTTTACCATTTTCTGAAGTGTTGATTGTATAACTAAAATCTGCACCAACGTAAGTCTCTTGTGATGGGCCTAAGGCATCATTTACAATAGATAACCCTAAACCTACTTTACCTTCTCCAATAGGAGAATGAACACTTAAACTTTGGGTTCTTGGCGCCCCATCTAGTCCTACCCATTGACTTCTATGTAAACCTACAATACTAGTTACACCTCTATTACCAGCATATGCTGGGTTAATAGCTACGGTATTATACATATACTGCGTGTACTGAGGATCTTGTTGCGCAGAAAGGGACGTTGTACCAAGCGCTAAAATTAATAAGAATCCAAAAACTGAAACTACCTTTTTCATAAATCATTTAATTAAAATCACCGGCTGTTTTGAAAACTACCGGCGATTTAACATCTTTTATCTCGTTATATATAAGTATCCTGATTTATTAACTGTATCTCCTACTGCATTTACATATTCTAGTATCCAGTAGTAGGTTCCTACAGGTAAATAATCATCCTGGCTTATAGTTGTTCTACCGTTAGATAAACCTCTGAATTCATTGCCATCTACACCATAACGCTCTGCAGTGTACACCTCAATACCCCATCTATTAAATATAGTTAGCGTATTATCAGGGAAATTCTCAAGTCCTTGTATTCTAAAGCTATCGTTACGTCCATCTTGACCTATTGATATACCATTATTTACAATAAGACCCGCTGTTTGACTCAACACCGTTACAGTTGGATCATCAACTTCAGTTGTAGGATCTTCTGGATCATCAGAAACATCTATCACTTCAATCCCAAACGGTGCTAAAGCTACTGCTGTTGCAACGTTTACAATCTCTCCATTAGCTACATCTTCTTCAGTAATTACATAAACCGCTGTAAAAGTAGCATTTTCACCAGGAAGTAAAGTTACCGGGTCACCTGCAACGATAACCATCGGGTCATCTACGTGAACATCCGTTAAAGTGACGTTTCCAGTGTTCATTACTACGAAAGTATAAATAATCTGGTCACCAGCATTTGCAAACCCATCTGCATTAAAGTCCTGATAAGAAGCCGTTTTTGTGATATTAAGACCAGGTAATTGATCAATAATAGTTACAGTAGGGTCTTCTCCGTCTCCATCTTCATCTGTATCCACATCTGTAGTATCCATTGGGTCATCAGACTGATCTACTACAACATCTCCAAGAGGATCGATTCCTTCTGCAAAAGCAATATTTATAACTTCTCCTGTATCAATATCGTCTTGTGTGATTGTATAAGCACCTGTGAATACAACACTATCACCCACTACAAGCAATGCTACTGTATTTTCTTCTAGAGTAATCATTTCATCAGAAACAACTACATCAGTAAGGTCTACTGAACCAGTATTAGTTACCGTTAGTACATAGTTTATTTGGTCTCCTGCATCAATAACACCGTTTTCGTTAAGGTCAACAGTCTCACTAGATTTTGATAAATCAAGATTTCCTGTTATATCATTATCTACAATGGTCACCGTTCCACTTGGATCTGTATTATCTGTATTACCACTAGTCACCGTTCCATTTACTGTGAATATTTCATCATCCTCATCAATCTCATCATCTTCAATTGTAATCACAACTTCTCCCGTAGTTTCTCCAGCAGGGATTATTACGGTTACAATAGTCTCTTCATAATCATCCTCTCCAGCAGTACCCGTTGTTGTTACAATCTCTATAACCGTATCCTCATCACTAGGGTTACTTAAGGTCACAGGGATGGTTACTGTACCAGCATCTTCATCTACAATCACATCTTCGATAGTCACTGTAGGTGCATCATCATTATCTACAATTGTAATTTCGCCTTGAGCGGTATCATTATCTGTATTACCACTTGTTACCGTTCCATTTACTATGAAAATCTCATCATCCTCATCAATATCATCATTTTCGATAGGAATTACAACTTCTCCTTCTGTCTCTCCAGCAGGGATTATTACAGTTACAATTGTTTCTTCATAATCATCCTCTCCAGCTGTACCAGTCGTAGTTACTATCTCTATAACAGTATCTTCATCACTTGGATTACTTAGGGCTATAGGAATGGTTACTGTGCCAGCATCTTCATCTACAATTACATCTTCGATAGTCACTGTAGGCGCATCGTCATTATCGATAATAGTTACCGTTCCGCTAGGATCTGTATTATCAGTGTTACCACTTGTTACCGTTCCGTCTAC
>JAHDEV010000172.1 GCA_020628615.1 Dokdonia sp.
AGGTCTGTAATCATAGAGGTAGTGGTAACAACGTTTAACCTACCATTATCCTCTTTATTTTCTTTACAACTTATCACGCTTAAAGCGAAAAATACAATTGCGATATAAAAACTCTGTTTCATTAATGCTGCTTTAAATTAAATGTGGATGTAAAGATTTTCGGCTATTTTTTTTGAGATAAAAAACTGCTCTCCCTGCACCTGAATAACCATAGATCCATCAAAAAACTCTTTACCAAGTACTTTAATTTTTGAACCTATCGCTATACTCCGCTTGTCTAAAAACTGAAGAAAATCTGGACTTGTCTCACGCACACCTACTAGCTGACCTTGGTTTCCTTTCTTAAGTTCGGCGAGTAGTTTCTTTTCGGCACTTTTTATATTTCCGTTTTTATCTGGAATAGGATCTCCGTGCGGGTCATAATCTGGATAGTCTAAAAACTTATCGAGCCTGTTTATGAGCTCTTGTGATTTTATGTGCTCCAGTTGCTCTGCTATATCGTGCACCTCATCCCATTGAAAATCGAGAGTTTCTAAAAGAAAAACTTCCCAAATACGATGTTTTCTCACGACACCTAGTGCTGCTTTTTTACCTTTTTCTGTAAGTGTGGTGCCCTTATATTTTACATAATTTACCAGACCTTTATCTGCAAGCTTCTTTACCATATCTGTGACAGAAGATGGCTTGGTCTCCATCTCTCCTGCTATGGCATTAGTGCTCACCCCGTGCTTTGCAATCGCCTCAAGATGATAGATTGCTTTTAAATAATTTTCTTCTGACTTGCTATACATAACTTATTGATGTCACCAAAGATACAGATTTTTACAGTCGCAACAATAATTTTTTAGATAAGACTAACTTTTTATATAGCTTTGCAGAAAAAAGAAAAACTATGCATAGAGTACTTTTATGTCTATTGCTTTTTGCTACTCAATTTACCACTGCTCAAACCACCATTAAAGGTGAAGTTTCTGACCCTAAGGGCCCACTACCCTTTGTAAACGTATACCTCGCAAATACAACTCTAGGTGCATCTTCAAATAATGATGGTAGCTTTGAGATTTTAAATGTGCCAGACGGAACTTATACCATTATTGCCTCTTTTACAGGTTATGAATCTGTAAAGAAAAACGTCACTGTAAACGGCGGAACTATTACAGCAAATTTCATATTAAAACAAAATACCACTCTCGAGGAAGTCGTAATTTCTGGAACCCTTAAACCTGTGGTGCGTAAAGAAAGTCCCGTGCCGGTAGAAGTATACTCTCAAGCATTTTTAAAAAAGAATCCTGTTCCCTCGGTTTTTGAGGCGTTGCAAAATGTGAATGGCGTGCGCCCCCAGCTCAACTGTAGTGTCTGTAATACCGGAGACATACACATAAATGGTCTTGAAGGACCATACACGCTTGTACTCATAGACGGGATGCCTATTGTAAGCGGACTTTCTACTGTATATGGCCTTTCCGGGATTCCCACGTCCCTTATAGAACGTGTGGAGGTTGTAAAAGGACCAGCCTCATCTCTATATGGAAGCGAGGCAGTAGGAGGGTTAATAAATGTGATTACAAAAATACCCGAGCAAGCCCCACGCTTTTTTGTAGAAAACCAACTTACAAGCTGGGGAGAAAACAACTTAGACATAGGCGCTTCTTTTAAGGCTGGAAAAGCAAACAGTCTAGTGGGTGTAAACTATTACAACTATAGCAATCCCATAGATAACAACAACGACAACTTTACAGATGTAACGCTGCAAGACCGTATTTCGGTGTTTAATAAGTGGAGTTTTGACCGCAAGAATGATAAAGTCTTTGATCTCGCTGGACGGTTTTTTTATGAAGATAGATGGGGTGGAGAACTACAGTGGACACCCGCTTTTCGCGGAGGCGATGAAATATATGGAGAGAGCATTTACACGCGTCGTTTTGAAATTTTAGGAAATTACCAACTACCCACTACCGAATATTTTCTACTACGCTTTTCATACACAGACCACGATCAAAATAGCGTGTATGGTAATGAAGCTTACATTGCGCAGCAACGTATAGGTTTTACCCAGCTCACTTGGAATAAAAAAATAAACAGACACGACCTACTGCTCGCTGGTGGTGTACGTTATAACTTTTATGATGACAATACCACAGCAACCTTTAACGCAGGAGCAAATGCCGAAGAAGAGGTGGTAATTCCTTCATTTTTAATACAAGATGAGATTAAGTTTACAGATAAAAACACTCTTTTACTGGGTGCGCGTTATGATTATGACTCACGACACGGCAGCATATTTACCCCACGCCTAGCTTACAGGCATAAATTTAATGAAGACAATATTTTAAGAATCAATGCTGGTACAGGTTTTAGAATTGTAAGCCTCTTTGCCGAAGATCACGCCGCGCTTACAGGTGCAAGAGATGTCATTATCACAGAAGAGCTAGACCCAGAGCAATCGTATAATGTAAATCTCAACTACTTAAAGAAAATTTATAATCGCAACGCCATCTTAACGCTAGATGCTTCTACTTGGTTTACACATTTTACAAATCAAATACTCCCAGATTATGACACAAACCCAAACCAGATTATATACAGCAACCTTAATGGCTACTCACAAACGTACGGCGCTAGTGTTAATCTAGATGCCACATTTACAAATGGTATAAAAGGAAGCATAGGCGCTACCTACCAAGACGCATCACAAACCGAAGACGGCGTGCGTGAGCGTCAAATTCTTACTGAGAGCTTTAGCGCAAACTGGTCACTAAGCTATAAAATAGACAACCTTAATCTCAATATAGATTATACAGGTAGCCTATACGGCCCTATGCGATTACCCATACTGGGAGAACTAGACCCTAGAGAAGAATACAGCCCCACCTGGAGCACACAAAATATACAGCTCACCTATGACGGCATTACAAACCTAGAAGTCTATGGCGGCATCAAAAACTTGTTGAACTACACTCCTAACCGCAATAACCCTTTTATCATCGCCAGAGCAGACGATCCTTTTGATGAAAATGTAGTCTTTGATAATCAAGGGCAAGTAGTACCTACGGCAGATAACCCAAATGCACTCACCTTTGACCCAAACTATATATTTGCTCCTAACCAAGGCATACGCGGCTTCTTTGGGATACGCTACACCTTAAACTAAAGTGTTAATCCTCATTAAATTAACACCTATGGATATAAACTTATGTACTTTTCTCAAAAATTGAGAAGATGAAGAAGAAAACCATACGTGCCATTGCCCCATTACAATCTTGGGATATTTTTTCTGAAGGTCTTGCTCAAAATAGCATTAAAGCGAGAAAAAAAGCCGAACGAGAGCAACTTGCCGTTTTTAAGAAAAAACATAAGTGGACAATTGACGTAGCTTCTATCACAGACCAAGACTACACCACCATAGTTGTTACAGATCATACACAGCACATACAGTGGGTAAATGCAGGCTTTAGCGATATGACCGGTTACCCTAAAAGTTATGCCATAGGGAAGCACCCACGTTTTTTACAGGGCGCAAAAACTTCTCCACAAGTACGTGAAGAGATTAAAATACACCTCAATAAAGGAGCAGTTGTAGAACGACAACTCCTCAATTATAAAAAAGATGGCACACCCTACCTCTGTGATATCAAAATTATACCGCTACACAACTCAAAAAGTGAGATCACTCATTTTATGGCACTAGAGAAACCCGCTAGAGTGGCCTAATATTTCTTTCTAATATACCACTGAGTCCTTCTTTTTTTGACTCATTAGTATGACACACTTTTCTTAAACTACTTGCACCCCACGTAAATTGTAGGTGTATGTATTTACGCTTTCGCGAAAGCGTAAGAAACTACTCCTCAATTCTTTAAACTTTTTTTAACAAAACATTAACATCATTAAATAAAAAATACATACCATTAAAAATCAAA
>JAHDEV010000173.1 GCA_020628615.1 Dokdonia sp.
ATAAGAGAATTTGTAAATGTTATAAAAAACAAGTCTGCTACGTATGCCTAAAAAGATTGTGATTATAGGATCTGGATTTTCATCCCTATCTGCTGCGTGTTATCTTGCTCAAGCTGGTAACGAGGTGCACCTTTATGAAAAAAATGAAACCCTAGGTGGTCGTGCCAGACAACTTAAAGAAGAGGGCTTTACATTTGATATGGGCCCTAGCTGGTACTGGATGCCAGACATCTTTGAAAAGTTTTTTGGAGATTTTAATAAAAAGGTGTCAGACTTTTACCAGTTAGAAAAGCTGGACCCTGCTTATTACGTTTGGTTTAAAGATGAAGTTGTAACCATAGGTGATACGCTAGATAAAATAGCTACAGAGTTTGAGCGTATAGAGCCAGGAAGCTCTCCTCAACTCAAAAAGTTTATAAAAAATGCTGGAGTCAACTATGACATTGCTATTAACGATGTAGTAAACAAGCCAGGACTTTCTCCTTTTGAACTTGTAACTCCAGAAACGGCAGTACGCGTAAATCAGTTTTTTAAGACTATAAGTGATGACGTGCGCAAGGCTTTTAAAAATGAAAAGCTGGTTTCTATTTTAGAATTTCCAGTATTGTTTCTCGGAGCTAAACCTAATAACACACCTGCATTCTATCGTTTTATGAACTATGCAGATTTTGGCTTAGGGACTTGGCATCCTAAAGGTGGTATGCACGAGGTCATCAAAGGAATGATTAAGCTTGCACACTCACTAGGAGTAAAAACTCATACAAGCGCTGGTGCCAGTAAAATTCTGGTAGATCAAGGAAAAGTACAAGGAATTATAGTTAATGGGGAAACCATTACTGCAGATTATGTCGTAAGTGGAGCAGACTATCATCACAGTGAGACTTTGCTAGATCCATCATATAGACAATACACAGAGAAGTACTGGGACAGCCGTGTATTTGCACCGTCATCACTACTCTTTTATGTAGGTTTTGATAAAAAGTTTGATAACGTAGCTCATCACAACTTGTTCTTTGATACAGATTTTGACCAGCACGCAAGAACCATTTATGACGATCTTGCTTGGCCAGAAGAGCCTTTATTTTATGCAAATTTCCCATCGGTATCAGATGAGACAATGGCGCCAGAAGGTAAAGAAAATGGATTTTTCTTAATCCCTATAGCTCCTGGAGTAGAAGATACACAGGCACTACGTGATCAATATTTTGATATTATAATGGAAAGACTAGAGCGATTATCTGGTCAAAATTTTAGAAATCATATTATCTTTAAGAAGTCATTTTGTGTAGATGACTTTGTAAGTGAGTATAACAGTTATAAAGGAAATGCCTACGGAATGGCAAATACTTTAAAGCAAACAGCTTTTCTTAGACCTAATTTAAGAAGTAAGAAAGTTAAAAATTTGTATTTTACTGGACAGTTAACGGTTCCAGGACCTGGCGTACCTCCAGCCCTCATATCTGGTAAGCTTGTATCACAATTAATAAGCAAATCAATTAAATAATGAAATCTCTATTTGACACCGTATCGAGAAGCTGTGCAAAGGTTGTAACTCAATCATATAGCACCTCATTTGCAAGCGCGACTAAAATGCTTGCACCCTGTATACGTCAGGACATTTATAACATTTATGGTTTTGTAAGATTTGCAGATGAGATTGTAGATTCTTTTCACGACTATGACAAGCCTACGCTATTCAAACGTTTTGAAGAAGATCTTGAGCACGCGCTTACAGATAAAATAAGCCTCAACCCTATTCTCAACGCCTTTCAAGAGACCGTGCATAAATATGATATAGACCCCGCTCATATCGCATCGTTTATGAAAAGTATGCGCCTAGATCTCACAAAACTAGATTATCTCACAGATGCAGAGTACAAGGAATACATTTACGGAAGCGCAGATGTAGTAGGCCTTATGTGTCTTACCGTTTTTGTAAAAGGAGATAAAGAAAAATACGAAAGCCTTAAAGACAGTGCGATGAGCTTAGGCTCTGCCTTTCAAAAAGTAAACTTTTTACGTGACCTCAAGGCAGATTTTGAAGGACTAAGTCGCACCTACTTCCCTAATACAAATCTTGTAAATCTTGATGAAGCCTCTAAGCAGCGTATTATCGAAGAGATAGAAGAAGACTTTGCAAAAGGACTAGCAGGTATAAATAGACTGCCTATAGAAGCAAAGTTTGGTGTGTACACCGCTTTCCGTTATTATAGAAAATTACTCACAAAACTTAAACGCGTTCCCTCTGCCGAAATTAGGAACACAAGAGTGCGCGTACCAGACTACGTAAAGGCAAGTCTTCTTGCACGTAGCTATGTAAAATATCGTTTAAACCTTATTTAAAAGAATCCCCTATACAAATGCAAACATTACTTTGGATCTTCGTTTTTGTTATGACTTTTGTCATTATGGAATTTCTAGCCTGGGCAACGCATAAATATGTAATGCACGGCTTTTTATGGTCTTTACACCAGGACCACCACCATAAAAAACACAACTCTTGGTGGGAAAAAAATGACCTCTTCTTTATCTTTTACGCGCTAGTTTCAATAGGCTGTTTCCTATTGTGGCAGTACGAAGGCGTATGGATAGGTTTACCTATAGGCTTAGGTATTTTTGCCTATGGTCTTGCCTACTTTGGTGTGCACGACATCTTTATCCACCAGCGATTTAAATTGTTTCGTAATGCAAATGGATGGTACGGTAAAGCATTAAGAAGAGCACATAAAATGCACCACAAACACCTAGGTAAAGATGATGGAGAATCTTTCGGGATGCTCTTTCCTCCAGTAAAATATTTTAAGCAAGCGAGAGCAAGCAAGAGATAATATATAAAGACCACTGTAAAAGGTGGTTTTTTTTACGCTTTCGCGAAAGCGTAACAACGCCCCTCTCAATTCCTTTTCCTAAGTTTGCAGTATGCAAATAACCTCATTAGTTACCGGTGGCGCTGGCTTTATAGGAAGCCACGTTGCTCGTCATTTACTAGCTTTACATCACCAAGTAATCATACTTGACGACCTCTCTGGCGGCTTTACAAGCAATGTACCTCAAGGTGCGATTTTTATAGAAGGTAGCATTACAGACACCACACTTATAGATGAGATATTTGCACAACATCACATAGATTACATCTACCATCTAGCTGCATATGCCGCCGAAGGGTTGAGCCATTTTATACGTAAGTTCAACTACGAGAATAACCTCATTGGGAGTATCAACCTCATTAATGCAGCGGTTAATCACAACATAAAGAAGTTCATCTTTACAAGCTCTATTGCTGTGTATGGAACTCAAGAATTACCACTTAAAGAATCGCAAAAACCACAACCCGAAGACCCTTATGGTATTGCAAAATATGCGGTAGAGATGGATCTGGATAATGCACATAAAATGTTTGGGCTAGACTATATTATCTTTCGCCCGCACAATGTGTATGGGCCTGGGCAAAACATCGGAGATAAGTATCGCAATGTGGTGGGTATATTTATGAATCAGATGTTAAAGGACGAACCGCTTACCATCTTTGGCGACGGAAATCAAACCCGTGCTTTTACCTACATAGATGATGTGGCACCTTATATTGCGTCTAGTTACGCTTTCGCGAAAGCGGACAACCAAATCTTTAACATAGGCGCAGACACCGAAAACACGGTAAATGATCTAGCTAAAGAAGTAGGAGTTGCTATGAAAAAAGAGGTAACCATCAACCACCTTGAACAGCGCGAGGAAGTAGTACACGCCTATGCAGACCACTCAAAATTTACAGAAATCTTTACCCCAAAACCAGCCACAACACTTGCACAAGGATTACAAGAAACCGCAAAATGGGTGACTGAACACGGCGCGAGAGAAAGTAGTACTTTTGACCCTATAGAAATCACAAAAAACCTTCCAAAATCGTGGCAGTAAAT
>JAHDEV010000174.1 GCA_020628615.1 Dokdonia sp.
TTTACTTTTATAAGACGGTTTAAAGAATCTCTAAAGTATATGGAGACTTTGTTTTTAAAAAGGTTTCCTAAGCGCATTGCTCTTATGAGTGCTAGTGATCTTTTGCGTTTTTCGGTCTCGTTTGTGATTACTTCTTTATTTGCAAATCGTAATAAGTGAAGTCTCTCTTTGGTCGTGCTGTATATATTTCTTTCTCCTTTCATAATCCTTCTCGTTTTTTAAATACGTCGTATTTTTATCTTAAAGCTAACAACTCTTTCTATTTTAGAGTTCCATTTTAAAACAACTTTAGCATATGGTCTATTCATTTAAAGGACACATTCCCGTGGTTCACGAGTCTAGTTTTGTGCATCCGCTGGCTGCGGTTACTGGTAATGTAATTATTGGTAAAAATTGCTACATAGGTCCTGGAGCAGCAATACGTGGTGATTGGGGTGAGATCATTCTTGAAGATGGTGTAAACGTACAAGAAAACTGTACCGTACATATGTTTCCAGGTAAGAGTATACGCTTTCGCGAAAGCGCACATATAGGTCACGGAGCCGTCATACACGGCGCAAACTTAGGCCGCAACTGCTTGATAGGTATGAACAGCGTGATAATGGATGATGCCGTTATAGGTGATGAATGTATAGTAGGTGCAATGGCATTTGTAAAAGCCGAAAGTGTTTTTGAATCTCGTCAGCTCATCGTAGGAAATCCTGCAAAAGCTATAAAAGAAGTTACAGACCAAATGATAGCTTGGAAAACTGCAGGAACAAGGTTATACCAGCAGTTACCTGCAGACTGTCACGAGAGCTTAAGAGAGGTGGAGCCTTTACGAGAGATACCTCTAGACAGACCAAAGCAAGAAGATTTTTATAAAACGCTACAAGACTTTAGAAAAGAAAACTAAAACAAGGAGCTCAAGTCTAGCCTATTAGTTTCCTTACTACTTGATAGTACAATGTGACTTTGTAAATTACCTATGTAGGGGAGTAGGGTAAGCTTTGTGATGATAAAACGCTCGTAGGCTTCTATATCTTCTACCACAAGTTTAAGAAGGTAGTCAAAACCACCACTCACACGATGGCACTCTATTACCTCTGGAAAGCCGTTTATCTCATTAACAAATTTCTCTAGGTAACTGCGGGTGTGGCCTTGTAATGAGATAGCAATAAACACAGTTTGTTTAAGCCCGACCTTTTTAGCATTTATACGTGCAGAGTACCCGTCTATTAATCCCTCTTTTTCTAATTTTTTGATACGCTCAAAAATGGGCGTTGTAGACTTGCCTAATTTTTCGGCTAGGGCTTTTACAGTTTGATTTGAGTCCTCTTGTAGTAATATGAGTAATTGCTGGTCTGTAGCATCTAGTCGCATAATAAATCACTTTATTTATACTGTAAAGATGCGCTATTTAGAATAAAAAAACAATTAATAAGATAAAGTAGTGGTTTATTCTATAATGAAAGTATAAAGTAGATTTTATAAATAAAAATATCTTAATCTGTAGTAATTTGTATGGATATAGAAATACCTATACTTATGAGCGCTACATCTTTATTAATGCCCAAAATGGGAGAGTCTATCACAGAGGGAACCATCATAAACTGGCTTGTTGCCGAGGGTGAATCTTTTGAAGAAGGTGATATCCTTGTAGAGATTGCTACAGATAAAGTAGATAACGAGGTACCTGCTACCACTGCAGGAGTGATGCAAAAGCATCTATATGATGCAAATGCCGTTGTTGCTGTGGGCGAGCCTATCGCAACCTATTTAGCACAAGGAGGAGATGCAGAAAAAGTTATCAACCCATCAGATAAGAAAGAAGCTCAGCCTACTAAAGCACATACACCAAAAAAACAAGCAAAACCAAAAGTAGCACCAGCCACAAGAGCAATTGTCTCAAACGAGAATGTTTTTGTGAGTCCGCTTATAGATAGTATTGCGCGCAAGCATCATATATCTTATGAAGAAATCGCTAGAATACCCGGTACGGGAACTAAGGGCAGATTAAGAAAAAAAGATATAATGCAATATATAGATGATGGTAGACCATTTCAATTTGCACAGCCAGTAGCTCAACCAGATCCAGATGCTTATAAAATACCGAAACTTAACCTAGATAAGGGAAAAGGTAAAATAGTAGAGATGGACCGTATGCGCCAGATGATTGCAGATCATATGGTCTACAGTAAGCATACCAGCCCGCACGTGACCGCATATGTAGAGGCAGATTTAACAGAGATGGTACAATGGCGCAACGATAATAAGGTTGCCTTTCAAGAAAAACACGGCGAGCGTCTTACGTTTACACCTCTTTTTGTAGAAGCCGTTGCAAAAGCCGTCGAAGAGTTCCCAATGATAAACGTATCTGTAGATGGTAAAAATATCATTGTCAAAGAAGATATAAATATAGGGATGGCAACTGCATTACCCTCTGGAAACTTAATTGTACCAGTAGTAAAAAATGCAAATCAAAAAAACCTTGTAGAAATTGCAGCAGAGGTAAACAGACTTTCGTCACTAGCTAGAGAAAACAAACTAGGAGGTGATGATGTAAAGGGAAGCACCTTTACCATAAGTAACGTAGGGACCTTTGGGAGTGTGATGGGAACACCCATTATAAACCAGCCAGAGGCGGCCATTCTTGCCACAGGGATTATTAAAAAAAGAGCAGAGGTAATGGAACGTCCAGAAGGTGACACCATAGAGATACGCCAGATGATGTACCTGTCTCTCAGTTTTGACCATCGTATAGTAGATGGTTATCTGGGCGGGAGCTTCTTGCGTAAAATAGCAGACCATCTCGAGCAGTTTGATACCACTAGAGCATTATAAAAACCAACCACCACGCCACTGCATAAAGCGGTGGTAAACACCTATTGCTATGAAAATAGAAGTCACAAAAACAACAAATTCTAAACTAGCGAGTATAGATTTTGATAACATCCCACTAGGAAGAACCTTTACAGATCATATGTTTATCTGTGATTATGAAGATGGTAAGTGGCAAAACCCACGTGTAGAGCCTTTAGCAATGATACCTACACACCCAGCGGCAATGGCGCTTCACTATGGTCAAGCAATTTTTGAAGGGATGAAGAGTACGCTTTCGCGAAAGCGGGAACCCCTACTTTTTAGACCTTATGAAAATGCTGCCCGTCTTAACGCGAGTGCAGAGCGTATGGGGATGCCGGCATTTCCAGAAGATCTTTTTGTAGACGGTTTAAAAGCGCTAGTTCGTATGGAGCAAGACTGGATTCCGCCGGTAGATGGTAGTGCATTATACTTAAGACCATTTATGTATGCAGACGAGCCTTTTATAGGGATGCGTGCAGCCACTAGTTATAAGTTTATCATCATAGGCTCACCAGCAGGACCATTTTTTACAAAGCCTGTAAAGCTCTGGGCAGAAAAGCATTATATACGTGCTGCCAGTGGAGGAACTGGAGAGGCAAAAGCCGCAGGAAATTATGCCGCCGCCATACGCCCTACAGAGATTGCAAAGTCTAAAGGATATGATCAAGTGCTATGGCTAGATGCACAAGAGCACGCCTATATACAAGAGGTAGGTACAATGAATATTTTCTTTAAAGTAGATGGCAACTTTATAACGCCTACGCTAGACGGGTCTGTGCTGCACGGTATCACTCGTAAAAGTGTGATAGATGTTTTAAAGCACAAAGGCTATACGGTTACAGAACGTAAAATATCGATTCAAGAAATAAAAGAAGCTGCAGCACAAGGAACGCTCGAAGAAGCTTTTGGTACAGGTACGGCAGTAGGTATTGCTCATATACAAGAAATAGGTTGGGGTGATGATGTAATACCTGTTTCTACAGAGTTCCCTGTAGGTA
>JAHDEV010000175.1 GCA_020628615.1 Dokdonia sp.
TCTTGATAACCTGGTATTATAATATTATCTGCCCAGTTTGTGAGCATCGCACTACGATCAAAAGTTACTGGAGTTACAGTATCTGTATCATCTGTACTTACTGTAGTGTCATCTCCTCCACAGGCATAAATGAATAGCGAAATTGCTAATATTCCAAAAATTCTTTTCATAAGTAATTCTTCTTTTTACCACCAAAAGGGAGCCTATGGGCTCCCTTTTTTTAAACATACAAACTCAAATTAACTTCCTGCTTGCTCCACAGTAAAATCAAACTGTGCTGCGATAGCAGTAGATATAGCATCAAGTGTTTCTGGAGTAACATCCCATAAACCATTATCTGCTGTAAGCTGACTAATAAATGTATTTACCTCTTCTGTAGAAAGGTAAGGTGCATCTGTATTAGGGTTACGTGTAAATTGTAAACTGTACACAAAGCCAAAACCTTCTGATAGATCGTGAAAAGCAGCACCAAAGTCTCCTGCTTCGATAGCATTTTTACCTTGTTGTAAGTAGTATACAGCACGCACACCTACTACTTCTGATAATCTTGTTCTTAATATTTCTGCCTGCTCATCTCTAAGCTCATAATCTCCTGCAACGATTGCTGCACGACCTAATTTAAAAGCATCAAAGACTTCTTGAGCAATTCCTGCAAAATCTTCATCTCCCTCTACTCTACCTAAGTACTTATTAAGGAAGTTATCGTCAGATCCTGCTGTAGCATTTGCATTTGCAGGGTCTGCAGCATTACCATATAGGTAACCAAAAGCTTCATCCCACTTGTGCTCCATATTAGTATAAGACTTCCCTTCTACTACAACACCGTTATCATTATCTTCTACATTTGTAGCTTCATCAAGAACAGCCGTACCTAAATAGTTATTAAGTGCTTGATCTATCATAAGAGCTCCTATAAGTCCCTTTGCAACTATCTGGTTGTACTCAAAACCTTGAGCGTTTACATATCTTGTACTCTCTCCATCTGCAATCTGACCAGCTACACCAGCTTCTGCTACTGTATTTTGAGCTGGAAAAACTTCGTTTACTTGATCTGCAAGACGTGCTTCAAAAAATGCCTTTACTGTTGCAGATCCTGCTGCATCACCAGAGAAGTAATCTTGAGAAGCTGCTACTTTACTTTTTATGCTCTTGTCTGAAGCATTTAAATCTTCATTTTCAAATGGGTTCTCCTCATTTGAAAACATATTAGATAGTGACGCTATAGTTGCATTATCAAAATCGCTCATCTCGCTTACAAGCTCTTGAGCCATTTGTATTCTAGTTGTTTGACCAGAAAAGCTTACAGTACTCTCTCCATCTCTCTCAAAAGAATATGTAGCCGGTGCGGTTACCTCTATTTCTGTACCACCATCAGTTATTACTGGATCATCATCTTCACAAGATGTAAATGCAATTGTCGTAAGTGCTAGGGCTATTGGTAAGTAGTTCTTCATTTTTATTTAGACTTATTATAAATAGTAAATTTGTTTACGACGGCAAAAATAAGTGAGGAAAGTGGTCTACACAACTTTATTTAGAATAAATAAGAATAAGAAATTGTTAAGTATTTAATTCACCTACTCTAATAACACGCAAGACGTTTATTTTCAAACACTTATGTGAAATCTCTTTTATTTTCAAATTTTATGAAATACTAAAAAAAAATCCCCTTAGTAAACTAAGGGGACTATTAAATCTGAGTTTTATACTTGATTATCTTCTTCTTGATCTACCTGAACGACTGTTAGACTTATCATTCTTTTTCTCACCAGAGGGTTTGCTATTACGACTATTACGACGGCCTTGCTGGTGACGTGCTTTATTTTCGGCTGCTTCCTTTTTAAGTTGTTCTAATGTATCTGTAGGTTGAAAACCTTCTAGTACTTCGCTATGAAGTTTTTCTCCTAATAGTTTTTCTATACCACGCACATAAGCCACCTCATCTACTCCTACGAGTGATATAGCCTGACCGCTGGCTCCTGCTCTACCTGTACGGCCTATTCTATGCACATAATCTTCTGGCACATTAGGCAGCTCGTAGTTAATAACATAAGGTAGCAATGGAATATCAAGGCCTCGTGCAGCAATATCTGTTGCTACAAGCACTCGTATTTTACCACTTTTAAAACCTGCAAGTGCTTTTACTCTCGCATTTTGTGTTTTATTGCCGTGTATAGCTGCAGATGTTATTCCTGCTTTATCAAGCTTTTGACTAAGACGGTTTGCACCGTGCTTTGTTCTCGTAAATACGAGTACTTGGTCCCAGTTACCTTCATTAATAAACTTTATGAGCATTTCGGTCTTTCGAGACTTATCAACCCTGTATGTTTTTTGGTCTACCTTTTCGGCAGTTGTGTTTTCTGGTGTTGCTTCTACTAGTACTGGATTTGTAAGTATACTACTTGCAAGTTTCTTAATGTCTTTATTAAAAGTAGCACTAAAAAGTAGGTTCTGTCTCTTTGCAGGTACTAATCGTAATACCTTCTTAATATCGTGTATGAACCCCATATCAAGCATACGGTCTGCTTCATCAAGTACTAAAAACTCAATATTAGAGAGACTTAATAAACCTTGATTCTCAAGATCAAGTAGTCTCCCAGGTGTTGCTACAAGGATATCTACTCCTTGACGTATGGTACGTACCTGAGGATTTTGGTTTACTCCACCAAATATTACTGTAGATTTAATGTCTACGTACTTACTATACTCGCGCACATTATCATAGATCTGAGCAGCTAGCTCTCTAGTAGGTGTAAGTACAAGCGCTCTTACTTTGCGTCTTCCTTGTCGCGGGTTTGCGATAAGATTGTGTAGCATAGGTAATGTAAAACCTGCGGTTTTACCGGTACCTGTTTGAGCACTGGCAAGAACATCTTTACCTTCTAGTACTTTTGGAATTGCTTTTTGTTGAATAGGTGATGGCGTTGTATAGCCTTTTTCGCTCACAGCTTTGAGCAGGGCGTCAGATAGCCCCAATGATTTAAATGACATAAATAGGTTTTCTGAAATGACCTAAATGCAGCCACTTCTATATAATCGCGAAGGTAGAACTAAATAACGACTTGTTGTCTTAATATCTCTAGTAAGAATTAATCTAGATACTATAGACGCAACTTTATGCTTTCTTCCAGAATTTCAGCTTCTTTTTGAGCTGTTGCTTTTTATGAAATTTTTCTTGAAAGGACTGAGTTGCATTGCATATAGCTTTGTAAACTTTTTCTTGATCTTCTCCACTTTCTTTCGCGTAAGCTTTTGCCATAATAGTAATATCACTCTCATTGTATGAAAGGCGTGCAAAGTTTGCCATACGAGTTTCAAAATCCATAGGTCCAAAATTCATCCTATTGAGATCTACAAGGTAAAAATCATAGCCATCATCCTTGATTACAATAAGCGTATTACCAGGAGAATGATCTAGAAAATGTATGCCTTTATTGTGAAGTGTATACGTGAATTTTGCAAAGGCCGCCAGTATCTCTTTATTACCCTTGTAAATACCTTCGGTTGTGAGTTCTCTATATGTGAGGTCATACTTAAGATGCCTACTTACATAATAACTATGGCCAAAGAGTACAGTTTCTTCTTCAAAATAAGCAATAGGTGCAGGAGTTAAGATCCCGTTCTCAAGTAACTTATGTGCGTATGTAAATGAGCGTTCGGCCTTTGAGCTTCTAAAGAATTTATAAGCAATTTTATTTATAAGGTGAGGGACTTTAAAGGACTTTACATTAATCGTCTCATCACCTATATTAAATAGTTTAAGTGAGTTACGATCACGCTCATCAAAGGATTTACCTTGTGTGTCAAAATTTGCAATCATTGCGCAAAT
>JAHDEV010000176.1 GCA_020628615.1 Dokdonia sp.
CGGGATACATGACTGGTGCTGAGGTTTTCTTTAGGATGAGCTATGCTGTTCCTGTTTATGAGTTAGGTAAATATTCTGTAATAGCTTTTATGCTTATGGGACTTTTCTTGAGTGGTACTAGTCGGAAATCTGGTGTGTATTGGATTTATATTTTCTTGCTACTTCCCAGCATACTAGTAGCATCCATGAACTTGAATTTAGGCACAAATGTTAGAAACGCAATTTTCTTTAATCTCAGTGGTCCTTTATGTTTAGGCCTTTCGACTTTGTATTGTATTGATAGAAAGCTAACCTATAGACAACTATCTAACTTGACTAGATGGATTTTATTACCTATTGTGGGGATGTCTATTTATATCACTTTAGGGACCCCAGATTTGAGAGAAGCTTTAAGTAGTACTGGAGCGAACTTTGCAGCATCTGGTGGCTTTGGACCCAACCAAGTTTCTACGGTATTAGGACTAGGAATGTTTCTGTCACTTGTCCAGCTTGTGGTCTATAGTAAAGATAAAGTGTTTCTATTCATTCATTTAGCGCTTACGGGCTTTTTACTTTATAAAGGGATTATTACATTTTCAAGAGGAGGAGTAATTACAGGTATTGGTTGCAGCGTAGCCTTCTTAGTTATTTATTTTGCAGGCTCAAAAGGTGTCGCCCGTAGAAGAATGATGACCTACTTGATTTTATTAGGAGGCGTGCTTGTTGCTGTTAGTGCTTATAGCTCTTTCCAAACCAATGGACTTATTAATAAACGCTATACCAATAGAGATGCCGCCGGCCGGATTAAAAGTGATATTACTACGGGTAGGGCAGAGATTTTTGAGACGGAGTTAAATGCCTTTTACAATAATCCTATCATTGGAGTTGGGGCTGGTAAAGCAAAAGAATTAAGAGCAGAAGAAACAGGTATTGGAGCTGCTTCTCATAACGAAGTCAGTAGATTATTATCTGAACATGGTATTTTAGGATTAATTATACTAGGAATATTAATTATATATCCCCTTTTCTACAGAGCCAAAAATAGACGTAATTATCTATTTTATGCGGCCCTAGGGTTTTGGTTTATGACCATAAATCACTCATCAATGCGTATTGCAGCACCAGCTTTTATATATGCTCTTGCCCTTTTAAACGTTGTTCATGAAAAGAAAAAGACTCCTATACGTAGGCAACGCGCTATCCAATAAAGGGAAGACGGTTACCACTATTGAGACCCTTAGTTTATTACTGAGGCAGGAAGGCTATGATGTTGAGGTAACGTCAACAAAACAAAATAAGTCACTACGCATGCTTGATATGATGCGTGCATTATTGCGTTCTCGCAAGAGTATAGACACTGTTCTCATAGATACATATAGCACTGCCAATTTTTGGTATGCGGTGGTCATTGCTCGTTTATGTAGAGCATTCAGTATTCCGTATATCCCTATTTTGCACGGAGGTAATTTGCCAGAACGCCTCATTAAGAACAAAAAGACATGTGAGAAACTCTTTTGCAAAGCAGCGGTAAACGTG
Organism: Dokdonia sp.; assembly: GCA_020628615.1. Lineage (GTDB taxonomy): Bacteria > Bacteroidota > Bacteroidia > Flavobacteriales > Flavobacteriaceae > Dokdonia. The sequence goes on from JAHDEV010000176.1 coordinate 1,516, forward strand.
GCTCCTAGTGCGTATTTATATAACGCTTTCGCGAAAGCGGGATTCTCAAATATCCAACACATCCCTAACACCATTGAATTAGATAATTATCTATTTAAAGAGCGAGCAGTATTTAAACCCAAATTATTGTGGGTACGCTCATTTGCCGAAATTTATAATCCGCTCATGGCCATTCAAGTACTTGAAAAATTACAGCAACAATATCCCGAGGCTAATCTTACAATGGTTGGGCCAGATAAGGATGGAAGTCTAGCGCGGTGTGAAGATTATGTGACAAATCATCATTTGCCTGTGAAATTTACAGGAAGTCTTTCTAAAGAAGCTTGGACATCTCTAGCGCAAGATCATGATGTTTTTATAAGTACTACAAACTTTGATAATACTCCAGTGAGTGTGATAGAGGCAATGGCACTGGGGTTACCTGTAGTTTCTACTAATGTAGGTGGAATGCCATATCTTATTCATGACACCGTAGATGGACTATTATCCACTCCAGAGAATGTTTCTGCTTTTTCAGAAAAGATAAGTAGGTTGCTTGAGAACCCAATGAGCACAAAGGAAATAGTATTGAATGCTCGTCAAAAAGTAGAATCCTTTGATTGGAATGTAGTAAAAGAGCAATGGCATAAAGTGCTCTGCTAAATTTGTGATATATTTACGGTACTCAACCAACCTCGAATGTCCCTCTTACCTAGTATCCATTTTGATGTGTCAGAGCGTAAAGTCTTACTGCGCATATTTGATATCTTATCTGTTCTGGGGGCACTCAACCTCACAGAATTATTCTTAGATTTTGATTACGTAATAATTAGTAAGGAAAATGCAACAGCAATTATTGTTCTAGTGGGGTATCTGTCCATCTTTGGGACGGTATTTGAACTTTATTTCTTGCCGAAGACAGTAAAGTTTCAGACCATGCTTAAGAATGTGATTCTTACCGTAGCAGTTACTGTGTTATTCTACTTACTAACTCCCTTTTATACTCCCATTCTTCCAGAAAATAGACTACAGATAGTGTACTTCTTCTTGGCAATGATTATAGGTATTTCTTTGTGGAGGTGGTTATACGTGTCTATTATTTCGGCACCAAGATTTTATAAGAAAGCAATAGTTGTAGGGGATTCTTTTAATATTCATAAGATTATTAAGAATCTAGAAGGAGCAGATCCTAATTACAAGATAGCGGGTTATATCAACACAGAGCCTATGTCTATTGCAGATGTGATTTCAACAGAGGCAAAAAGATTTCCTATCAAAAACCTTAGTAATACTATCTCAGAAAATGGAATTTCAGAGATTATTGTTGCGAGTACTTATGAAGACGGTGTTTCCCTTGAGCTCTATAATCAGCTCATATCGCTTTTGAAAGTTGGTTTCCCCATACGGGAGTATATGCAGGTTTATGAAGACATCACGCAACGTGTTCCTGTTGAGTATGTAGATAAAGATTTTTACCGTTACTTTCCATTTAGTCGTAGTAATCAAAACAAATTCTATAAACTCATTCATCGCATTTTTGATGTGGTCATGTCTGTCTTGGGGATTTTATTTTTTATCCTCTTGCTACCGCTAGTGTTTTTCGGTAACCTAATCGGTAATCGTGGGCCTTTATTTTACTCGCAAATACGCATAGGTAAAGGTGGTAATACATTTAAGATTATAAAGCTGCGCACCATGATTGTTAATGCAGAGAAAGATGGTGCTGCATGGTCTACTAAGAATGACACGCGTATTACTTCATTTGGTAAATTTTTAAGGAAGAGTAGACTAGATGAAATCCCGCAGTTTATTAATGTGTTTCTAGGAGAGATGAGTGTGATAGGTCCACGACCGGAACGCCCCGTATTTGTAAAGGAACTTTCTCAAGAGATACCTTTTTATGAGACACGCCATATTATAAAGCCAGGACTTACTGGGTGGGCGCAAGTGATGGGTGGCTATGCAAGCTCTGAAGAAGGTTCGCTAGAAAAGCTACAGTATGACTTATATTATATCAAGCACCGTAATCTCTTTATGGACCTGAGTATAGTACTTAAAACCATTAGTACTATAGTAAACTTTAGAGGACAGTAATACTACTACTCATTACCATTTGTTCTTGTAACTTTAATTCTTCTAATTATAAATACGTAACGTATCGTAATTGCTATAAGGAGCGGTAAAAGAGATAATGCAAATCGCTGGACTCCTATAATCCAGTGAAAGAAAAGCAGCGACATCATAATCA
>JAHDEV010000177.1 GCA_020628615.1 Dokdonia sp.
CACACTTAAAAAATCAAATTCAAAACTGGTCAACCACTTGAAATCAAGCTGTTAAAAATTCTTATTTAGATTTATTATAAATAATTTGGTCAAAACAAAAGTCCCTCATACATTTGCGCCAAAATTAACTATTTATATTAAGTCTAAATAAAAACAAATGAAAAGACATATACCAATCGTACTCTTTTTATTGCTAGCACACCTAGCGCTAGCACAAAAAGCAAGTATTACAGGAACTGTAAATGACAATGCACAAACACCCCTTCTAGGTGTGAATGTGATGCTTAAAAACACCACAAAGGGTACACAAACTAACGAGAGTGGAGCCTTTACAATTACTAATCTTGAGGCAGGAGATTACATCCTCCAGTTATCATACATAGGTTTTAAATCTAGAGAAATGCCTATTACTATCACAAGTGATAATGTATCTCTAGGCACCATAACACTGTATGAAGGTAACGAGATTTTAAACGAGGTGATTGTTGAGGGAGAGCGTCGCAATAAATTCTCAAGAAAAGAGACGGCCTACGTATCAAAACTACCGCTTAAGGATATCGAAAACACGCAGGTATACAGTACCGTTACGACAGAGATTTTAAAGTCTCAGGTGGTTACAAACTTTGACGATGCCTTAAAAAATGCAACAGGCGTTGAGCAATTATGGCAGTCTACCGGTCGTGGTGGTGATGGTGCTGGGTATTACTCACTACGTGGGTTTTCTGTACAGCCACAACTCGTAAACGGACTCCCAGGATTAACAAACGGAACAATCAACCCGGCAAACATTGAGCGCATCGAGGTGCTTAAAGGGCCTTCTGCAACGCTTTTTGGTAATGCTGTGAGCTCATACGGAGGTCTCATTAATGTGGTGACAAAAAAACCGTACGTGGGTACAGGTGGCGAGCTTTCTTTTACCTCTGGAACCTATGGCCTTAACCAGATTGTAGGTGACTTTAATACTGCTTTGAGCAAAGAAGATAACCTATACTTTAGACTTAACACGGCTTATACGACAGAGCAGAGTTTTCAAGATGCTGGGTTTAGAAAATCATTTTTTGTAGCGCCATCACTATCGTATAGAGTAAACAACAGACTCTCATTTTCTTTTTATGGAGAGATTACTCAGGCAGAGCAAACTAACCCTACTTTCTTATTCTTAAACAGAAGCGCACCTACAGAGGCTGCAAATCTTGATGAGCTGGGGTACAATAACAAGTTATCGTTTACAAGTAACGATTTGAGCTTACAAAACCCAACTCAAAACTATAGAGTAGAGATGGATTATAAACTGTCTGACACCTGGCAGTCACAAACCTTACTCTCAAAAAGTGCCACTTCTACAGAGGGGTATTACTCTTTCTTATTTGACTACGGCATTTTAGGTGGTAATACATTTTCTCGCTTTATAAGTAGACAAAATGCAAACACACAAACTACAGATATACAGCAAAATTTTATAGGAGACTTTAAGCTTGCCTCTTTACGTAACAGAGTAGTAATAGGTCTTGATTACTTTAACGAGACAGGTACAGATAACAGTACAGGCTATGCTTTTTATGGTAACATCACCCCTAGCGGTGGTGCAAATGGCGATAACCCATTTACCCCAGATGTAGAAGAAGATAGCTACCCATTATCTACCTCTGCTGTAGATGCTGCGCTTGCATCACAAGGAGTGAGCAATGCAAAGTCTAAGTACCATATTTATAGTGTATATGCATCAGATGTGCTAGATATTACAGATAACTTCTCTGCTATGGTAGGTTTACGTCTTGATCATTTTGATAATGAGGGAGACCTTGCAAACCCAGACGACGATTATGACCAGACTACGCTCTCACCTAAGTTTGGTCTTGTGTACCAACCTATAAAGGATAAGGTTTCTATTTTTGGTAATTACCAGAACGGCTTTACAAACGTAGCACCACAACTTGTAGGAGACCCTAGCCAGGGAGCACAAACACTACAAACGTTTGACCCAGAACAGGCAAACCAGATGGAGTTTGGAGTAAAGACTAACCTCTTTAACAATCGTCTTAATGCGACGGTGAGCTATTATGACATCACGGTAAAAGACCGCGTGATTACAGACCCTTCGTCACCTTTTAATAAAATACAAGGGGGTGAGGTAGAGAGCAAAGGACTCGAAGTAGAGATTAATGCAAACCCAGTAAAAGGATTAAACATACGTGCGGGTTATAGCTATAACGATAGTGAGACTACAAAGTCTGATAATCTTGAGATCTTAAACCGTAGACCACTAGAAGCCGGAGCAGAAAATCTGTACAACCTATGGGCAAACTATGAGTTTCAAGAAGGAAGCCTAGACGGTTTTGGGATAGGCGCAGGTCTTAATGGCGCTAGTGAGCGATTTGCTATAAACTATGCCTCTACTGGTGAGTTTATACTACCAGCATATACTATTGCAAATGCAACTGTCTTTTACCAGGCAGAAAAGTATAGAATAGGTCTTAAGCTCAACAACGCTTTTAACAAGGAGTATTACAAAGGGTGGACCACCATAAACCCACAACAAGAAAGAGCATTACTAGCAAACTTTACTTATAAATTTTAATTAGCCAAAACTAAAAGAGCAACCCCAACCGGGGTTGCTCTTTTTTAATTTTTAAAACAATGACGTTTAAAAAATTTGCATTTCAGCTTCATAAAATCTTGGGGCTAGCCACAGGTATTGTAGTTTTTATAGTAGCCATCACAGGTTGCTGTTGGGCATTTAGAGAAGAGATAGAAAGCCTTTATGACGATTATAAAAAAGTAACCCCTCAAGAGCAAGCCATCTTAACCCCCACACAGGCAAAAGAACTTGCAGAGGCCGTACTGCCTAACAATACCGTGCACGGCACTATCTTTAAGAAAAAAGACGACGCCATAGAGGTTATCTTTTATGACGAAGAACCCGAGTTTTACCAGAGCGTTTTTTTAAACCCATACTCTGGAGAGGTGATACAAGTAGATGATCATCTTTCTGGATTTTTTGCATTTATATTAAAAGGTCATATGCGACTATGGCTACCTAAGGCTATAGGTGAGCAAGTAGTAGGTGTCTCTATATTACTTTTTATACTCATCATTATCTCAGGTTTTATAATCTGGATACCCAAAAAACGTAAAAACCTAAAACAGCGACTCAAATTTGACTGGAAAAAAACCACCCGCTGGAAACGCAAAAACTTTGACCTGCATACCGTTACCGGCTTTTACATTTGCTCCTTTGCCTTAATAGTGGCTTTTACAGGCTCTATGATATCATATAACTGGTTAAAGTATGTGGTATATGTCTCTACCGGAGGAGAAAAAAGTCCTTACTTTATCATACCAGAAAACGAGAGCCAGCTCGCACAAAGAGAAACCGCCGTACCTATGGACTACCTCATCACAAAACTATCTATAGAAAATCCGGAGGCCGTGAGCTACGAGCTGCACTACCCTACCACCCCAGAAGAGAGCATCTATGTAGAAGTCTCAAACAGCAAAGGCCTCTACTACGACTCAGACTACCGCTTTTTTGATCAAAACACGCTAGAAGAGCTAGAGACACCCAGCATTTATGGCAAGTACAGCAATGCCGGCTTTGCAGATAAAATACAGCGTATGAATTATGACATACACATAGGCGCCATAGGCGGCATTGTGGGTAAGATCATTGCCTTTTTAGTAAGTCTCCTTGTCGCTACCTTGCCTGTAAC
>JAHDEV010000019.1 GCA_020628615.1 Dokdonia sp.
GGGCATCTGGCGTGATAGCTGGTGAGGTTAACAGAAAGAATACAAGTAGTAAAAAGACAATATCTGTCATACTACTCATACTGAACTCTGGGCTCACTTTATTTCTTCCGCGCAGATTCATACTAGCTAGGCTCGTTTAATAGGTCTAAGAAATCTACAGCATTTGCCTCCATTGAGTGTACCACTTTATCTGTACGTACTACAAGGTGATTATATCCCATATAAGCTATAATACCCACAATAAGACCGGCAACTGTAGTGGTCATCGCGGTATAAATACCCTCTGCAAGGGTACCCATCTCTGCTTGTCCAGAACTTGTTGCTAGTGTATGAAATGCAAGTACCATACCTATTACAGTCCCTAAGAACCCAATCATAGGTGCTGCTCCCGCTATGGTAGCAAGTACACTCACATTGCGCTCTAGTTTATAGACTTCTAGTTTTCCTTGATTTTCTATAGCTGTATTAATATCCTCAAGAGGGCTTCCTATACGAGAGATTCCTTTTGCGGTTAATCTAGATACTGGAGAGTTAGCCTGAGCGCAGTATATTTTTGCTCCTTCTATGTTACCAGAAGCGACATTATCTCGTATTTGATTCATAAAGTTACCATCTACTTTTGAGGCGGCTTTTATGGCAAAGAGCCTTTCAAAATAGATATAGATAGCCACAAAAAGTAGTACAAATAGAACGGCAATAATGATGATTCCTGCTGTACCTCCAGTTAAAAGCAAATCTATGATAGATAATGTCTTCTCTACAGGCTCGTCTGTAGCAAGTATATCTGCCGTATCTTGAGCTCCGTCTTGAATAAGTGTATTAAGCATATGTTTATTAATTGAGGCTTTAGAATGAAACGAACGTTATTTTAGAAAATTGCCTAGGTCTAAGCCGCCATTGTTCCTCCCGTAAGAAGAACAAAGGCAATAGCTCCCGCAGCAAACCCTATAAAGGCTAACCACGTGATTTTTTTAAGGTACCAGATAAAGTCTATCTTTTCCATTCCCATAGCTGCAACTCCCGCTGCAGAACCTATGATAAGCATACTTCCTCCTGTTCCTGCAGAGTATGCGATAAAGTGCCATAATAAACTGTCTGTCTCTGCAGTATACATACCCATAGAGGCAGCCACAAGTGGTACGTTATCAATAATGGCAGATAATACACCGAGTATAACCACTACCACATCTTGATTAGGCACAGCACTGTTAAGAATCTCTGCAACATAACGTAAAGTTCCTACTGGATCACCAGCTTCAGACACACCATATACAAGACTTTCAAGTCCTGCTACTGCCATTAATATCCCTAAAAAGAAAAGGATACTTGAGATCTCAATACGAGAAAGTGCTTTGTGAGCACTGTATAAGTGCTTACGCTCTTTTGTAAAGTCTTCTTCTGGGTGAATGTACTCAGATACTAACCACACTACACCTAGTGCGAGCATCATACCCATATAAGGAGGTAAGTGCGTTATAGTTTTAAAAACAGGCACAGATACTATCATACCTAGACCTAAGAAAAGCATTGTCTTACTACTTAATAGTCTTCCTGCTTCTTCATCTTCTTGCGTGTCTACAACTATATCACCTTTAAAGGCTGGCAGGTAGGTTGCAATAAAGAATGGTATAACAAAACAAATTACAGAAGGTACAATCACAAACTTGATAAGTCCCATTGCTGTAACATTATCTGCAATCCAGAGCATTGTTGTAGTTACATCTCCAATAGGTGACCAAGCCCCTCCTGCATTTGCAGCTATTACTACCATCGCAGCAAACCATAGACGTTGATCTCTATTTACAATAAGCTTACGTAATAAGGTAATAAGTACAATAGTAGCCGTAAGGTTATCAATTATAGCAGAAAGGATGAACGCTAGTATCCCTATGATCCATAATAATTTCTTCTTACTACGAGTTCTTACAGCTCCCTTAAGAACCTCAAAACCTCTGTGCAAATCAATAATCTCTACAATGGTCATCGCCCCGATAAGGAAGATAAGTATCTCTGCTGTTTTACCTAAGTGGTGCAAAAGTGTGTTGTCAAAACCGTGCTCTGCATCGTGCAAGGCATCTCCCGTAAGAGGCACCCCATTAGGAAACAAGCTATAAGCTTGCTCATAGGTATCTATTACGTCAAACCAGCCTAGGTGAAAACCTACTGCTAGAAATGCCCAGATAAGTGATGCCATAATAAGTGCTGGCACTGTTTTATCAAGTTTAAGAGGATGCTCAAGGGTTATAGAAAGGTACCCGATAATAAAAATGAGAATAATTACTGATTCCATATGTATATAAAGTTGGTGTGATTATTACATCTTACAGATGCAAGTATTAAAGTAATTCTTTTAATGCAATTTCAAAAGCTGTCTTGCTTATATTTTGTTTTGAACTGTTATTCTGATACGTATTTTCTATTGCGTTACGTATAGTTTGAGATGTATCGTTAAAGATAGCATCATCTGTCATTTGCACGCGGCGCTCCATAAAGTATGCAAATACCCTTGCCATACCACAGTTTGAAATAAAGTCTGGTATGAGACTCACCTTTGCGTCTGTGTGCTCCATTATAGGCCCAAAGAAAATTTCTTTATCTGCAAACGGTACGTTTGCTCCACAAGAAATAACTTCCAGCCCCGTATCTATCATTCTATTAATTTGATCTTCTGTAATAAGACGAGAAGCTGCACAGGGAGCAAAAATCTCTGTCTCAAGATTCCATATCTCCTCGTTCATTTGTGAGAAGGGTATCAATCCTTCTGTAGAAGCGTTAAGCGTATTACCGGTTTTATTAAGATACATATCTCGTATCTCCTCAAAGCTAAACCCATCTTTATTTATAAAACCACCTACAATGTCAATAATACCTACCACCTTTGCTCCCATTTGAGCTAGGTAGTATGCAGCTGCAGCGCCTACGTTTCCAAAACCTTGTACTACCGCACGCTTTCCTTTTACATCACCTCCGTATATATCATAATAGTGACGTACTGCCTCTGCAACACCATATCCAGTAATCATATCTGCTACCGTATACTTACGAGTTACATCTGGAGAAAATGACGGGTTTTCTATCACCTTTATAACTCCTTGCCTAAGTTGCCCTATACGGTTAATCTTATCTGCCTCTGTAGGCTGAAAGTGACCTGTAAAAACCCCCTCTTGAGGATGCCATACACCACTCTCTTCTGTAATAGGTATCACCTCGTGTATCTCATCTACATTAAGGTCACCCCCGGTACCATAATAACTTTTAAGTAATGGTGACACGGCTTTATACCAGCGCTCTAGGACTCCTTTTTTACGAGGATCCTTTGGATCGAAGTTAATTCCAGACTTTGCTCCACCTATAGCTGGACCAGAGACTGTAAACTTAACCTCCATAGTTTTTGCTAGAGAAAGGACTTCATTTTTATCAAGTCCTACACGCATACGTGTACCACCACCGGCGGCACCACCTCTTAAAGAGTTAATAACCACCCATCCCTCTGCTTCGGTTTCTGGGTCGTTCCAGTGAAAAACAATCTCTGGTGACTTATCTTCGTATCGCTGTAAAAGCTCTCTCATATATTTAGTTAAGTAAGCCCCAAATATACAAACTTGAATCACCTTCTAGAAGAAGTGTTCATAAATTAAGAATCATATAACATTCCGCTAGAGTGGTCTTTTGATGCTCCTGTGACACTTGCTAGACAATTAGGAAGCCCTTCAAGCCTTAACACCCCCAATAAAGCAAAGACGAGAGCCTCTTTAAATTCAACAAGTTGCGCATCTGGCACTACAAGATTTAACACAGCCCCCTTAACCCTCTTTGCTTTATACTGAGCTTGCAAACGACCTAGTAAATAGCTGTTGTAAGCTCCTCCGCCGGTGACTAAAACTGAGGCATTTTCTTTAAACTGAGTCGCAATTTGCACGGCAATATGCTCTGTAAACGTCGCCAGCACATCTATATCAGATACTTTATAAGATTCAATTATTGGGAATACTAGTTTGTGTACCCACTCTATCCCCAGGGATTTTGGTGCTGGAGAGCCATAATATGGTAAATTATTCAATTCCTTTAATAAGGGAGCGTGTACGGTTCCCGCTTTCGCGAAAGCGCCCTCATCATCATACGGTTTACCCAACTTATGAGCATATGTATTGAGCACAACATTAACTGGACAAATGTCATACGCCAGCCGAACTCCATTTTCCTCAGTCGAAACATTTGCAAATCCGCCTAGGTTGAGACAATAATCATACGCACCAAACAACAGCCTATCTCCTATAGGAACAAGAGGTGCGCCTTGCCCACCTAGCGCTACATCTTGCACCCTGAAGTCGCAAACCACTTTATTACTAAGCAACTGAGCAAGTTCTGGGAGATTACCTATCTGTAAAGTAAAACCATCTTGTGGCTGGTGTAATATAGTATGACCGTGAGAACATATCGCGTCAATATCATTTATATGATGCTGGGCTATAAAGGCATTTATAACTTGAGCCAGATACTGGGTGTATGATTTATTTATAGCACTTAACTTATCTTGAGAAAGTCTATGTGCCGTACTGAGTCTATTTACCCACTCATCTGGGTAGGCAATCGTTTCTGCTTTGACTATCTGCGCTTTAAAAACGGGATAGGCTTCTCCAGATATTTGCGGTGACACACTAATTTTAATAAGCGCACAGTCTATTCCATCTAAGCTGGTACCGCTCATCACACCTATAACGTTATAGTTTTTTTGTTCCATCACCCTAAATCTATTGAGAAAAGCACAAGAAACAAGTATATTTGTAGAGATTTTTTACACAATCCTTAATATTTAAAATTGACTATGGATTTTAGCTTAACAGAAGAACACCTTATGATACGCGACGCTGCTCGCGATTTTGCACGTACAGAATTACTAGAAGGAGTAATAGAAAGAGATAACATACAACAGTTTCCTGCAGAACTTGTAAAGAAAATGGGTGACCTAGGCTTTATGGGTATTATGGTTGATCCAAAATATGGAGGAAGTGGGATGGACGCGATTTCATATGTTCTTATTATGGAAGAGCTATCTAAGATAGATGCCTCTGCGTCTGTAATTGTTTCTGTAAATAACTCATTAGTTTGTTATGGTCTTGAAACTTATGGGTCTGAAGAGCAAAAACAAAAATACCTTACTAAGCTTGCTACAGGTGAAATGGTAGGTGCTTTTTGTCTTTCTGAGCCAGAAGCTGGATCTGATGCAACTTCACAAGCTACTACAGCAATAGATAAAGGAGATCACTACGTACTTAATGGCACAAAAAACTGGATTACAAATGGAGGACGCTCTGACGTGTATCTTGTAATCGCTCAAACTGATAGAGAAAAAGGTCACCGCGGCATCAACGCTTTCATAGTTGAGAAAGGGATGGAAGGTTTTGAAGTAGGACCTAAAGAAGACAAACTAGGTATACGTGGTAGTGACACACACACACTACAGTTTAATGACGTAAAAGTACCTAAGGAAAATAGAATAGGTGAAGACGGGTTTGGTTTCAAATTTGCAATGAAAACACTTTCTGGAGGGCGTATAGGGATTGCTGCACAGGCACTAGGTATTGCTTCTGGAGCATACGAGCTTGCTCTTAAATATTCTAAAGAGCGTAAAGCCTTTGGTACAGAGATTTGTAACCACCAAGCTATCGCTTTCAAACTTGCAGATATGTATGTAGAAATAGAAGCTGCACGTCACCTAGTGATGAAAGCCGCTTGGGATAAAGATCAAGGTAACAACTATGATCAATCAAGCGCTATGGCAAAACTTTATGCATCAAAGGTTGCAATGGAGCAAACAGTAGAAGCTGTACAAATACACGGTGGTAACGGTTTTGTAAAAGAATACCACGTAGAGCGATTAATGCGTGACGCAAAAATCACTCAGATATATGAAGGAACTAGTGAGATTCAAAAAATTGTAATCTCTAGAAGTCTTATAAAAGGATAATAACTTACTTCTTATAAATTAAAAAAAGTGGCTTAGTGCCGCTTTTTTTTTAATTTATACTTTAGTTATCTAAACTTCCAGCCCTTAGTACTCGTGCTGCCCTCTAGCCTATCTTCTACACTATCTTCAAGTTCTGGAAAGAAGTCTATGCCTGTAAGTTTTTCTATCTGATCTACAGAGGTTACAAATGTTTTAAGAGACTTATTTGACGCCTTGTGATTCATTAAAAAGGCAATCATTTTTGCATCTCCTCCAGATTGATCATAAACAATTTTATAAAAGGATTCTGGCACGGTAACTCCTTCTGTACCTATAGCGCCCATATTATCTTTTAGCACACCACCTGTCACAACATAAACTCCATCATACTTCTTTGCCCAATAACGCACTTGCTGCTCAAGTTCATTCCAGATACCCGCATTAAAATCGTGCCTTTGCGGACTAATATTACTTGTCAAAAAAGTTTCTTCATAAGCCTCTTTACTAAACTCCCTATCACCTGCTGGGCACAGATGCCCACGATCATATCCAGATTTTTTATAATTACGCCAGTGAGCCGACTCTGTCTCCACTTGAGGGTCTACCTCAAAATAAGGACGTTTAAAGTCATTATTTACAATGTGGCTTTTTTTAAGTTCGTAAGCAACCCACTCTGCTTGTTCATCACGCTCGCTGTAACTTAATGAATAGTAGTTGTGATGTACAACTTGCCCCGTGGTAGATGTAGGTAAAAAATAGGTGTTTGTCGTAGCCTTAGGCTGTCTACCCTCTTCTATCATAGGAGCATCTACAGCCTTGTTTGCATAGTTTTCAAATACGTACCAAGCAAGTGTAAAAACAATAACTAGTAACGGATAGGTATATTTTCTTTTCATTAATAAATTCTAATTTTTTACATCTAGTGCATCCCTAAGCGCATTACCTACTAGCATAAATGCCATTACAAGTAACATTATCGCAATACCTGGGATGATGGCAAGATACGGCTTCCCGAGAATGATATAACTATAGTGATCTTTAATCATAGCTCCCCAGCTGGGTGTAGGTGGTTGTGCTCCTATACCTAAAAAGCTCAATCCGCTTTCTATAAGGATAGCTCCTGCAAAGTTTGCTGCCGAAATCACTATGAGCGGCGCTATAACATTAGGCAAAATATGTTTTATAATAATACGTCCATCTGTATACCCTAGTGCTCTTGCTGCAGTAACATATTGCATTTGTTTTACACCCATCACCTGTCCTCGTACAACACGAGCCACCTCAACCCACATTGTAAGACCTACCGCGATAAAAACTTGCCAGTACCCCTTACCTAGCGCAAGAGTAATTGCAATAACAAGAAGCAAGGTTGGGATAGACCAGGTCACATTAATAATCCACATAATAGCGGCATCTACTTTTCCGCCAAAATACCCTGCTATCGACCCCATAAAGAGCCCTATAATAAGTGATATAAAAACCGCTACAAAACCTATAGAAAAAGAGATTCTCGCACCTATGAGCATCCTGCTCAAAAGATCGCGACCATACTTATCTGTACCTAGTATAAATGTACGTGGTGCTATGTACGCTTTCGCGAAAGCGTTATAATCTTCAACCTCATTTACAGTGATTTTTTTTGGTAAACCCACCACTCCGTCGCTCATATAAGGAGTATATGTGATACCATCGTTCTCTAAATTATAATCTGCTATAGGTATTTCTGTATCTGAATTATAACTACCCGAAAACCATCTAGACATAAATGATTGCTCTACCTTTAAATCACTTGGGATTGTAAGGATATCTACTGTAAAGCCGGGCGGCTGTGAGTGGATAGAGAGGTGCATCTGGTTTGCATTCTCACTACTATCTGGAGCGATTACATAAGCAAACAAAGCAGCTAGGCCGCATAGTATAATATATAGTAAACTCAAAACGCCCCAAAAATTTCTTTTAAATTTTTGGAGCGCTAGGCTTGTTAATGAATTTGCTCTTTGCGACATTTATTAGTCTTTAATAGTCACAAGCTTATCTCTTCTAATATTGTTGATTTTTAAATCATTAAGCACATTGAGTGCCTCTTCTACATAAGCATCTTTTGCTAAGTTTTTATGCCAGCGCTCACGCTTTTCTTGAAGAATAGTATCCTTTTTAAAGAGTTGCTCCTCATAAGGCAATGAGTTATATGTAAGCTGCGTGTCATAATCATCTATAGAATCAAACTTCTTTGCAAAAGCTTCGCTTTTTGCAAGTCTTGCTTTGTACTTATCATAGTTAAGTGACCATTCTTTATCATCACGGCGCTCCTTAATCCACTTTGCATACTCATCTACTAGTTGTAAATGCTCGCTTTTAGACATACGTTCCTTACTGTTTTCGATAGTTTGTTCGAAGTCTACATACCCATCCCACACATCATAATCTGCAGCTTTAATTTTATCCCAAGGCAATGGGTTTTCTTGATCGCGCTCACCTATATCTACATATTTAAAACGATCTGGAACAACTACATCACTCTTTACTCCTTCTAGTTGTGTTGAACCTCCGTTTACTCTATAAAATTTTTGAGTTGTAAGTTTTAAAGCTCCAAGATCTCCATATGGATTTTTACGCAAGTAAGAGTTAAGGTCTGCTACGTTTTGCACAGTTCCTTTTCCATAAGTCTGCTTCCCACCTATGATGATGGCTCTTTTATAATCTTGCATTGCGGCAGCAAGTATCTCACTGGCAGATGCAGATATCTCATTTACTAAAATAACTAGAGGTCCATCCCATAATACAGAAGAGTCTCTATCTTCTAATACTTCTGGCTCATCACCGTTTGATGCTACCTGTACGATAGGACCATCTTTTATAAACAGACCGGCTATATCTACCACAGTTTTAAGCGACCCCCCGCCGTTGTTTCTAAGATCTATCACAAGTCCCTCTACACCTTCTTCTTTAAGGCGCTCTATCTCCTTCTTTACGTCACTTGCGGCATTCTTTTCTTTGTAATCATCCATCGTAAAGTAAAACTTAGGCAGGTTTACAATACCGTATTTTTTACCATCTTTTACGACCTCTGCAGACTTTGCATAGGTTTCTTCTAGCTCTACTATATCACGTTCTATAGTAATCTCTTTTGTACTACCATCTAGCTTAGTCTTTACCGTAAGGATTACTTTAGTTCCCTTTGGACCTTTTATAAACTCTATCGCATCTTGAAGACGCATACCTACAATGCTTAGAGCGTCTTTTTCATCTTCTTGACGTACTTTCATAATGATATCACCCTCACGCAGCTCATCACCTCTCCAGGCTGGACCACCAGAAATAATATCTGTGATACGCACTTCGCCTCCCTTTTTTTGAAGTCTTGCACCTATCCCTTGAAACTGACCACTCATTTGTGTGTCAAAACGATCTTTTGCTACTGGTGCAAAATAGTATGTGTGAGGATCAAACTCTTCTACTATTGCATTTAAGAAAATTGCAAACCAATCTTTGCGCTCAAGTTCTAGTGTAAATTCAAAAAACTCCTTTGTATTGTCTGCTACTTCTTCTCGTGCTTTTATCTCAAGCTCTTCATTAGAAAGGATCTCTTTTGGCTCAGCTGCTTCTTTATCATCTCCTTCTTCGTCTACCTTTTCTTGATCTTCTCTTAAATCATAGTAAGAGCTAAGCGCATTAAGCTTAAGCTGCTGTCTCCATCTATTTTTAAGCTCTTTTTTGTTTTTTGCAAAAGGTTGCTTTTCATATTCTGTATTGAGAATCTCTTCCTTCTCAAAGTCAAAAGGCTTTTTAAGAAGCTCTTCTTGAATTTTATTTGCCTCCTCGGTACGTTCTATAAGACGGTTGTAAGTAAGATCAAAAAATGATAAATCTTTATCTCTTATCGCATCATCTATTTGTGTTTTATACTTTTCAAACTCTTCTATATCTTTTTTGTAGAAAAAACGACGATATGGATCTAGCGCGTCTATGTAATCATCAAAGACATTTGCAGAAAACTCATCGTTTATATCTTTTGCATCATAATGACCTCGCTCGAGTAAGTAAGCAATAAGATCTAATAGGGTTTTATCTTTATCTGGATCGTCAAACGACTTTGTAGTAAAACTGCAACTTGCGACTGAAAACAACAGTAACAGCGCTATTAATTTTAAATTCCTCTTCATAAAATTCAGTATTTTCACGTAACTAGCAATTTACATTAAAAATTGTGCCACAAAAAGAGCTGCGGTCGTAATCTTTTGTTAAACCCCGCCAGCACACTTATTAATGTACAATTTACGTATTTTCGTATATAGAACACAACTCCTGCTATGAACAAAAAACCACTTATACTTATTACTAATGATGATGGTATCACCGCACCCGGCATACGCAACCTTATAGATGTGATGCTCAACATAGGTGATGTGGTTGTAGTTGCTCCAGATAGCCCACAAAGTGGGATGGGACACGCCATTACTATAAACGACACACTCTACTGCGACCCAGTAAAACTAGATCCAGATGCTACACACAAAGAGTACACTTGTTCTGGAACCCCTGCAGACTGTGTAAAACTTGCAAACCAGCAAATTCTCACCCGCAAACCAGACATTTGCGTGAGCGGCATTAATCACGGCAGTAACTCAAGTATCAATGTGATATACAGCGGCACTATGAGTGCAGCAGTAGAGGCAGGTGTAGAGGGCATCCCAGCAATAGGATTTTCCCTACTAGATTATAGCCACGATGCAGATTTTGAACCTGCAAAAAAATATGTAGAACGCATCACAAGGCAAGTTCTCAAAAACGGTTTACCTAAAGGTATCGTACTCAATGTAAACATCCCAAAATTACCTGCAGATAAAATTAAAGGCACCAAAGTGTGTCGCCAGGCTAAGGCACAATGGGTAGAAGATTTTGACAAGCGTACAAACCCTATGGGTAGAGACTATTACTGGCTCACAGGCGAGTTTGTAAATCAAGACAAAGGTGAAGACACAGATGAGTGGGCATTATCACAAGGTTATGTTTCCATCGTACCGGTGCAATTTGATCTTACGGCACATCACTTTATTCAAGAACTTAATGAGTGGGAAGGATAGTGATTACGCTTTCGCGAAAGCGCATCTATTCCCTTTAAAACTTTTCGCGAAAGCGGAATAATTATGAAAAAAGATATTCTCATAGGCATCATTTTAGGACTACTAGCAAACACCATAGGCGTTCTTATTTTTTCCTTTTACATAGGCACAACACAAGACCGCACACTTACTAATGTATTACAAACCGCCCTGGCAGAGGGAAGACTTGGTAAAATTATAGCTATAGGTGCTGTTCTTAATCTAGTAGCGTTTTTTGGACTACTTAGACAAGGACAAGATGCACGAGCAAGAGGAGTACTGCTTATGACCATCGCTATGGCTTTTGTGACAATGATATTAATGTTTAGCTAATGAAGTATTACATTCTTGCCGGTGAGGCTAGTGGAGATTTGCACGGTTCAAATCTTATGAAAGCCCTGTATAAACAAGATCCTGAGGCAGAGATACGCTTCTGGGGTGGTGACCTTATGCAAGAGGTGGGCGGCACTCTAGTCACACATTATAAAGAAAGAGCGTTTATGGGCTTTATGGAGGTGATTACCAACCTTCGTAAAATTAGTGGACTCATAAAAGAGTGTAAAAGAGACATTGCTAGATTTGAGCCAGATGCTCTTATTCTTATAGATAACAGCGGTTTTAACCTACGTATAGCAGCCTGGGCGCACCCACTAGGTGTCACTACACATTATTATATAAGCCCTCAAGTGTGGGCATCACGATCTGGTCGTGTAAAAAAGATTAAGGCCTGTGTTGATCATATGTATGTCATTTTACCATTTGTAAAAGATTTTTATGACACCTACAATTATGATGTAAACTTTGTAGGACACCCACTACTAGATGCCGTTGCAAATAGAAAACAAGCAGATGCTGTGGCATTTGCACAAGAGCACAATCTTGATGAACGCCCTATGATTGCCCTACTTCCTGGTAGCCGCACACAAGAAATTAATGCGATGCTGGAGGTGATGCTTAGTGTTATACCTAACTATCCAAACTATCAGTTTGTGATTGCGGGCGCGCCTAGCCAAGAAGCCTCATTTTATGAGTCATTTTTAAAAAATCACGATGTACAACTCGTGATGAATAAAACCTATGACATACTAAGCTTTGCAAACGCTGCACTTATTACTTCTGGTACCGCGACACTTGAGGCTGCAATATTTAAAGTACCGCAAGTGGTTTGTTACAAAGCAAATGCAGTTTCTTACAGTATTGCAAAACGTATTATAAAAACCAAATACATCTCACTTGTAAATCTTATTATGGACAGAGAAGTCGTAAAAGAACTTATACAAGGTGACCTCAATACAAAAAAGCTAAAGCACGAGCTAGACAAGATTACAAACGACTCGTATAGAGAGCAACTGTTTACAGACTATTTTGAACTAGAAAAAAAACTGGGTGGTGCTGGTGCTAGTGATAAAACTGCAAAACTTATTGTAGATATCACAAGGAATGAAACAAACTAACTAATAAGATCACTCCAAATCTCATCGCTACTTATGAAACAGTTTCTTGCCGCATTATCTCTACTACTATTACTTACCTCTTGTGGTAGTTCAAAAAGAACCACTGTAAAAGACATAAGCACTACAAAAACAGAGCGCATTATAAAGCAGGCGCAAGCATTTTCTGGTACTCGTTATAAATTTGGCGGGACTACGCGCAAGGGTATGGATTGCTCTGGTCTTATTTATGTAGCTTTTCAAAAAGAAAACATTGTTTTGCCTAGAGTGTCAAGAGATATGGCACAACGAGGCAAACCCGTAAAAAATAAAGATATTGACAAAGGTGATCTCTTATTTTTTAGAACTTCAAAAAGTGGAAAACGCATAAATCACGTAGGCCTAGTGACAAAGGTAGATGGCGATGACATCTATTTTATACACGCCACAACCTCAAAAGGTGTACTTACCTCAAATCTTAATGAGCGTTACTGGAATCGTGCTTATGTAATGGCGAGACGTGTTCTCTAAAACATAATTTACTATCTTTCAGATAATTGATACTTGCAAAAAGCGAGTATTTATAGTTACCTGTGAGAAAAGTAAATATTCCTATTTTAACGCTACTCATATCTATCACCATAGGTATAGTACTGTATGACTACCTCAAGACCCCAGCTATTACAGTCTGGGTTTGCTCATTACTCTTATCCCTTACTGGAGTCTTACTTAATACATATAGCAGTAAGAAAATCATTGGCTCAGCTCTCTTTATGTGCTGTACTTCTGGATTATTTATCACTATAGGATATCTATCTAGAACTTATACTGACGATACACTCTCGCAGAGTCATTATACATATATCAATACAGAAGGTTCACAAACGCTTCTTGTCAAAATAAATAGGGAATTAAAACCTACGTTGTATCAACACAAGTACCTAGTAGATCTCAAAGCAATAGATAGCACTATTACTACTGGTAAATTACTTCTCAACATTTATAAAGACTCTGCAACCATATTACCAAAAACTGGAGAATGGTGGTATGCAAGAACTGCTCTGTTGCCCGTACCCCATCCCAAAAACCCGTATCAGTTTGATTATGGTGCTTATCTCAATAAGCAAGAAATATACAGACAGGTGTCTGTAATGCCTCAAGAGATGTTGCGTGATAGTAAGGAGACTTATGATGTGGGTGTGTGGGCGTCACGCTTTCGCGAAAGCGTAAAAAGATCCCTTCACCTCCAATCTTTTACACCAAGACAACTTGCAGTCATTGAAGCGCTCGTACTAGGCCAAAGACAAGGTATAGACAAAGAGATGAGTTCTCAGTATGCCGCAGCAGGAATGATGCACATACTCGCCGTGTCTGGACTGCACGTAGGTGTAATTTTACTCATACTAAGATTCTTATTTGGTTTTATAAAATGGCGGCAACTGCAATGGGTAAAATCATTACTTATTATCTCACTTATCTGGGGTTTTGCTATTATTACTGGCTTATCTCCTTCTGTGCTAAGAGCTGCAACAATGTTTAGCTTTCTTGAGGTAGGTGAGCTACTGGGCGGAAAAAGAAAGTCGCAAGATGCTGTGCTAGCTTCAGCTATATTTTTACTTCTACTCGACCCGCTGCTCATCTATCAAGTGGGCTTTCAGCTCAGTTATCTTGCTGTGATAGCGATTTTATGGGTGCAACCTTGGCTAGCCAGTTTCTGGTCTCCAGAGGCATATATATTAAGAAAACTACGGGACGTGGTGTCTGTAACTATTGCAGCACAACTAGGCGTGATGCCACTTAGTCTCTTTTACTTTCACCAGTTTCCTGGGTTATTTATCATTTCTAATGTTTTAATCATTCCGTTTTTGGGTCTCATACTAGGCGGTGGCTTGCTAGTGTGTTTTCTGAGCGTTATAGACTTTCTACCAGAGATTATAGTTCAATCTTATGGAGGTATCATAGATGTAATGAATAATTATATAGCTTGGGTGGCAGGACAAGAAGATTTTGTGGCTAGACATATAAGTATGTCTGCAACACTTATGATACTCGTTTATATGTTTATGATTACTACACTCTTTTTGTGTATGAAATATTCAAAACGCAGACTTATAATAGCTAGCCTAGCAACAATAATTTTGACAGGTTTTATCGTGTTAGAAAATAATCAGCCTGCTTCTCAACATCTTGCAATACTTAATAAAAGTGCCTCAACAACGCTTACTCAACTACAAGAAAACCAGCTTACTGTATATAACAATGATTCCTTATATCACAGTCATAAAGATAGTCGCATAAAGGCTTACCAAGATGCTTTAAAAATAGACACGGTGGTGCATCATGCACACGGAAATTATTTTCGCTTTAAGCGAAAAGAGATACTTATTGTAGATAGTTTAGGTATATACAATCTCGAAGAGGCAAGTCCAGATTATGTAATACTCACGCACTCGCCAAAGATTAATATGAATAGACTCATCAATCGATATCCTAACTGTACAATTGTTGCAGATGGGTCTAATTATCACAGTTATGTATCTCGATGGAAAGCAACTTGTACAAAACAAAAAATCCCTTTTCATAGCACGTATGAAAAGGGAGCTTTTATAATAGATTGAGTAAATTACTTAGACCAAGTGTACACGAAGTCTTCTTGATATTTTGCCCATTTTTCTTGAGTAGTGAGCGTCTTATAGTCGTCATTACTCACCATCTTTACGTAAATCTCAAGACGTCTAGGAGTATGATATCCCACAATAGGCTGGATATAATTACCCTGCTCATCAAAAAACACCATTGTAGGGTATCCTCTTAGTTTTAAAGCTGCTGCTAGCTCGTGCTGGCTATTACGTCCTTTTCTATTTGGGTCGTGTCTCGGGTTTGTATATACGTTACCTAGATAATTAATTTCTTCAGTACCCTCTGCATTAAACTTTACCGCATAGTAGTTCTCGCTTATAAAAGCGGCCACATCTGGATTTGCAAATGTATTTTTATCCAGCATTTTACAAGGGCCACACCAGGTAGTGTAGACATCCATAAAAATCTTTTTAGGCTCTTCCTTTTGTGCAGCAAGCGCTTCATCCATTGTCATCCAGTTGATTTCTTGAGCACTTATAGATGTTGTAGTTATAAGAAGCAGGAGGTATAATATTTTATTCATTGTGTTTATTTAATTATTAAGTCTGTCTAATTACTAGATTCTTACAGACAAAAAACGTTCCACAATATAGGGAACGTTTTTCTTTATTCATATTGTGTACGATTATACCATTATCGTATACCGTGCATCATTCTGATAAGTGTTTTATTTAATAATAACATTACCACACCTGCTCCTGCTGGTATCACTGTAAATATTAAAAAGAATGTTGCCATACCGTGCTCCTCAACAATAGGATCTATATAACTACCCGTTATACCCGCAGCTGTATTTGCAATAAAGTTTGCTACAAACCAGATCCCGAACATAAGCCCTACTAGTTTTGCTGGCGCTAGTTTACTCACATAAGATAATCCTACAGGAGATACACATAACTCACCTAGCGTGTGAAAAAGGTATGCTAGTACTAAAAATACCATACTTACAGAAGCTGTCTTTGCTCCAAGTGGGATGCCCATAGATCCAAAAGAAAGAATACCAAAACCGAGACCTAATAAAATAAGACCTATGGCAAACTTTACAGGTCCACTAGGATTGTATTTACTCTTCCATATTTTTGAAAATAATGGTGCAAAAGCAATGATAAAGAATGAGTTTAAGATACCAAACCAAGAAGCTGGAACCTCTGGAGCATCATCTGCAAACTGGCGAGATAACATCCAGATTACAATACCCCATATTACTACAAAACCTAAACCTAAAATGATATTAGACAATGCATATTTACCATACGTTTGTTTAAATAACATACCTAGTACCCAGGTAATAATAATCATAGGTACTACGGTGAGAAGCGTGTTTATTATTTTAAAGGTCATACCGCTACTTCCTTCTAGCACTCTATCTGTATAGTCTGCAGCAAAGATGGTCATAGATCCTCCTGCCTGCTCAAATGCCCACCAGAAGAAAATTGTAAAGAATGCAAGTACACTAATCACGATAAGTCGATCACGAGTTACCTTAGACTTTTCTGCATCGTCTATAACGCTATCTATAGCTTCTGCAGCATTTTCTACGCTATCTTCTATGACATCATCAAGCTCGTCTGCTTTTGCTGGCTGAGAACCTATTGTACCAAAAATACCCTGAGCAAAATAGAATTGTAACATCCCTACAAGCATAAAAATTCCTGCGAGGCCAAAACCATAGTGCCATCCTACAGACTCACCTATGTAACCACATAATAAAATACCCAAGAAAGCCCCAGAGTTAATACCCATATAGAATATGGTGTATCCTGCATCTTTTTCTTTTCCTTGGTCTTTGTAAAGTTGTCCTACCATAGAAGAAATATTTGGCTTAAACATACCATTACCTACTATAAGTAACACAAGTCCTGCATAGAAGAAAATGTCTGAGCTTATCTCAAATGCCATAGATGCGTGTCCTAGTGTCATTAAAAATGCACCTATGATAACGGCTTTTCTATACCCCGTAATTTTATCGGCTATTAACCCTCCAAAGATTGGTGTTACATAAACTAGCCCTGTGTAGAAAGCATATAATTGTAATGCCTCTGCACGCTCCCAGCCCCAGCCGCCGTCAAGCACTGCCGATACTAAAAATAAAACAAGTAATGCGCGCATTCCGTAATAAGAAAAACGCTCCCACATCTCTGTAAAGAAGAGTACAAAAAGACCAGAAGGATGTCCTAAAACAGTCTTTTGATTGGTTTCAGAACCACCGAATTTATATTCCATATTGTAATTAATTATTTAGTGCTAATATAAGTCGTTTATATCTAAAGTTTTTCTTTGATAAAATCTGTCATCATTGTAAATAGATGTAAACGTGTGTTACCTCCATAAATACCGTGATTTTTATCTGGATAGTTAAAGTAATCAAACTGCTTGTTTGCCTGTACTAATGCTTCTACAAGGCGCGTTGCGTTTTGTACGTGCACATTATCATCTGCACTACCGTGCACTAGTAAAAAGTCTCCCTCTAGCTTACTCACGTGACTCATAGGTGAGTTATTATCATACCCACTTGCGTTTTCTTGTGGGGTTTGCATATAGCGCTCTGTATATATAGTGTCATAAAATCTCCACGATGTTACCGGTGCAACGGCTATAGCCATCTCAAAAGTATCTGCTCCTTGAAAAAGGCAGTTTGAAGCCATAAAACCGCCATAACTCCAGCCCCAGATACCTGTACGATCTTCATCTATGTAAGCACGCTTGCTCAACTCTTTTGCGGCAGCAATCTGGTCTTGTACTTCGTACTTACCTAGCTCTTTTTGAGTTACTTTTTTAAAGTCACGCCCTTTTAATCCAGTTCCTCTTGGATCTACACACACTACAATGTAGTCGTTTTGAGCTAGCATATGAAACCAGTAATCGTTAGACGTATCCCACTTATTTGCCACACTCTGTGATCCTGGTCCAGAGTATTGTGTCATAAACATAGGGTACTTTTTAGAAGGGTCAAAATCTGTAGGCTTTATCATATAAGCGTTAAGTGACACGCCATTTACATCAATCTCAAAAAACTCTTTTGGAGAGATATCATAACCAGCATACAAGTCTTTTAATGCTTGGTTATCTTTTATAACGCGTATTTGCTTTCCATCTTTTGCGCTGTTAAGTGTGAAGCGGTATGGTGTTGTTGTATTTGAGTATGTATGTATAAAGTTGCTGTAGTTTGCGCTAAAGTCTGCACTGTTAGTCCCTTCCTTATCTGCAAGGGCTTGTTTCTTTTTACCATTAAGACCTATAGCATACACACCACGGTTAATAGAACCATTTTCTGAGCTTTGGTAAAAAATACGTTTTGTACCTGCGTCATAACCATAATAAGCTGTTACTTCCCAGTTACCAGAAGTTACTTGATTTTTTAAAGACCCATCTGCATTATGGTGATAGATGTGATTCCACCCATCTTTTTCGCTTGTCCAGATAAAGCTATTGTCATCTAGAAAAGTAAGATTATCTGTCACATCTACATATGCTTTATCTGTTTCTAGCACGGCAAGTGTAGTCTGGTAGGTACTCGCATTAAAAAGCGAAAGCTTTAAAGTATCTTGATGACGATTAAGTGTTTGTACAGAAAGCACATTAGGGTCTTTTGACCAAGAGATGCGCGGTATGTAGTACCCAGCGTTATCTCCTAGATTAATTTCTATATCTTTTGCTTTACGACTATTACCTGTGTCTAGATTATGCAAGCGTAGGCTCACTTTTGCGTTAGGCTCTCCAGCTTTTGGGTATTTAAAAACAGTCTGTGTCTGGTATAATTTATTACCATATACATCCATAGAGAATTCTGGAACTTCACTCTCATCAAAACGTATGTAAGCAATTTTCTTACTATCTGCACTCCAGTCAAAGGCGCGCACAAAGCCAAATTCTTCTTCATACACCCAGTCTGTAATTCCGTTTATGATGCTATTTTTCTTTCCATCTGTAGTGAGTTGTTGTGTTGCTCCAGAGGCTATATCAAAAACAAAGAGATTATTATCCTTTCCATAAGCGATTTTCTTTCCGTCTGGTGAAAATGTAGGTTCTTGAATAAGATCGTCAGAAACTTTAGTCAGCTTTCGCGAAAGCGTATTCCACACATAATATTCTCCCAGCGTAGATCTTCTAAAGATAGATTGCAATTTTGTAGCCAGTAGCACCTGCTTCTCATCATCACTAAACTCATAGCTTATAAAGTAATCAAGCCCCTCGATATCTGCACTACTTACAGCTGTGCGCACTTTCTTTCCGGTATCATAGCTGTAAATATCTACACTACCTGTGCGGGTTGCTCTATCAAAGTTTTGTACAGCATACTCTTGACCATTTGCCATAGAGTGTATAGACTGTAGTCGCTCTGCTCTAAAAGTGCCATTTTTCCAAATATCTTCAAGGCTTATTTGTTTTTTTTGCGCAGTTGCGCTCTGGATTGCAAGAAGAAATACAGCAATCAAAAAGGTATGTAATCTCATATATTTTTACCAATTGTGTAAAGTATTTCAATTTTACTAAAAATAAGGCAGAAAACCCTGCTTTTTGCTGTTAAAAACCTTCAGAATGTTAAGAACTCACATCGCTATAATCACGCATTAGACTTAGGTTAACCACATTCTCATTATCTTTATCACTTTCTAAAAAACTGCTTAATGACAAAGGCGATATCTGGTTTTTCTAAACTATCAAAAACTGAGAAGATTACGTGGCTTACCACAAACTTCTTTAACAATTCTGAGGCAGCAACCCAGACTTTAACCTCATACTGGAACACAGATGCAAAGCTCCAGCAACTGCACGATGAGTTTATAGAAAACACCATCACAAATTACTACCTGCCCCTAGGAGTAGCGCCTAATTTTACCATAAACGACACCATCTACACCATCCCGATGGCTATAGAAGAAAGCTCTGTGGTAGCTGCAGCAAGTAAGGCTGGTAAATTCTGGCAAGAGAGAGGCGGTTTTAAAACCACCGTTCTAGGCACCACTAAGGTAGGACAAGTACACTTTACTTATGATGGTGATAAAGAAGATTTACAACAGTATTTTGATAAAATCACACCAAAGCTCTATGAAGATGTAGAAGCCATTACAGTTAATATGAAAAAACGTGGTGGCGGCATAAAAAACATCACCTTACGAGATAAAACCGCCGCGGTAGATGACTACTACCAGCTGCACTGCACCTTTGAGACGCTAGATGCAATGGGCGCAAACTTTATAAACAGCTGTTTGGAGCAATTTGCAACCACTTTTAAAGAAGGTTTTGAGGCAGATACCCGCTTTCGCGAAAGCGGAAACACGTTAGATATCATTATGTCCATTTTATCTAACTATGTTCCAGATTGCCTTGTACGTGCAGAGGTAAGTTGTCCTGTAGGCCAGCTCACCGAAAAAAATATAGACGGCGAGACCTTTGCCAAAAAATTTGTTCAAGCAGTTACCATTGCCGAAGAAGAACCCTATCGAGCCGTCACCCACAACAAAGGAATAATGAACGGTATAGATGCCGTCATACTTGCTACTGGTAACGACTTTAGAGCGGTTGAAGCAGGTGTACACGCATATGCCGCAAGAGATGGACAATACAGAAGTCTCACACACGCAAGCATAAAGGATGGAGTTTTCACCTTCTGGATGGAGATACCGCTAGCACTAGGTACCGTAGGAGGTCTCACAAAACTACACCCACTAGTAAAATGGAGTATGGAGCTGCTAGGAAACCCATCTGCAAAGGAACTTATGCAAATTGTTGCCGTCGCCGGTCTAGCTCAAAACTTTGCCGCGCTTAAATCTCTTACCACAACAGGTATACAGCAAGGGCATATGAAAATGCACCTTATGAATATTTTAAACCAGATGAATGCGACCGCAGAAGAGAAGGAACAAACGGTAGGTCACTTTAAGTCAAATACCGTTACTCATAGCGCAGTGGTTACTTTTATAGACGGGCTACGCTCATAAAATCCCTTTTTTGAAACAACACTATTACAGTCACGGTAAGCTTTTACTCACCTCAGAATACTTGGTTCTAGATGGCGCGCAAGCGCTAGCGCTGCCTACAAAAAAAGGACAGCATCTAGATGTGAGTATGCAGGATAAGAAAACAATAAACTGGACTAGTTATTTACACAATGGCGATAAGTGGCTGGACTATACATTTACCTTCCCACTTGAAGAAATTAAGTCAGAAGGAGACGCTATTTACGACAGGCTCTTGAGTATTTTACTTGCCGCCAAAGAACTCAATCCATCGTTTTTAAATACCCAGCAGGGCTACACAATAAAGAGTACACTAGAGTTTCAAAAAGACTGGGGGCTAGGCTCCTCTTCTACCCTCCTTGCAAATATTGCAAGGTGGGCCTCTGTAGACCCTTACAAGCTACTTGATATGACCTTTGGAGGTAGTGGGTACGATATAGCTTGTGCCACAACAGAGAGCGCTCTTATCTATCAAAAAACCAGCACGACACCTATAGTCACACCAGTGATATACAACCCTCCTTTTAAGGACGAACTTTACTTTGTTTATCTCAATAAGAAACAAAACAGTAGAGAAAGCATTAAACACTATAGGAGTCTCGATCAAAAAGCACTCACTGAGGAGAAAGCTAGGTTTTCTAGGTTTACCCAAGACCTTTTGAGTTGTAAATCCATTGTGGCTTTTGAAAAACTACTTTCAGAACACGAAGATAATTTGTCTCGTATTCTCAAAACATCCACGATAAAAACACAACTTTTTGCAGATTACCCTAGGGCAATAAAAAGCTTAGGAGGCTGGGGTGGTGACTTTGTTTTGGCAGTGGGAACAGCATCTCAAATGGACTATTTTAGAAACAAAGGTTATGAAACTATCGTGCCTTACAAAGAAATGATACTGGGAGAATAACGCTTTCGCGAAAGCGTAAACACACACCATAAAAAAAAGGCTCGAACAATTATTGCTCGAGCCTTTTTTACTTGAGATACAATCTATTAGTAGAAAGTAGCTCTGTTATCTTCAATATCTGCAGCTTCTTTAAGAGCGTTAAGCACTTTTGTACTTACAGCTGCTCTAGATTTTTGAGCCTGCTGACCTGCAAAAGCAGCGTAGTTATCTAATCCTGGAGCTTCAGAGATTTTTACAACCTCTATTACATATACTCCTCGTGACCCCTCTATAGGTGAAGATACTTCTCCTTCTTTTAATCCGAAGGCTGCTCCTACTACTTTAGGCTCATTACCTGCTCCTGCAATTGTAGGTGCATTCATAGATACGGCACCAGCGGTTTTTACAGTCTCACCTTGTGATTGTGCAATTTCAGAAAGCGTGCTACCAGAAATCTTGTTTTTGATAATTTCTGCTTTCTTCATATTACGTATGATAGGTGTAACTTGTAATGATACATCTTCTACTCTTTCTGTTCCAGCTGGCGTTCTACGTGTTACTTGTGCAACAATATAACCACTGTTAGTAGGAAAACGCTTAATGTTACCCACTTTTGTATCTTCTTCAAAAGCCCACTGTATTACAGATCTCTGTGCTCCTTCACCAGGCAATGTCTCATCCATAGCACGTATACGTTGTACTGGACGTACTGCATAACCATTTTCTGTTGCTACTGCTTGAAAATCTCCATCGGCTGCGGCAAGTTCAAACTTTTGTGTTGTGTTGTAAATATTAGAGATTGTTTTATCTGAAGGTACTATTTCCTTCACTACAGTTGCAACCTTAATTACATCTTGTACGTTCTTTTGGTCTACGATGTTAATTACGTGGTAACCAAAATCTGTTTCTGCTACTCCTATTGTTCCAGCTCTATTATCTACAATAAAGTCTCTGTATCCAGCTGCAAAAAGATTAGGATTTTGGTAATCTAGATCTCCACCATTGTCACTGTTTGACTTATCTGAAGAAAACTCTTTTGCAAGATCTTCAAACTTATTTTTGTTTCTTTTTAAAACAGAAAGTAAGCTATCTGCAAGTTTTTTTGCATCTTCTTTAGATCTCGTTGCAGAAGAAGGGATAGGTCCTCTAGCCGTATTTGTAACAGCTCCTTGAAAGTCTATAAGTATATGGCTTGTCTTTACAGAATCTGGCATTTTTCTCACATCTACAACACGAGAAAGATTCATATATCTACCGTCTTTATAAGGACCGTAAACCCCACCTTTACCTAAGGCAAAAAGTGTATCTGCATTAGTAGAAGGTAAATCTTTCTTAAAGAACCAACGATCTACAAATGGTACATCTGAGTTGTCTATAAGAAACTCTTCTATCTCTTCTGTCTTATCAAATCCAGCAAAAGTTTCTGTTACTCCTGTTGCACCGTTACGAGCTGTATACTCATTTCTTAATTTTGAAAGCTCTGCTTTAAGCGCATTCTCATCTTCTAGAGATGCTTCTTCTACAAATTTTACAAAACGTATAGAGCGTGTCTCCTCTGTTTGAAATTCATCTTTATGTTCATTTACATAATCTTGAATCTCATCTTTACTTACTGGAGCCTCTTCATCTGGCACAGATGTGTACAACATTTGTACATACTGGATATCTACCGTATTATTATCAAGCTTATAGGCTACCTCTCCATCCTTAAGAGTTGCTCCTACACCAGCTCTTACTAGGTTATAGTAAATCTCTTGCTTTTCTTGATTTCTTAAGCTTTCTTCAAAAACTAACCACGACTGGTAATCACCAGGGTTTTGGCTATCTTTTAAAGTAGCAATAAACTCTTGCATTTTTGCCTCGCTAAAGAATCCGTCTCCATCTTGAAAACGCACATCATTTTGAAGTGCCTGCTTAAGTAACTCTTGCGTGCGGTCTTTACCTACTTGTATACCTAACTCTTCATACTGCTCTTCAAGAAGCACTCTGTTTACCTCCTGCTCCCATACAGCGTTTACGGCTTTTGTAGTAGAACTATTTGCTCCTGCTCTACGCGTTTGTGCCTCTACCTTTGTCGCAAAATCTTCACGATCTAGGTTTACACCGTTTATAGATGCAACACGGTTTTGCTTATCTGCATTAAAACCTCCACTATCTAAGATAGATGAGAAGATAAATGCAAACAGTGCAAGTGCGATAATAATGATCAAGAAGATACTCTTGCTACGTATTTTATTTAAAATTGCCATTGTATGTTGTTTATGCTATAATAGTGGGCGAAAATACCATTATTATAGCATAATAAAAAATAAAAAAACAAGGCAATTTAGTCTTTAGATATACGGACTTCTAAGAGTTCTATTTTTGTGTTTGAAGTCTCTATGATGTGAAAGATTATTCCTTCTATCTCTATAGTCTCCCCCTCTTCTGGAATTTCTTCTGTATGACTAACCACGAGCCCCCCTAAGGTCTCATAATTCTCACTTTCTGGCAGATCAAGTTTATACGTTTCATTAAGGTAGTCTACCTCGTGCCTTGCAGAAAGTTTGTAACGCGTATCACTTAATTGTTCCTCTACTAGAGCAACGGTATCGTGCTCATCTTCTATCTCTCCAAAAAGCTCTTCTACAATATCTTCTACCGTCATCATCCCACTAGTACCTCCATACTCATCTATAACTACACAGATACTTTTGCGTTTTTTTGTGAGCACATTAAGCACATCTTTTACAAGCATAGTCTCCGGGACATATACTACTGGCATTAAAACACTGCTTATAGTTTTTGGCCTTTTAAAAAGTTCAAAAGAGTGCACATAGCCTATTATATCATCTATTGTATCTTTATAAACGAGTATTTTAGAAAGTCCCGTTTCTATAAAAATCTTATTTATTGCAGTAGGTGTCGTGCGCTCATCTACGGCTACGATCTCTGTGCGTGGCAACATCACTTCTCGTGACTTTACCTCAGAAAACTCTAGTGCATTTTGAAAAATCTGTATTTCTGTATCTACTTCGTCGGCGTCGTTTACGGCTTCCATTTGTTCAGAAATGTAATTACCAAGTTCCACTTTCGTGAAAGCTAACTGCACCTCATCTCCATCTGTCTTAAACAAGTATTTAAGAACGAGGTCTGATATCCAAATAATAAATGCGCTTAGCACATAAAATAAGAGGTAAAAGAAATAAGCAGGTATTGCAAAAAACTTAAGAAGCTTATTTGCATAAATCTGAAAGAAAACTTTTGGTAAAAATTCGGCCGTGATTAAAATCACTAGTGTAGAAATAATCGTCTGACTAAGTAGACTGAATTCTTGCACTAAGGTATTGAACCAGGTTAAACTTTCGCCGAAAGGCATATTCTCCAGCCACCCTTGTAAGAGTGCTCCCATAAAATAACCATATACAACCAAGGCAATATTATTACCCAGCAACATTGTTGCTATAAACTTTGAAGGCTTTGCAGTAAGTTTTTTGAGAACAATAGAGAGAAGATCATTTTGTTTCTTCTCTATTTCGATATGTATCTTATTTGCCGACACATAAGCAATCTCCATTCCTGAAAAAAACGCAGAGAGTATGAGCGAGCAACATATGGTTATAATCTGTCCTTCAAAACTTCCCATTAAGAGTTTTTCCTGTTTTCAAACTTCTTACGGAAATGACGTCTAAAGAAGTACATCCCTACACTCACAGCAAAGAAAAACAAGAACAGGTATGCTCTAGAGCGATCTTCACCCCAAAGTGATACTGTTTTATAACCTGCAAGCACGGCAACTATTATATATACATACTCTGTGTATTTTGCATATCGCATCATAAGTCTTCAGAATTTTCTTTTACGTATTGTTTTGCTACGTTGTTTAAAGATACAAAATTTGTAAAGTCTTCATTTGAGTCAAAGAGGTCTCCGTCGTTACGAGAGCCATCTTTAAGAATAAGCGTGTACGGCTGGTCTGTAAAAATCCAACTATTAGATTGATCCCAGTACAGCTGTTGTGCTTTTAAGGTTATAGAGTCGTGCGTAAATAGCACCACATTATCTTGTAGATCTATAAGGTTTGTACCCTTATAGCGTATGGCATAGTTTGAAGTAATTAAATTCTCTTTACCATCTTCACTTATAAAAGTGACTTCTATTCCATCTGGAAACTCCTCATAAGGAAAAGAGGCGTTTGCATAATTTTTTATGTAAGGTGTTTTTAAATGTGCAGTGACTTTACCAGAATCTACATACTTAAGATTAATACCCCTACCTTCTGTAACAGGGCCATCAGACTTCATACTTAACCTACGTATATCGTCTGCTTTACTATCACAACTTAAAAACAAAGTCACGGCAAAAGCCGTGACTAAGATTTTTAATATATTTCTATGTAGTAGTGACATTAGTTATTTGGAACTCTTACACTTGATCCAATCCAACATCCTATCTTGATAGTTTGACCAGCTTTTCCAGATGTAAATACATCTGCAGTACTTGGAGCTAAAGCTCTGTAACTTGCTGCTGTCTTATTTGCAGTACCAGCCAGTGATGGACTTACACGCCCAGCTCTTTGTGCTGTACTAGCAGCTAACCAGTATACGGCTCTCTTGTCAAAAGTAGTCTGACCACAGTTATTTGCACTTGCTGCATACATTGCTGCAATTCTTAAGTAAACAATACCATAAGATGGATCTTCGCTAAGCGCCTTATTATAAAGACCTCTTGCTTTACCGTAGCTACCACTTTTTCTTGCTTTTTCTGCAAGTCTGTAATAAGCATTTGCTCTTTCTTTTGGATCTGTTTCAAGATCGATAGCTTCTTGGTAATATCTTGCCTCTGCAGCTGAGTCTCCTCTGTTTCCAGCTAAGATACCTAAGTACTTTGCAGATTTTGCAGAAGGCTCAAGTCTGTGAAGATTCTCAACCATTTGCTTAAATAAATCTGTATCTGTACAATCTTTACTTGCAAGACGTCCTGCTGCTTTCTTGATCCACTCTTTATCATTCTTCATAGAATCAAAATCCTTCTGATAAAGTGGTACAAGGTTCTCACAGTTACCTAACTCTCCAAGCGCTCCATCTGTACTTCCTCCAAAGATTCCGAATGCCTTAAGGTTTGTTTCATAACCTTTTACTCTACGCTTTTCTTTTGCGCTAAGTGCAGTACCCGCTTCTTCTTTTTCTACTAACTTCTGTAATTTTGAATCTAATGCAGTTGCTTCTTTATTAAGTTTTGCTTGTGTATCATCATAAAGATCAAAAACCTCTTGAAGTTGCACTTGCTGTCCATTCTTATAAAGATCTACTGCTAGCTTAAAACGAGTGTAGATGTTTTTTGCACTTGTAATAGAGTTTGCATCCATATTAAATGCATTTTGAAATGCATCATACTGTGCCTTTGGCGTTCCTATTTTGTTATCAAACATTATCTGAGCCTGTGCAGCTGCGTTTTTTCCTTTTGGAGTTTTTGCAGGAAAGTATTGCTCTCTCTTCTTTAAAAACTCGATAAGCTTTTGTGCCGCGGCACCTTTTTCGGCAGGGCTTGCTGCTTTTAGATCTGCTTTAAGTAAACGCTCTCCATACTGGTATAAAGCTAGAGAATAGTTAGGGCAATCTTTTTGAAGTTTTTCAAAAGGTGCTCTTGCAGCCTCGTAATTTTTAACTTTTGCAGCTTCTACAAATATAGAACCCGTCGTAAGGCACTCCTCACTTATTTGTGCATTTGCTGTAAATCCGCCAGCTATGACGAGCGCTACAAAAAATGTGGTTAATCTAGTTTTCATAATGTTAGGTTTTACTGTTAATTAAATTTAGATTGGACAAACCATAAGTCGTTTATTGATAAACTTACGCCTACGTTAATAAAGTTTTCTTGTATAAGGTTTGCGTTTGTCGTTCCTCTCTGCCCTACTTCAAATTGTAAGTTAAGATTACTAATTCTTCGTCCTGTAGGTAGTCCAACTCCAAAAGATATGCCAAACTCATTTATATCTTCATTAGACACTACAAGTCCCGTCTCTTCATATCTAAATCCAGCACGATAAGTCATACGCTCCCAGTAACTTGAGATAGAATTATATTTTGGCGTATAAAAACCTCCTACTCTCATTTGTGTTGCATCTTCAAAGGAAACATTATCTGGAGTAAAGGTTCTATTACTAAAGCTACTTGTTTGCTGGCTTGTGTACTCACCTCCAAAGAACCATTTATTTTTTTCTCCTATACCAAGACCTACCGTTACTGAAGAAGGAAGATCAAAATCTGTATCTGGAACACTTATTTCTTGTACATCTACATCTTGTAATAAACCTAGACTATTAAATAAAACTGTAGAAACCTCTCTCTCATTTTCTGTACCTATAGTAGCAGATGGAACATACTTTACTGATGATCTAAGCTCAAGCTTATCACTAATCATTGTTTCATACTGTGCTCCAAGCTCAAATGCTAATCCCGAAAAGTCACTTCTATTAGACTCTCTAGTACCTAGCTCTGCTTCTTCTTGAGATCTTACAGCTTCGTTTTGAATATTTCCAAAGTAGTAATACATACTTGCTCCTACCGTAAGTCCTTTTGCTAGTGTATAACCTGTAGAAAGAAATGCACGGTTAAGACCACCACGACCTGTAAAGCGGTTAAGCACCTCATCTGTACTATCATCTAGCTTGTACCCTACTGCAGTATATGGCATAAGACCTATGCTTACCCCTCCTTTTTTTGAAATAGGAAAACCTATAGCTAGATAATCAAAAGTAGATTTTGAAGAACCCTCCTTTGTCGTAGCATCTTCTGCATTTACTTCATTATGGTTACCTCCTACTGTAAAAGTGGTGTAACGCAATTTACCTAGTGATGCGGGATTTAATAAATTGAGGTGTAAACTATCGCTATACGTCTGTATGCCTCCCATAGATTTATTTTCTACGGTTCCTCTAAACTGTTGTATCCCCACTCCGTAAAAAGAGTATGGAGAAGTAGTAGCTCCTTCTTGGGCAAGACCTTTAACGGCCATCATCAGCACTGCTACAATAAAAAGTTTTTTAATCATTCTGATATGTTAAGATATAATTGAGGCCCTCAAGCAAAAAATTTGAGTGCGCAAAGATGCTATTTTTTAATCGTTTTGCCAAGAATTCTGCATCACCACCCGTTATTATTACGGTATCTACATTATAATGCTCTTTGTAATGATTTATTGCACCATCTATTTCAAGTAAAGTGCCTTGCACAACTCCAGAGTGTATAGATTCTTCTGTACTAGTACCTATTATACTACCTGGCATTTGTTTTTCTAACAGCGGGAGATTTGCCGTAAGTCTATTAAGTGTCTCATAACGCAAACGCAATCCTGGTGAGATTGCACCACCTTTATAAGAACCATCATTTGTTATAAAATCATAGGTAATACAAGTACCTGCATCTATAATGAGTCCATTTTTATGGGGGTGTGCTTTTACAAAGGCTGCTACAAGAGCCATTCTATCTACACCTAGTGTCTTTGGTGTACCGTAGTCATTTGTAAATGGAAGCGCTGTATTGTGTGAGAGTACAATGGTAGGAAAACGTAATTGCACAGATCTAGCTTGCTCATCTGTAAGTCTCCCCACAGAAGATATAATTGCTTTTTTAATAGGATAAAGACCTGCAAACTCACCTACCTCCTCACTAAAGTCTTGTAATGCAAAGTGATGCTTAGCTTGCAAGGCATCTCCTTTATAAATAGCGGCTTTAACCCTAGTATTCCCTACATCAATTATAAGTTGCATATACAATAGTAAGCGTCAAAAATACAAAAGGAAAGCACCCACATTGTTAAGGTAATGGTAAAAATCACCCTAATAACCTGTTACAAAACAAACTTCAAGCATTTTGTACAACTCCGGATGTTTACGTTTAAACAGATCTGGGCGCTCAAAAAAGTACTCTGCCGCCACCGCAAAAAACTCTATTTTACTTGTACCTCCATATTTCCTTATATCAGACGCATCATTATTTATAGCCTCCATCTCTGTGTGCATCATATCTAGCCAGGGTACAATATTTTCTTTACCTAGTAACTGCTCCGGTATACCATCTACCTCACCATCCATCTTATCCAGTAAATGCACAAACTCGTGTATAGCTGTATTTCCTTTATCTGTCTTGTTATTAAACCCAAAATGAAGCGCTTTGCGAGAGAGTATCATATGATTTTCAAACTGCCCCGTCCCTACCATACCACCTATAATACGATCTTCGCCCTCTGAGTGATACTCAAGATTTGCATTAAAATAATCTGGATAAATAAGCACCGTATCTAAATTATTATAATGCCAGTCTCCAAAGTTAAAAATAGGAATCACCGCACTTGCCGCAACAAACACCTTATCCTTATCAGACAGGTCAAAACCTACAGCCTCTACATTTACTTCAGTGAGAAAGGCCATCATTCTTTTTTTAAAGAATTCCTTCTTTTTAGGCGTGAGTTCTTTGTAAAAAAGCACTTCATCACTTAATAAAGACTCCCACGATGGCGGAAAAGGGTCTGGTGTACGCTTTCGCGAAAGCGTAAAAAGTCCGTAACCCATAAAAACAAATAAGGCTAATCCAGCCAAAAGGAAAAGTATGATCATCTAGCATCTTGTTACGTCTGCAATATATCAGATATTAAACCAAAATCTACGATTGCAAACCACTTATAAAAGTGAAAGTTATAGAAAACAAAAAACCCGATCAAAAGATCGGGTTTTAATGTGGTACCTCCAGGAATCGAACCAGGGACACACGGATTTTCAGTCCGTTGCTCTACCAACTGAGCTAAGGTACCTAAAGCTTTTAGGTGGCTTACGTTTACAATGTGACTCACACTATTTGTTGAGTTGTATGCGATACTTCTCGTAAGCGGATGCAAATATAAAACCTTTCTGAGACCTGACAACATCTTTTTGAAAAAAAATGCAATATTTTTTTTCGAGACCTTCTATTTCACAAATTAGAAACCTTATTCTTTATTTCTCCGTAAGTAATTGTAGTTAATTACGATTAAAGGTATATTCGTGTGTTTACACAACAATTTTATTATGGCAGATCA
>JAHDEV010000178.1 GCA_020628615.1 Dokdonia sp.
AAAACCCGATACATTGCTGTATCGGGTTTTTAGGTTTTCGCGAAAGCGAAATTATATACTATCCTCCAAAGTCATCAAAACGGATGTTCTCATCTGGAATTCCATAATCTTCTCCCATTTTCTGAACAGCGTTGTTCATAAGTGGAGGACCACAGAAATAAAGTTCGATATCTTCTGGTGACTCGTGCTTGCTTAAGTACTGGTCGATTACTACCTGGTGAATGAAACCTACAAAACCGTCTCCTTCTCCATCTGTAGAGTCTTTTACTTTCCAGTTATCTTCTTCCATAGGCTCAGAAAGCGCTAGGTAGAATTTAAAGTTAGGGAATTCTCTCTCTAACTCACGGAAGTGCTCTAAGTAGAATAACTCACGCTTAGAACGTCCTCCATACCAGTAAGTAACCGTACGCCCCGTCTTAAGGGTTTTGAAAAGGTGATACAGGTGTGAACGCATAGGTGCCATTCCTGCTCCTCCTCCTACATAAAGCATTTCTGCTTCAGATTCGTTTATGAAGAATTCTCCATAAGGCCCAGAGATTACTACTTTATCACCTGGCTTTTGTGCAAATATGTATGATGAAGCAACCCCAGGGTTTACATCCATCCATTGGTTTTTAGCGCGATCCCACGGCGGCGTAGCAATACGCACGTTAAGCATAATCTCGCGTCCCTCTGCTGGGAAAGAAGCCATAGAGTATGCACGCTCTACAGTCTCATTATTTTTCATTGTAAGTGGCCATAGACCAAACTTATCCCACTCTGCTTGAAACTTATCTGGTGTTTCGTGCTCTTCTGGGTGAGCAGTGATATCTATATCCTTATAGTTAATTGTACACTCAGGGATTTCAATCTGGATATATCCTCCAGCTTTATACCCCATATCTTCTGGTATCTCAACTACAAATTCTTTAATGAATGATGCCACGTTATAGTTACGTACAACTGTTGCCTCCCATTTTTTAATTCCAAAAACTTCTTCTGGAATCGTGATATTCATATTTTGCTTCACCTTTACTTGACAAGCAAGACGTGCTCCGTGAGCAAGCTCCTTACGAGAGAAGTGTGGTGTTTCTGTAGGTAATGCTTCTCCACCTCCTTCAAGAACGTGACACTCACATTGTATACAAGTACCTCCACCTCCACAGGCAGATGGTAAAAATATTTTATTGTTTCCAAGAGTTGATAAGAGCGTACCTCCAGAGGCAACTTCAACTTCTTTTTCACCATTTATAGTAATTGTTACAGGTCCTGATGGAGATAACTTTTGCTTAGTAAAAAGCAATAAGCCCACAAGGATTAACGTAAGCACTAAAAAGGCAGCGATTGTGGCGATAACAACGCCAGACATTGATGCAGCTAGTAACATAATTAGTTTTCTTTTTCGTTAGCAATTTCAACCTCGATCATAGCTACGGGTTGCGTATTTTCTTCTTGTAACTCTATTTGAGCAGCTTCGGTAGCTGGTGCAGCTTCTTCTTCGTCACCACCTGTAAGCATTCCTCCAAAACTCATAAAACCTATTGCCATAAGACCTGTAATGATAAAAGTAATACCAAGACCTCTTAATGGAGCAGGAACATTTGAGTAACGTATTTTCTCACGTATCGCTGCAATTGCAAGAATTGCAAGGAACCAACCTATACCTGAAGATATACCGTAGTTAAAGGCAAGACCTAACGTTTGGATATCTCTAGATTGCATAAATAATGACCCTCCTAAGATGGCACAGTTTACTGCAATAAGTGGTAAGAAAATACCAAGTGAGTTATATAATGATGGAGAGAACTTCTCTACCACAATCTCTACCAGTTGTACCATTGTTGCAATAGTTGCGATAAATAGTATGAATGATAAGAAACTTAAGTCATAATCTGCATACTCTGGTCCTAACCACGCTAGTGCGCCATCACGAAGAATATACTGGTCAAGTAGCCAGTTTATAGGCACTGTTACTGCTAGTACAAATATGACAGCAGCACCAAGACCAACAGCGGTTGACACTTTTTTAGACACGGCTAGGTAAGAACACATTCCTAAGAAGGTGGCAAATACCATATTGTCTATGAAAATCGATTTGAAAAATAATTCAATATGCTCTAACATATCTTTGATTTTATAGGTTTACGCTTTCGCGAAAGCGTGATAATTCATTTTCTAGTTCTCTTCTACGAGTGCAGGGTTCTTACTACGCTGTACCCAGATAATGAGTCCAACTACAATAAGTGCCATAGGTGATAGTAACATAAAACCGTTATTCTCGTAGCCTATGCTGTATAATCCTGTTTTTTCTATAGGATCTCCTAGTACTTTAATACCTAGAAGCGTTCCTGAACCTAATAGCTCTCTAAAGAAACCTACTATGATTAAGATCACACCATAACCAAGTGCGTTACCTATCCCGTCTAAAAATGATCTGTATGGACCGTTACCTAAAGCAAAAGCCTCAAAACGTCCCATAATGATACAGTTTGTAATAATAAGACCTACAAAGACTGAAAGTTCTTTACTCAGCTCATAAGCAAATGCCTTGAGCGTCTGGTCTACTACAATTACAAGTGTTGCCACAACGATAAGTTGTACAATAATTCTAATTTTTGATGGTATGATGTTACGCATAAGCGATATCACTACGTTACCAATACCTAGTACAAATAGTACAGATACTGCCATTACGATAGACGCTTTAAGCTGAGCAGTAATTGCTAGTGCCGAACAGATACCTAATACTTGAATAGTAATTGGGTTATCATCTGCTAATGGATCAAGAATGAGTCGTTGATCTTTTTTTGATAGTATCGCCATTATGCTTTGGTTTTAAAATCTTTAATTACTGGAACGTAGCTCTTAAGTGTGCTTTTAATCATTGCACTCACACCGTCACCAGTGATCGTTGCACCTGCTAGAGCATCTACTTTATTATCGTCCTTACGTTCATTTTTTGGATCATTGTTACCTTTTGCAACTGTGATACCTGAGTACTGAGTTTTTGACATAATCTGCTCACCAGTAAAGTCGTCCATAAAGTAACGCTCTTTAATGTTTGCACCTAGACCAGGAGTCTCACCTTTGTGATCAAAAAATACACCTTGAACAACTAGATCTTTATCTAGCGCCACATATCCCCAGATAGCATCCCAAAGTCCTTTACCGTACATAGGCACAACAAAAAATTGTTTACCATCACGCTCTCCTACAAAAAGAGGCATCTTGCGCTCATTTTTAGGCAACTTGCTTTGCTTCTTCATATCTACAGTAAATGCCTCATCACTTTGAGTCACTTTACCATTCTGGATGATGTAAGCTTCTTTTATGTACTTATCGTACTCTGCTTCTACCTTATCAGTAGGAATGAAGTTTACACCTCCATCACCTTCTACATTCTCATTTACGCCCATTGCATAAAGAATGTTCTGCTGCTTTTCAAAGCGCTCATTTTCTTTAATAGCAGGCTTAAGACCTTGTGCTAGTCCTGCTAGAACTCCTCCTACTACGACTACCATAATAGTCGCAAAGAGAATTGTATATCCGTTTCCGTCTGTCTTTGCCATCGTTATGCTGTTTTAAGTTTAAGACGCTTCATTCTCTTCTTCACATTCCCTTGTACCACGTAGTGATCAATTGTAGGAGCAAATACGTTCATTAATAATATCGC
>JAHDEV010000179.1 GCA_020628615.1 Dokdonia sp.
GCATCTTTATCCTTGTAGCGATATAGAAAGGCAATATCCACCATTTTATGCTGTCTCGCTAGGTGCCGCAGACCATATGCATTGATGGGAGTATCATTTTTATAATTAAAAGGTAACTTCCAGTGCGTACTGGCGTCAAATTTATCTAAGTGATCTTGAGCACGAGCAGTATGAGAAACCTCCATCGTAGGATACAAGGATTTATACTCCTCAAAACGAGTATCATTCTCTGTCCAGTCGTAAAAGTAACGTTCTTGAAAAACAGTTCTAAAATGAGCAGCAAGCCTCTCTGGTGAGTCATCACCAATCTCATCTTTAACCTCTTTTTTTAGATAAACAGCAAGGTCTTC
The DNA here is from genome assembly GCA_020628615.1 of Dokdonia sp. Classification (GTDB taxonomy): domain Bacteria; phylum Bacteroidota; class Bacteroidia; order Flavobacteriales; family Flavobacteriaceae; genus Dokdonia. Next base: position 351 of record JAHDEV010000179.1, read on the forward strand.
TACAGCAATCACCTTATCTGATGGTAATTGCTGAGAGTAAAGCGCAAGTGAAAATAAACAAAAACACCACTTCAATAAAGGGAACTGTTGTGGCTTTTGCATTAGTAAACCAGTTTAAGTTTCAGATTTTGAACTACTTTTATTTCACCAGAGTTAGATACTGTATTATTTACTGGTTCTTGACCTTTTTCTCCCCAAAGAACCGCGACATACTTCACACGATTATTTGTAAACGTATTATTTGCTAGGGTAACATTTACAATCCCTCGAGTCTGCAGTAAGATATTAGCACTATCACTAGCACCACATTTTGTAAACGTATTTCCCGTAACTACAAGGCTTCCACCTATGGTAGACTCATCATAACCACCTCGATAGTAATCTAGCACATCAATAGCTACATTTTCAAACTGAGAATCTTGAATAAAAACAAAGGCTGCATTATAATCTCCTTTATCATTTACTTCTTTATTGAGTTGGATACCACGTTGTGTGTTTTTAATCACACTATTTTTAATCATGATGGTATCTGCAAAAGATGCTTTACTGGTTTCTAGCACACTTTGAAATCCGTCTATTTCTACATTATCAAGCCACAGTTCATAAGACTGCCCCATGTTTTTGTCAAGGGTTGCAAAAGCATCTGTAGTTGACGTTCCTTTAAGTGAAATGTTTTTGAGCTTGAGTTTTGCTCTTGGTTGTAGCTCAAAACCTTTGGCAGTGTTACTAAATGTAAGTACCGGTTTTTCTGAAGATGAGGATTGAAGAGTTACCGCTTTCGCGAAAGCGTACTTTTCATTAATCTCATAATTACCAGCGCTAAGCTCGATAGTATCTCCATCATTACTTGTCGCAACAGCCTCTGTAAGCTCTGCTGTAGTTGAAACTTTTATCGTTTTTCCTGCTTGCTTTTCTGGGTGAGGATTAAACCAAGAAGTTCCATAATTAGTAACATCAAGTAAAGCCGATGCACCTGTAGTGGCTCCTGAGATGGCACCTACACTATTGCCAGACGCCCTTTTGTTTCCAAAAATATCTTCATTAATCTTATCAAAACCAAAGCCGTTGTACATCTCAGTCTCTAGTGATTCTGGCGATTGGAAGATTTCTGTAGGTGATGATAATGTTACTTCTTTGGTTAACAAACCATCCGTTTGATAAGCACTTTTATTTTCTACATTAAGGATGTTATTTTTAAAAGTAACGCCAGTGATGCTATCGTAATTTTTGATGATTTCTGTAGTTTCAATATCTCCGTACACTAAGTTATTTGCCACAATCATACGTTCTGCGCGTGCTGAACGTATTTCTGATGCAGGAAGTACTTCTGCCTGACTAAGATTTGCTCCTACTCCGAAGTGCCAAGGCGTCTTTGTATTTATAAATGAATTGTGAGCGACTACCACATCTGTAACCTGATTATAACGATTGAGTGGTGACTTAGGAATACCATTCATTACTGCGAGCGGTGCTCGAAATTCATTTCCTTTTAAGTTATAGAAGTAGTTATTTACAATAAGATGACCTGTATTTATAACTCGTATACCTCCTATAAACTCAGATGCATCATTACCTATAAATACATTACCATCTATGGTCGCATAATTACCGTGACGAAGCACTAGCGAACCTTCAGACTCAAAAAAGACATTATTTTTAAACGTATTATAATTAGACTTACTTGAGATAATCTCTACTTCTCCATTACACTTTTCAAAATAATTGTGTTCTACATTTACATAGCCCGGTGTCATAGACGTATAGCTATCGCCTAACTGCATAGTCTCAGCACGAGGCCCACCTTTTCTAGGACGTGGTCCAAAATGGTTATCCTTAATCTGGTGATAGGTATTTACATTTTCATTACCCTTTAAAAACACGCGAAGCGTAGGCCCTTGGTTTGTTTTACCAGTAATATAATTATGATCAAAAGTATTGTGCTGCCCCCATAATTCGATCCAGTGATTTTTACTATCACGATCTGGATTTGTAAAATCTTCTATTACACAATCTGTTACACGCGAGTGATATGCAATCTTCTCATCATCTATTTTAAAACGTATAATGGCATTCTCTGTGGTATAACCATTTTTAAAATAAAGTCCTTCTACTACGAGGTGCTTCCCTCCTAGTTTAAGTGAAGAGTTTCCTTCTAAAATTACTTTCCCAGCATTTTCTGCCTTAAGAGTAATAGGATTTGCCTCCGTTCCTTCTCCGTAAAATTTTATAGCTAGATCTTTCCACACCCCATCTTTAAGACTAATTACATCTCCTGGCTCTGCTTCTTTAATTGCTTCTTTTAATTCCTCTGGGGTAGTGACTGTCTGTGACACTAAAGTAATAGGCTCCTTGCATGATGCAAAGATGATAAGGCTACAAAAGAGAAGAAGATATCGAGTCATAAATATGTTGTGAGTACTAAGAGTACGCTTTCGCGAAAGCAAAAAAAGCAATACACTTACATTATAATTATCTAAAATCAATCACTCGCCACATTGCTATTTAGGAGTGTAATAATTTTAAAATTGAGCTATAAATAAATTGGTTATCCAAACTGGTTGACCAATTTATAATCTCAAATATATAGATAATTACGATACTCACAATTATTTACACAATTATTTATTGAATTCCCACAAAAATGAAGGCAAACTAAGCGAATATTAAATAACTGTTGTCGTTATGACTCTCAGCATATAAGCAAGATTTCATCTTTACTTATACGACTACACGAAGATTATCTAATTGCTTAGTTAAAAAGAGTATGATATGGTTATGAGCGCAATAGCTTTTTACCTGTAGTCACAAAAGAAATTCCTTGCTGGCCGTAGGTACTTATCATAATCGCCTCAATGATAGGTTCATTAGTATCAGGCTGTATTTTCCAGTCAAAGATAAAGTTTGCACCCGTGCCTCCTTCTTTATCCACACCGTCTATAACAATCTGAACGGTCTCCATAGGGTTGATAAAAATGGTTTTGTCAAAATACACACGTATTGGCTTGCCGTAGGTGTTATAGTACACTGCCTTGTCCACATACACCTGCGCTTCTCGATTAGGATTATGCAAACTTATGGTCGCCGTTAAGTCTGCCTGATCATTTTCTGTGCGTAGGTAAATTTGAGAGTAAATAGATAAAAAGGTACTCCCCGACTCGAGCGAATCATTTATAGTCCCTTTCACTGTTCGCTTCTCCCAGTTCACTGGGTCTACAGAACTAAGTGGCTTTGGCTCCTCACAAGAAAGAAGTAATAGATATACTAAGACAAAAGGAAGTAAATATTTCATA
>JAHDEV010000180.1 GCA_020628615.1 Dokdonia sp.
AGAAACTTCTTTTTCCGCTTTCGCGAAAGCGGAATTCTCCTCTTTTTTTACCTCTTCTTTACAAGAAATAAGTACAAAAGCGCATAAAAAAACGCCTAACAAATAATTTTTCATAAGATGAATTTTAAATATGACTAGAACTATAACGTTTTCGCCTGTCATTTACTGTTAAATCTAGTGTTTGACTAAGGTAACCTTTTTCTCATATTAACAAAAAACAACTTAAAATTTATATATTTGGTAAACTACATCACAATTTTTTTTCATTAATACAATATATAGTGAACACAGCCAACGAAAACGAAATGTACGACGCAATCGTCGTAGGCTCAGGAATCTCCGGTGGATGGGCAGCCAAAGAGTTATGTGAAAATGGTATGAAAACGCTCGTATTAGAGCGCGGTCGTATGGTAAAACATATAGATGACTACCCTACAATGCACAATGACCCTTGGGACAATAAATTTAAAGGTAATAACTCACGTGAAGTTGAGGCTAGATATGAAAAACAAGCCCGTACGGGATATGTTCATAAGGCAGATAGTCGTCACTTTTTTGTAGATGACGTAGATCACCCTTACAATGAGACAAAACGTTTTGACTGGATACGTGGGTATCACGTAGGAGGTCGTTCTATTATGTGGGGAAGACAGAGTTATAGACTGTCTGATATAGATTTTGAAGCAAATAAAAAAGAAGGTATAGCTGTAGACTGGCCAGTACGTTATAAAGATATCTCCCCTTGGTATGATAAGGTAGAGGAGTATATCTCTGTCTCTGGAGAAAAACTAGGTCTTGATGTATTACCAGATGGAAAGTTTTCGCCACCTATGGAGCTTAACTGTGTAGAAGAAGTTCTTAAAAAGAATATGGCCGAAAATTATAAAGATGGTCGTCTTCTTACTATAGGGCGTGTTGCACATATTACAGGAGCAAAGACCTATGATGGTCGTTCTGCTTGCCAGTTTAGAAATCGCTGTGTGAGAGGATGTCCTTTTGGAGGGTACTTCTCAAGTAACTCATCTACACTACCAGCTGCAGAGCGTACAGGAAATATGACGTTACGTCCGTTTTCTATCGTAACAGAAGTAATGTATGATGATGCTACAGGTAAAGCTACTGGGGTAAAAGTGGTAGATCAAGAGACAAATGAAAAGTTAGAGTTTAAATCTAAAGTTGTTTTCCTTTGTGCATCTGCCATAGGATCTACAAGCATACTTATGCAATCTAAGAGTGAGCGCTTCCCTAACGGTATGGGTAATGACTCTGGAGAGCTTGGACATAACTTAATGGATCACCACTTTAAAGCAGGAGCAACTGCAAAATGGGATGGAGATTTAGATAAATATTATAAAGGACGTCGCCCTAACGGGATTTACATTCCTCGTTTTAGAAACATAGGAGGAGTAACAGACCAAAAAACCTTTAAGCGTGGATACGGTTATCAAGGTGGTGCAGGTCGTGGTGATTACCAACCACAAATTGCCGAAGCAGGATATGGCGCAAAGCTTAAAGAAGAGATTCAAAAACCAGGAGGATGGACTATAGGTCTTATGGGCTTTGGAGAGTGTCTTCCTTACCACGAGAATAAAATGACCCTAGATTATAATGATCTTGATAAATGGGGACTGCCTAAGGTAAACTTTGATGCAGAGTGGAAAGAAAACGAGTGGGAAATGCGTAAGGATATGATTGCAAGTGCAAAAGATATGCTTAAAAATGCCGGATTTACAGATATCCAGACTATGGATGACCCAAGTGCACCAGGTAACGGTATACACGAGATGGGTACCGCACGTATGGGTCGTGACCCAAAAACATCTGTATGTAATGGTAATAACCAGTTACACGCAGTACCTAATGTTTATGTGACAGATGGTGCGTTTATGACCTCTGCAAGTTGTGTAAACCCATCACTTACCTATATGGCTTTTAGTGCACGTGCTGCAAATCACGCTGCCGCTCAAATTAAAAAAGAAGCATAAGATGAAAAGAAGACAATTAATAAAAAACTTAGGATTAGGTGGAGTGGCACTCGTAGCAACACCTACAGTATTAAGCCTATTACAAAGCTGTAAAGCAGACGGGCCAGTGTTTGAACCTGTGTTTATTAATAACTCACAAGGTAAAGCGCTTCGTCATATTGTAGATCTTATCATTCCGTCAGACGAGGCAATACCAGGAGCTGTAGATGTAGGTGCGCATAAGTTTATAGATATGTACTGGAATGAGGTGATACCTCTAGAAGATCAAACTCATATTAAAGCTGGTTTTGATGCACTTGCAAATAGATTGCAAGATGCAACAGGTAAAACTTTTGAAGATGCAGAGGCACAAGATTACGACAAGCTACTAGCCAAATATCTAAACGCTTCAAAAGAACAAGAAGAAGTATTTAATAAAAGTCTAGGCGAGTATTACCAAGCATACCAGAGAGACAAGACGGTAAAGGTAGATGCAGATGCTGGTGCTTTTAGTTTGCTCCAAAACGTACGAGGTATGACCATCTGGGGCTGGAAACAGTCTGAAGAGATAGGAGAAAATGTACTTGCTTATGAGCCTATACCAGGGCAGCAAATAGGTTGCTTACCGGTAGAGGAAGCAACAGGAGGAAAAGCATACTCACTGTAATCATATGAACAGAAGAAAATTTATACAAAAAGGAGCTCTTACGGGTTCCTTTTTAGGTTTAGGGACCGTAGGTATACACGCTATGGATGCGGTTGTGAGAGATTCCGCTTTCGCGAAAGCGGAAACAGAACCACACACTTTTAATCTCAATTATGCCCCGCACATAGGGATGTTTAAAGAGCTCGCTGGCGAAAATGTTATTGATCAGCTCAACTTTATGGCAGATCAAGGATTTACCGCCTTTGAAGATAATGAGATGCGCAATCGCCCCATTGCCGAACAAGAAGCAATGGCAGAGGTGATGCGTAGGCGTGGTCTTACTATGGGCGTTTTTGTGGCTCATAAAATACACTGGACAAAGCCAAACCTAGCCAGCGGAAAACAAGAATGGCGTGACGAGTTTCTGGCAGATATTAAGAGCTCTATTGAGGTAGCAAAACGTGTAAATGCAAAATGGATGACCGTGGTGCCTGGTCACGTAGACTTGCGTCAAAATATTGATTTTCAAACGGCAAACGTAGTAGAGAGCCTTAGACAAGCAAGCGCCTTACTAGAACCGCACGGCATTGTGATGGTGCTAGAGCCACTCAATTTTAGAAACCACCCAGGACTCTTTTTATCTAAGTCACCACAAGCATATCAAATCTGTAAAGCTGTAAACAGTCCGTCGTGCAAGATTCTTTTTGACATCTACCATCAGCAAATTCAAGAAGGAAATTTAATTCCAAACATAGAACAATGCTGGGAGGAGATTGCTTACTTCCAGATAGGAGATAACCCTGGTCGCAATGAGCCTACTTCTGGCGAGATTAACTATAAAAACGTTTTTAAGTACATACACAGTCGTGGTTTTAAAGGGGTTTTAGGGATGGAACACGGTAATAGTATACAAGGTAAAGAGGGCGAGCAGCGGGTGATAGATGCTTATGTGGAAAGTGATAGGTTTTTGTAAATCTGTATTTTTAATAATAATACAATCAGAATCTCTTCGTTTGA
>JAHDEV010000181.1 GCA_020628615.1 Dokdonia sp.
CACCATGAAAGCCTATTGATCCACTTTGATGAATCTGAACATTACCAAAATTATGTGCGGTCTCTTGCGCTTTCGCAAAAGCGAAACCACAACAAGCCATGATTATTATTAATATATTTTTCATTGTATTACAATTTCGTTATTGACGCGTTTGTGAATACTGCATTCAGGCTAGATCCTCCAGCATTAATCACATATTGAAAATTTATACGATCTCCCGCATTGAGTGCGTATGATATAGTCCCAGAAGTTCCCCAATAATCTCTGCTGGGTAAGGTTACAAAACCTCTTGATAAATACCCTATGAGAGTTCCATTGCGTCGTGCTGCCAAAATATATTTTGTATTACCCGCAGGCATATTACTGCTTGACAATGAAGCAGATAATGTGTAAAGACCATCTTGAGCAACTTCAATCTCTCCAGTACCTATTACAGTAAATAAACCTCCTTCGTTTGCTTGTATGTGTGATGCATTAATAGGCATGTCAAAGTAAGTGTTATTAGCAGTGGAAAGTATTCCAGACCCTCCATTTCTATTGAGGATTATACTTCCTCTAGATGGTGTACTCATTTCTTGCCATGTAGCGCCATCATAAATTTTTGCAATTTTTTGGTCACTGTCATAAGCCATAACACCGGCTTCTGCGCCAGTCGTATTATTTATTTCTGCTGTCGTACCATTATTCAATTTTAATAGTAATTGTGGATTTAATGTTTGCGCTTTCGCGAAAGCAAAAAATAAAAAAAAGTAAGCTGTAATATATAGGGATATTTGTTTCATACTTTATTTATATGCCGTAAAAATGACTAGTAACGCTTCGTTGTTAACATCTCCTGGTTGTATATCGACCAGAGCATTTGCGCTATTTACTGTAATTACACCATCTGTATAATTTACATTTAGTGTAAAGCCATCAGTTGTAAACGCTCCAAATGCGGCTTCTATTTTACCAAGGCTACTTCCATTCTGGTCACCATAGCGTATACCAATGCAATTGCTGCTACTCGCATAACGCGAAATATCGTTTATAGAGTTACCGTGACCTCCAGAATACATCGCTTGTTGTACTAAAGAGCCATTTATGTTGCGAGCAAAACCATTCATTGTTCCATATGAATTGTCAATACCTCTATCATTATTGCCTACACCATTATCTGAATCAATATTGAGACTTTCGACATTCGCATTTGCAACAAAGGTTACTTGAGATGGCTCAAACGGAATTCCAGTTACCGTTACAGTTCCTTCTGCTGAGATAATGAATGTTCCTGTATAAACAGTTGGTCCCAAATAAGCACCACCATTAGTGCCTACTTGAATTTGATTGTTGGCATCATCACTTACCACTTGAGCCGTAAAAGGATCACCATCCTCGTCTGTGTATGTAATTTCTCCTGTTGCTGCTGGATTTACAGCAGTAGTAGTATCATCTTGCTCAAATGTAGTCAGAGTTTCTAAGTTCTGCACAAGTGCAGTGAGATCTAATTGTGTGGTTGCACCATCCTCGGCTATGTAGTCTATATTAGCATTATCAGCATTGAGGGCAATACTTGTAAGTGTTTCGGCACTCATTATATCAATAGTTACTGGTGCTCCGTCATTATTATCAAATGTGAATGTGCCATCCACATTTTCGGTTAGGGTTGCTTTGTTTACTATATCTAAAGTTCCATCTGGATTAGAAAGGCTAAAAGATCCATCACCATTATCTATAAGAGCCACCGTGTCTACATAAGCCTTGTTTGCGGCGTCACTAGGATTAACTGGAGTCGCGATATTTAAAACACTGTTATTACTCATATCGAGGTTACCAACCATTGTGTCGCCCTGAACCTCTACATAACGAGGATCATAAAGTACCGCATTAAATGGGTTTGTTAATATCCAAGTAGTCGAGTCATTATCATAAACATAAGTTTTTCCTACTTCACTTGCTGGTGTAGCTGAGTTGTTTACAATATAAATGTCTCCCTCTACTGCGCCTGATGGCACCTCATTTGCCGAAATTAAAGCGGGGTCTACCGTGTCTCCAGTATAAACGCTGCCTATTGTAACAGCTACATTTCCAGATGCATCTGGGCTACTTCCGTTTACGGTAGCTACACGAGTACCATAGACCCAATCAGTACCATTCCAATAAATTTCATCATTATTTGCTGTGCCATTTACAAACATAGGCAACGTGATTTTATCAGTTAGGTCTACTAGGTTATTAGCTGTGGCTGGTGTTGTAAGTGATAACTCTGTTCCTGTTAACTGGATATCTTGTAATTCATTTTCTGCATCCGCGTCTGCATCTTCAATATTTATATCAATATTGCCTCCATCTTCTAGAGCTATATTAACCATTTCTAAAGGTGTTGTTACTGTGGAGGAGATAGCTTGATTATCGCTACTTACGCTAGAAATATCTATTGTTTGGTTTCCAGCTGCATCTGTAATTGTCAATTCTGAACCATTAAAAGCAATACCTGTATTAGTTTCATTTAATGGATTTGCATCTGCGTCCTCTATATTGATGGTTGTATTTGTTCCATCAGATATTTGAATTTCTACTTCTTGATTTGCTGTTACTACAGCATTTGATAGATTTTGAAATTCATTTAAAGGATCGGCATCTGCATCTTGAATATTAATTGTAGCATTAGTGCCATTTGTTATATCAACACGTGCTTCTTCATTAGGGATTGTTACTGTTGTAATAAGATCTTGAAATTCATTTGTAGCATCAGCATCAGCATCATTAATACTAAAAGAAGTTACAGTACTATCTTCTGAGGTATATGTAAAACCATTATTGCCATCGTCAATAAGAGTCGTTATTGTTTCGTCGGCTTGTGTTAGAATGGCTAGAAACCCAGTTGGGGTATATTCAAATATTCGATTTACATCTGTATTGTATACAAGCATACCTACTTCTAGATCAGCTATATTAAAAGCATCAATTTCTGCTTGTGAAGCTTTTTGGATGTTTACTAATAAGGCAGGGTCTGTGGTTTGCGCTTTCGCGAAAGCGTAACTACATAATAAAATAATAAATAAAAACTTTTTCATTGTGTTGTTTTAAAATCCAGGAATAGTAATTACTGTAAACATAAATTCTGAGTCAAAATCTGCTCTGTCACTTCCTCCATTATCATTGTCTCCAATGTTAACAGTAAATCCATCAGCTGTTTGATTGTAGTAGCTTGAATCAGGATCGTCATTACCAGCACCGTTGCGATCTAGGACCGTAAGTTGAATCACATAATTAGCACTTGGTAGTGGTGTTGTGAATGTTATTCTATAATCTCCATTTGTATTTCCTCCACTAGTGTTGTTTGTAGTAACCTTTACTGCTGTAGCATTAAAGATTGCGCCTCCACCAGCTGGGGTAACTTTACCAGTAGCGTATATAGTTGGTGCAATAGCTAAATATGCACCGCCGTCTGTTCCCACCGAAAGTGCATTATCTGCATCTGCACTTACAACCTGAGCGGTAAAAGGATTACCGGCTTCATCAGTATAAGTAATTTCTCCTGTTGCTGTAGCATCTGTAGTAGTAGGGGTGTCGTCTTGTACAAAAGTTGTTACTGTCTCGTTGATGTTTACTGG
>JAHDEV010000182.1 GCA_020628615.1 Dokdonia sp.
GGTTATTGCTCTTGCTTTCATCCACGACTCTCTCTTCATAGAGAAATACTGTTGCGGAGAATGATCTGTTTACGCTTTCGCGAAAATGTGATTTACAAGCCCCAAATGCTGTTTACATTAATCATTGCTGAGAAGATGTTTACAGTCAAATCCCTATAAATCCACTACCAACATTACCAAACGGTATTGCACAAATATCTTAAAAAATGAGGGGTTGCGAGCAAGATTTTGAAACTTTGACAAGACTTCTTATTTCATTCTCTTTTACTCATGTGAGTCGCTACGCAAAAACAGTGCTCTATAGCCCCGATTGTAGTGTAAATCCCGCAAGCAATGGCGTGGCCATGCTGAGGAATTGCAACGGAAAGCGGGAAGAAACGATCGCAAATACACACTACCGTTTATGCTCCTTATGGCTAAAACTGAAAAGAATCTAGAAATAATGGTAACGTTTTGACCACTTGATAGTCTTATTGTAAATTGTTCCAACCAATTCTGATCTAAAAATATGTTTTCACTCTTCCGCGAGAATCTTCGTATTGCCTTTGATAGTATCAAAAGTCAGCTCCTTAGAACTGTCTTAACCGTTTTTATTATTGCGATAGGAATTACAGCTCTAGTAGGCATACTAAGCCTTGTAAAGGCTCTTGAGAATACGATAAGCTCAGATTTTGCAAGTATGGGAAGTAATACCTTTAACCTGCAACGTTATGAGTTTACCTCTAGACGCTCTGATGAGAAGCAAGTCATTAACCCGATTATAGGCTATCGTCAAGTAAAAGAATTTACAGAACAATATAACTACCCTACTGCGCTTACGGCTATCTCTTTTCAAGGAACACGTAGTGCTGAGGTGAAGTACGAAAGTGACAAAACAGATCCAGAAGCAAGTGTGGTAGGTGTGAATGAAAACTTTTTAAACAACTCTGGACTCAAACTAGAAAAAGGAAGAAACTTTACCTCTTTTGATATTGATAACAACACACGAGTGTGTATACTAGGAAGTGACTTTTATAAAAATATATTTAAGGATGATAACCCCATAGGGAAAACCATAAGTATACGTGGTACCAAATTTAACGTAATCGGGATGCTAGAGGAAAAGGGTGCCACCTTTGGGAATAATCAAGATTTACGAGTACTTATCCCTATACAAGTAGCGCGAACTATGTTTACGCAGGCTAATATCAACTATAATGTAAGTGTAATGGTGGAAGACACAGAGCTGCTAGACAGCGCTGAGGAGGAAGCCATTCTCACCTTTAGAAATATACGTGGTCTCTCACCTGTAGAGGATAATAACTTTGGTATAGGCCGTAGCGATGACTTGATTAATCAGATTAGTGAGATTACTGGTGTACTAGGTGTTGCCGCCTGGGTAATTAGTATTATCACCATTTTTGGCTCATGCATCGCACTTATGAATATTATGCTCGTTTCTGTAACAGAGCGTACAAGAGAGATAGGTGTGAGAAAAGCACTTGGCGCTAAAAAATCTGTAATTGCTGCTCAGTTTCTATATGAAGCAATTATCGTTGGACAACTAGGCGGACTTCTAGGAATCATATTAGGTATAAGTATAGGTGCACTAATAGCCTCTGTTGCTGGATTTGTATTTACAACTCCATGGGGAGCAATCATTGCGGCGACAATTATCACTTTTGTCATTGCTATTCTATCCGGATTGTTTCCTGCTATAAAAGCTGCTAAGCTTGACCCAGTAGAGTCATTGCGTTATGAGTAGTGCGTAGTAATTATCTAGATAATTTTATTCTTACAATCTGCAATTATTTATCAAAAGGCTATATTCGTATGACCTAACGATTCATGTATGCAACCCATTCATATTTTACTTCTCATTGGAGGATACTTTGGTGTCTTAATGCTTATAAGTTACCTTACAAGTAGAGGAGATTCTAACACAGATTTTTTTAAAGCTGGAAAGCAATCCCCTTGGTACCTTGTTGCTTTTGGGATGATAGGAGCTTCACTATCTGGAGTTACCTTTATATCTGTACCTGGATGGATTGAGGCATCAAGCTTTAGCTATTTTCAAGTCGTCCTTGGGTATACTGTGGGTTATGCAGTCATAAGTCTTGTACTCCTACCTCTCTACTATAAACTGAACCTTACTTCTATTTATACTTATCTTGAAGGAAGATTTGGCACATACTCTTATAAAACAGGAGCCTCCTTCTTTTTATTAAGTAGAATTATAGGTGCAAGTTTTAGATTATACCTTGTTGCAAACGTATTACAGCTACTCGTTTTTGATGAGATGGGTGTACCATTTTTTGTAACAGTAACCCTCACCATCATCCTTATCTGGCTATACACCTTTAAAGCTGGTATAAAAACCATTGTGTGGACAGATACCTTACAGACACTCTTTATGCTTATCGCGGTGGGTGTGGCTATCTACTTTGTGAGTGACGAGATGGGTCTCAATGCAGGAGCGGCTTTAGATCTCATTTCTAATAGCGATATGAGTCAGATTTTCTTTTTTGACGATTGGAAAAGCGGTGACTTCTTTGTAAAACAGTTTTTATCTGGAGCTTTTATTTCTATTGTAATGACAGGACTTGATCAAGATATGATGCAAAAAAATCTTACCTGTCGCAATCTAGAAGACGCACAAAAAAATATGTTCTGGTTCACCATCGTGCTTACCATTGTAAATCTTGTATTCTTAGCACTGGGATTATTACTCACTGTATATGCTTCTCAAAATGGAATCGATGCTCACAAAGACCAACTCTTCCCTACAATTGCTGTAAATAGCGGCTTGGGAATAGGACTCGCTATTGTTTTCTTACTGGGATTAATTGCAGCTGCATATTCAAGTGCAGATAGCGCACTTACATCACTTACCACGTCTTTTAGTATAGACATACTAGACATCGAAAAAAAATATGATGCCGTAAAGCAAGTAGCAGTGCGCAAACGCATCCACATTGTAATGTCGCTTGTACTCATTGCCGTGATCATCATATTTAAATACGTAATTGCAGATGCTACAGTAATCGCAAAACTATTTACGTTTGCTGGATATACCTATGGACCTCTCTTAGGCCTGTATGCTTACGGACTCTTTACAAAATGGAATGTAAAAGACAAGTTTGTCCCAGTAGTTGCCATTGCATCGCCTATTCTTGCATACATCATAAGCACGCTTTCGGCAGGTGTGGGATTTGAATTTGGGTTCTTTATATTAATCTTAAACGGTGCATTGACCTTTTTAGGATTATTATTTATAAGAAAATAGTTTATTACGCTTTCGCGAAAGCGTACTTATAAAAACTAGAAATATTTAATACTGGTCTGTGGCTAGTAATACAAGTGTACACGCAACATCAACTTCTATATGGTGCTCTTGTAACTTTTTATAAAGAACGGGATTTTCTGTTCCTGGGTTAAAGATGACACGCTTAGGAGCCAGGTTAATTATGAAGTCATAATAAGCCTCTTGCCGCTGCGGATTAAGATATAGTGTGATGGTATCTAAATCTTCTTTAAGCTCATCTACTGTCTCTAATGCTTGATCGAAAGTGATAATCCCTATATCACCAACCTTTCCTCCTCTTAAACCAA
>JAHDEV010000183.1 GCA_020628615.1 Dokdonia sp.
GGCGCTTCTTTATTGCCTAAAAATCTCGTAAATTCGCGCACAACATTTAAAGACTACAAAATGAGCGCTAAGTTCACTGAATATAAAGGATTAGACCTTCCTAACATCGCTAGCGAGGTACTTGCCTACTGGAAAGAAAATGACGTTTTTGAGAAGTCGGTTACTTCTCGAGAAGGAGCAAAACCGTATGTGTTTTTTGAAGGACCACCTTCGGCAAACGGACTACCGGGTGTACACCACGTACTAGCACGTGCGATTAAAGATATTTTTCCTCGTTACAAAACGATGAAAGGCTTTCAAGTAAAGCGTAAAGCGGGATGGGATACACACGGACTTCCTGTAGAACTTGGTGTTGAAAAAGAACTTGGTATTACCAAAGAAGATATCGGTACAAAAATCACTGTAGAAGAGTATAACGAAGCTTGTAAAAAAGCCGTAATGCGCTACACAGATATCTGGAACGACCTTACCGAAAAAATGGGCTACTGGGTAGATATGGAAGATCCATACATCACCTACAAGGCTAAGTATATGGAAACCGTATGGTGGCTACTTAAGCAAATCTATAACAAAGATTTACTATACAAAGGGTACACCATCCAGCCGTATTCTCCTAAGGCGGGAACGGGATTAAGCTCTCACGAACTTAACCAGCCTGGCTGTTACCGCGATGTGACAGATACTACGGTGGTTGCACAATTTAAAATCACAGATCAAGGTGAAAACCCACTTGCAAAAGAACTTGCAGACGGGAATACCTACTTTATCGCCTGGACGACGACTCCTTGGACACTACCTTCAAACACGGCACTTACCGTAGGGAAAAAGATAGATTATGTACTCGTTGAGACATTTAACCAGTACACATTTGAGCCAGTAAAAGTTATCCTTGCAAAGAATTTAATCTCTAAGCAGTTTGATAAGAAATTTGTTTCCGCTTCCGCGAAAGAAGAACTGGACGCATACAATGCTGGAGATAAGAAAATACCATACTTCGTAGCTAGAGAATTTAAAGGAGCAGACCTTCTTGAACTTCGCTACGAGCAACTATTTGACTTTGTACAGCCTAATGATAATCCTCAAGATGCTTTCCGTGTAATTGCAGGAGACTTTGTAACGACAGAGGATGGAACAGGTATTGTACACACAGCACCTACTTTTGGTGCAGATGATGCTTTGGTTGCAAAACTAGCTTCACCAGAAATTCCACCACTTCTTATTAAAAATGAAGACGGTAACCTTGTGCCGCTTGTGGATCTTCAGGGGAAATTTCGCCCTGAGCTAAAAGAGTTTGGAAACAAGTATATTAAGAATGAATATTATGCAGATGGTGAGGCTCCAGAACGTTCTATGGACGTGGAACTTGCGATACGCTTAAAAGAAGAAAACAAAGCCTTTAAGGTAGAGAAGTACGTGCACAGTTACCCACATTGCTGGCGTACAGATAAGCCGGTACTTTACTACCCGCTAGATTCTTGGTTTATAAAAGTGACCGATTTTAAAGATCGTATGCACGAGCTTAACCTTGGCGTAAACTGGAAACCTAAGTCTACAGGAGAAGGACGTTTTGGAAACTGGCTTGCAAATGCAAACGACTGGAATTTATCACGTAGCCGTTTCTGGGGAATACCGCTTCCTATATGGCGTACCGAAGATGGAAAAGAAGAAATACTCATAGGCTCTATAGCCGAACTTAAAGCCGAAATCCAAAAGGCACTTGACAAAGGTGTGATGGACACAGATCCTTTTGAAGGATTTAAAGTGGGCGATATGAGTGAGGAGAATTATGAGCTTGTAGATCTCCATAAAAACATTGTAGATAAAATTACCTTAGTATCAGACAGCGGGCAGCCTATGACACGTGAGGCAGACCTTATAGATGTATGGTTTGACTCTGGATCTATGCCGTATGCACAATGGCACTACCCTTTTGAAAATAAAGAACTCGTAGAAGACACTTGGCGTAAAGCAGATTTTATAGCCGAAGGTGTAGACCAAACTCGTGGATGGTTTTATACACTCCACGCGATTGCTACTATGATCTTTGATGATGTAGCCTATAAAAATGTAGTTTCTAACGGACTTGTACTTGACAAGAACGGGCAAAAGATGTCTAAGCGTCTTGGTAATGCAACAGATCCTTTTGAGACCTTAGAAAAATACGGGCCAGATGCAACGCGCTGGTATATGATTTCTAACGCAAACCCTTGGGATAACCTCAAGTTTGACATAGACGGGATAGAAGAGGTAAAGCGTAAGTTTTTTGGAACGCTTTACAACACGTATAACTTCTTTGCGCTGTATGCAAATCTTGATAATTTCGCTTTCGCGGAAGCGGAAATAGAACTATCGCAACGTCCAGAAATAGACAGATGGATACTATCAGAACTTCACAGTCTTATAGCAGAAGTAGATAAGTTTTATGCCGAATATGAGCCTACCAAAGCAACAAGGGCGATAGACACCTTTGTACAAGAAAACCTGTCTAACTGGTTTGTAAGACTAAGTAGAAGACGTTTCTGGAAAGGGGAATATGCTACCGATAAAATCTCTGCATACCAAACATTATACACCTGTCTTGAGACGGTAGCAAAGCTTAGTGCTCCCGTAGCGCCATTCTTTATGGAAAAACTCTATAAAGACCTCAACGCTGCTACTGGAAAAGAAGATTTTGAGAGCATACACCTCGCAGAATTCCCTGTGAGCGATGCCGCTTATATAGACACTGCGCTTGAGCACAAAATGCAAAAGGCACAGATAGTAAGCTCACTAACACTCTCATTAAGAGCAAAAGAGAAGATCAAAGTACGCCAACCTTTACAGCGTATTATGATCCCTGTGCTTAATGAAAATGACAAAAATGAGATCCTAGCCGTAGCAGATTTGATTAAATCTGAGGTAAACGTCAAGGAGATTGAGCTCATTTCTGATGATTCTGGGATTTTAGTGAAGCAAATCAAGCCTAATTTTAAGGTATTAGGACCTCGTTTTGGAAAAGATATGAAGCTGGTTGCCAGCAAGATAAATTCTTTACAAGCTGAGGATATCGCAAAAATTGAGCAAGATGGAGAATTAACCGTTGAAATTAATGGGGAAAATACTATTTTGCAGGCTGGCGACGTTGAGATAACATCGCAAGATATTGAAGGATGGCTAGTTGCGAGTAATTCTGGAGTGACCGTTGCACTGGATGTAACTATAAGTGATGAGCTTAAAAAAGAAGGTGTGGCACGAGAATTGGTTAACCGTATACAGAACCTGCGTAAGGATTCTGGATTTGAAGTGACAGATCGCATACACATACAGTTACAAGATGAGCCAGCAATTGCTCAAACGGTAGCTGCAAATGCAGACTATATTAAAGCAGAAACACTAGCAGATACTCTAGAAATTGTACCTACACTAAGTGAAGGACTAGAGATTGCTTTTGATGATATAACAACATTTTTAACCATTTCAAAACACTAGTTATGGCAAACGACACACAAGAAAGATTTGGCGATGCACAGCTCGCTGAGTTTAGAGAATTAATAGAAAAGAAGATCGAGAAAGCACAACACGATCTCGAGCTTATTAAAAGTGC
>JAHDEV010000020.1 GCA_020628615.1 Dokdonia sp.
GCTGGGGCTGCACAGTCTAGACTAGAAGAAATAAAACTAGACTTACAGCAAACTACAACCTCAGAAAATCTTTTCCAAAAGAAATATTCAAAAGTACTATGGCTTGGTTTTCTTATTGCTTTTTTTAATCAGCTATCTGGTATCAACTTCGTGCTCTATTATGCTCCACAAATATTAGAACAAGCAGGACTGGGCGGGTCTGAGTCGCTCTTTAACTCTATTGCAATAGGTATTGTAAACCTCATCTTTACATTTATAGGTGTGCGATTACTAGACAAGCTAGGAAGAAAACAACTTATAATAATTGGGTCTGTAGGTTATATTGTGAGCCTTATTATGGTAGGTATTTGTTTCCAGATGCAACTAAGCCCAGCGCTCTTACTCACTTTCATATGCACCTTTGTAGCGTCACACGCTATAGGACAAGGTGCTGTTATATGGGTTTTTATCTCAGAAATTTTTCCAAATCGCGTGCGCGCTTATGGGCAATCTTGGGGTACGAGTACACACTGGGTTTTTGCAGCCGTCATAACACTTGTAACTCCATTTTTTATAGATGATAAAGAAGGCATAATGAGAGACCATCTTTGGAATATTTATTATTTCTTTGCAGGAATGATGGTACTCCAACTATTATGGGCAATTATTGCTATGCCAGAGACCAAAGGACGTACCCTAGAAGAACTAGAAAAAGAGCTTGTTACAGATGCCTAATACACCACTTAAAATAGCCAGTTACGGCGAGATATTATGGGATGTTTTCCCAGATGAGAAACGACTAGGCGGCGCGCCACTTAACGTTGCGCTACGGTTACACTCCTTTGGGGTAGATGTGTCTATGATCTCATCTTTAGGAAATGACGCTTTGGGTAAAGAAGCGCTGGCGCTTATAAAGGAAAAAGGGCTTGACACGACTCTCATACAACGCAATGACAAACCCACAGGACAAGTAAAGGTAACCTTAGATAAAGCTGGAAGCGCCTCATATGAAATTGCTCAAGACACTGCTTGGGATGCCATCGCTTGGAATGAGAAAAATGCCGAGGCAGTAACTGCTGCAGATGCTCTTATTATAGGTAGTCTCGCTTTTCGCGAAAGCGGAAATATACTTGAAGCCCTTGATGAAGATAGCGCTATGGCTGAAACTGCTGTAAACCTTGAAGCTATTGAGGTACTTGCCGAACGATCAAAGTTTACTGTTTTTGACCTTAACTTACGCGCTCCTCATTATGATCTTGAGATTGTGGCGGGCCTAATGGAGGCCGCAGATATGATTAAGCTTAATGATGAAGAGCTTGAGCTCATCGTGATGGCTATGGGCATAGAGGGTGAGACACTAGAGGACGAGTTAAAAATGCTCAGTGCAATGACAGAGACCCCTACAGTTTGTGTAACGCTAGGGTCTGAAGGTGCGATGCTCTATCATAAAGGCGGCATACACACTCAAGTAGGTTTCAAAACTAAAGTGGCAGACACCGTAGGTGCTGGAGATAGTTTTCTAGCAACATTAGTTTTTGGGCTTCTCTCTGGTGAGACTGCCGAAGATGCACTAGAAGTAGCTTGTGCCGTAGGTAGTCTTGTCGCTGGAAAAGCAGGTGCAAACCCTGTGGTTACTAATGATGAGATTAATGATTTATTAGGTTAGAAAGTCTAACCTAATTTATTTACTTTATTCTTTTGCCTTGAGTGGTAAAAGATAAGCCTTGTTGCCCCATAGTAGAGCTCATTACACCTTCAAAAAGGGGCTCTGATGCTCCTGCAGGCGTACTCCACTCAAATATAAAATTAGAACCCGTACCGCCAGTGACATCTTTTTCATCTATCACAATCTCTGTAGTTTCTAGTGGTGATAGATATATTGCATTATCAAAATATGTACGCACTAACTTACCGTGTGTATCATAATAAGAGGCATTTGTTATATATATCGTATCTGTATCACTAGTATTACGTAAACTTACCATAGCGGTTAAGTTATGCGTTTTATGCTCTGAGTAACTAAAAATTTGAGAATAGATAGACAGGTACGTCTTCCCTACAGCTAGCGTATCACCGGTGGGGATTGTAGCCGTTCTTGCTCCCCAGTTTTCTGGGTTTACAGAACTTACTTGAGGTTGCTCATTGCAGCTTATGACACTCAGTGCCAAAACCAAAGTGCATATTATATGTACAGCAGATGTTTTCATAATACTTAAAAGTACTAATTAAATAATGATTTCTTCACCGTATCGTAGTAGCTATCACTAACTGGTATTCTTTTATCTCCTATAATAAGATCGCGACCCTTTAACCCCGAGACTTTATTGCCATTTACTATAAAAGATCTATGAACTCTTAAAAATGAGGTTGGTAAGGTTTTTATAAGTTTACTTAGTGACTGGTTTGCAATAATCTTTTTACCAGTTTCTAGATGGTAGTTTACATACTCGCTATCACTCTCGATGTAACGTACATCATCTGGTGCGATTTTATAAAGATCATATCCAGATTTTATGACTAGATGTGTAGACTCTACTGCCACTTCTTCTAACGGAAACTTCTCTATTGCGCTTAAAAACCTGTTAAAGGTAATGGGTTTGAGTAGGTAGTCTAGAGCATTAAGCTCAAAACCCTTTAATGCATACTCAGAGTATGCTGTTGTAAATATCACTTTACTTTTACTTGCAGCGATGATACTTGCAAATTCTGTTCCTTTGAGCTCGGGCATTTGTATATCTAAAAAGATAAGATCTACTGGATTTTCTTTTATAAATGACAAGGCCTCTATTGGGTTTTGAAAAGAACCAATACTATTGAGATAGGTCACCTTTTCTACATAGGTTTCTAGTAGCGTTCTGGCTAGCTCTTCATCATCTATTATTATACAGTTTATGGTGCTCATTGTAAGTTTACTTTTAAAGCTACTCTAAAGGTATCAGATTTTTTTATAGTAAGGTCGTGCTTTTGCGGGTATAAAATCTCCAGTCTCTTCTCTACATTTTGTAAACCTATACCACCGGCTCCGTCTGTAATGAGCGGTTTTGAAGGCATACTGTTTTCTATATAAAAGTCTATGTGATTTTCTTTCGCTTTAAGCGAAATAAATACGTAGTTACTACCTCCTAGTTCTATCCCGCTATGCTTGAAAGCGTTTTCTATAAAAGGAACAAATAGCATAGGAGCTACTCGTATATTTTCATTTGTGATATCTTGTTCAAAACGTATATTAAACTCTTTACTGCTTTTGAGTTTAAAGAGGGCGATATAATGCTCTATATACTCCACTTCTTTACCAAGTGATACCTCTGGTCGTTCACAATCATACAGTACATATCGCAACATTTGAGAGAGCGTGCTTATTCCTTCTTGCGTTTTATCTGAGTTTGTAACAGAAAGTGCATAGATGTTATTTAAAGCATTAAAGAGAAAGTGAGGGTTGATTTGCATTTTTAAAAACTTGAGCTCTGCTTCCTTAAGCTCTGCTTGAGCATAGGCATAACTCTTTTCTTTTTCTTGAGCATAAATAAATGTCTCTAGTAAAATAGCTGTAACGCTAGAGATAGTAAGGACTAATAAGTGTATAAAAAAACGAGAAGGCAACGTGCCCGGGGCACCTCCGTGAGGTCCAAGGGGTGGTGGTTTTCTTAAAGGTGCTGGCGCAAACTCTGATGATATATAGGCACATACTATGACAATAGCTATAGTCACGAAGACAAAATACTGGTACTTCTTTTTAAACAATAAACGTGGGATCGCATAATAAATAAGTACATATAGAATTACTACTTGCAACAAGAAGGCGAGTACATTTTCTTTTATAAATATACCGTCTCGACCTGCAGATACCCAGAGCGTACTCCAGACTCCTAGCCATAATAACACCTGAGAAATATATCTTCCTAATAGATTCATAGCGCAAATAACGTAAATAATAATTCATACAATCGGTGTTTTGAGGCAATTACAGCTATTGTTTCATCTTATTTATAGATAGAAATACACCACTCGCAGAAAACCAAAGGCAACTGGCAGAAAACAGCCTATTTGCAATTAACTAATTGCCAACTTTGGAGTCAAATAAGCGTAACACTAAAACAATTATTATGAAAAAGATAAATTTTAAAATGAGCGCACTAGCGATTGTATTTACGCTAGGCATTGTATCTGTTTCTTGTGCTCAAGGGCAAAGAAATAATGATAGAAAAGAGCCGCCTACATTTGCACAATTACTTAAAGATATGGACGCAAATGAAGATAATAAGCTCGACAAGTCAGAAATAAAAGGACCACTTAAAGAGGCTTTTAAAGAAGTAGATACTAACGAAGATGGTTTTATCACAGAGAAGGAGTTCAAGAAAGCTCCAAAACCTAAAAGAAGAGAACCGAGAGGTAAGAAATAGTATATAAATTGTTTGATTGATGTTTGGTTAGGGAGCTCCATAAGAAATTATGGAGTTTCCTTTTTTTTACACATTCAGCAATTAACCATATACATTAAAAACCTGTGATACAGCTTTTAGGACCATTCACTTAAAACTAACTAGCATTCACAGAATATTAAAAAACAGCATATACAAACACGGTACATTTATAAAAACAAACCCTTTAAAACCGTGATTATGAAATCAACCATCAAAACAAAATTAGCTATACTTTCTTTATTTCTATGCGCCGCAATTGTGATACTTGTAGCTTGTAGTAATGATGACAGTAATGACACAACTACAACGACAGATGACGGCGATGCAACCGCAGAGCTTCACGCAGCCTTTGCAGAGTTCGATCAAGATAATGTTTCAGTCCTACTAAGCGGTTCTAATGTTATTATAGAGAGTAATGGTTACCCAAACCACACCTCTCCCTATTGGTCTAATACGACAGAACGTACAGCTATAGATCCTATGGGTAATGTACTCGTAACACCAGCAGCAGATGAGAATCACCCACTCTTTATAGAGCCTACTCTCACAACTTATGAGATGATGGCACCTGGTAATATAGATGATTTTAATGGTTCATATTCTCTTACCGTATCCTCATCACCACAACTAGCAAGTACTACCACCGCTACAGGTCTTGGCCCTATAGGTATTGCGGTAAGTGGCGCAATGATTTATGATGATCAAGAAGGCCCTAACGTACCACTAGATGATGCCGTGCCATCACTAGACTACACAGCAGCGCACACGGGGCCACAAAGCTATCATTATCACCTTGAACCTAAAGCTTTTAGTAACAATGATGATAACCTGGTAGGGATTATAAGCGATGGTTTTTTTGTGTATGGTCGTATTTGTGCAAGTACCGGTAGCTATCCAGAAGATCTAGATACATCTGGTGGGCATACATCAACCACACAACACACAGATCAAGAGGAATATCATTACCACATACAAGATGAGCTTTATCTTAACCAGTACTACATCATATTTCCTGGAGATTATCAAGGCACCCCAAATGCGATACTATAACCTAACACTCATAATATGCTTATCGATTATAAGCTGTAACCGTAATACTGAGGCAAAAGTCACAAACGATACACCCTCAGTAAACTCAAAGTTTGAATTAGCCGTCACACTAAACGAGTTAAACCTCCACAAAGGGCTTTTCTATTATAAAGGAGAGCCTTTTACAGGGGTTGCAACAAGCATATATCTTGATGGAACTATCTCTGAGAAGACCGCTTTCGCGAAAGGAAAAAAACACGGCACTCAAGAAAAGTATTTTCCAGACGGAACCTTAAGTTTTAAAGCAAATTATATAAACGGAGTACGTAACGGGCAAACTATCTCTTGGTGGAGTAATGGAAACAAAAGATCTATAGCAAATTATCAAAATGGCATTCCCCACGGCAAGCAATATCAATGGTATACAAGCGGCGTTAAGTTTAAGGTAATTACTCTTGTAAACGGTCAAGAAGAAGGACTACAGCAATCTTGGAGAGAAAACGGAAAAATCTATAACAACTATGAAGCAAAAAATGGAAGAATATTTGGGCTCAAAAGAGCAAATCTCTGCTTTCAGTTGGATGATGAGCAAGTGCAACTTGTGGAGCGCTAGCCTTATCATTATACTAAGCATAATAAGCTGTACAGATGCAAATATAACCTCGAGTCGTGTAGAAATTCTACCCTACTATAACGAGGCCACATTTACTCCATTATGGCTAGATGCATCTTATACCACTAGCGACACCTTACATACAGTACCGCCATTTAAATTATATAACCAGTATAACGATACTATCACACAAGATACCTTTAAAGATAAAATATATGTAGCAGATTTCTTCTTTACATTCTGTACAGGCATATGTCCAAAAATGACAAAAAATATGGCTTCAATTCAGCAAGCCTTTATAGACGATCCAGAAATACTATTAATCTCGCACTCTGTAACCCCTCAACACGACACAAGCCAAGTGCTACTAGATTATGCAACTCAAAAGGGAGTTGTAAAAGACAAATGGCACCTTGTAACGGGGCCGAGACAAGAAATATATAATCTCGGAAGAAATGAGTATTTTATAGAAGAAGATTTAGGTCTCAATAAAACCGAAGATGAGTTTCTACACACTGAGAACTTTGTACTCGTAGATAAAAACAAACATATTAGAGGTATTTACAATGGTCTCAACGCGGTATCTGTAAAACAACTTATTGCAGATATTGCAACTCTTAAGAAAGAATTTTAAACCTAATACCACCGTACATTATGAAACGTTTTAATATTTTCCTTGTTGTAATGATCCTAGTTAGTATGGGATTTACAAGCTGCACATCGTGCTCAAATGATGACAATTCTAATAATGCTAGTGATATCGCGGTTGTTAGTGTTAATTCAGAACATTTTGCAACAGATGCTGTAAGTATCACCATCGTGCCTTGTACACTTTCAGATGGCACAAAAACAGATTGCTATCAGATTATCACAAACAGCACCCCGTCTGACCACCAGATGGGACCTTGGTGTCCAGATAATATAGCAGATGGAGCAGATGCGGGAGGGATCTGGCTAGAAAATGGAGAAGTTTATGATGTAGATGGAGCCTTTGTAGAAAATATGGCAGCCTTTTATGAAGATGATAACTGGTTAATGTATGATGAAAATGGAGACATATACGTTACAGACACAGAGCAAGATTGTATAAATGCAGCAAACCCTGCAGTGGGTGAGGAGTATGAAAATTTCTGTGTAGAGTGTTTACCTTCTTATATCACAGATATATCTCAAACATACCTAATCCCTATAACTCCCGTAATACAAGATAAACCTACTCTATTTTTATCTAGACCTGAAGGTGGAGCGAGACCAGAAAAGCCTAGAGATGTCAGAGAACCAGAAGGTCACGCAGGTGGACCTCCTGGACAAAGTAATGCGCCATCTACGCGAGGTATCGCCCTTAACGGTGTAGAGTTTTCTGCACCAGCACCGGTAGATAATATTTTAGGAGCTTATACATTAGCCCCATTTGATGATGCGGGAGGTCATATTAACGTACATCAAGGTTATCACTATCACGCAGCAACAGGTGTAAGTCTAAAAGTAGAACAAGAAGATGGGCACGCCGCACTTATAGGATATGCACTAGATGGATACGGGATCTACGAAAATAAAAACCAAGAAGGAATAGCTGCTTTAGATCTTGATGAGCTGCGTGGTCATACAGATATCACCAGAGGTTATCACTATCACGTAGATAGCGCAGGCAACAACAACTTCATAAATGGTCTCAAAGGGGCTTATGCAAACTAAATTTAGAATTATGAAAAAGTTTCTTCTTACGGCTCTAGTGATTTTTATAACATCGGTGAGTTTTGCACATCAAACGGAGACCTCCACGATTATCTTAGCAGAAAAGCAAAATGACGTTTGGGTATTACAAATTAATGCTTCTCTCACTGCATTTCAGCAAGAAATTAGGCAAGCTTATGCAAGCACTCCATACAAGACTCCAGAGGAATTTAGAGAAATGGTTTTAAATCATATTGCTCAGAATCTCAATCTAAGTTTTAATGAGAAGGAAAATTATGCCTTTACAGATGGGAAAGTGCAACTAGGCCACGAGACAAAGGTGCTATTTACATTAACTAACGTGCCCTCTAACCTTGAGACTATAGAGTTAACCAACGGGATATTCAAAAATATACACAACAGTAAGAGTGCACTACTTATATTTAAAGAGGGGTTTAAAAAGACGAAATTTGTACTTAATAAAAACAATGACTATTCGATATCACTTTCGGCAACCGAGGATGAGTTTATAGACATAAATATTCAGAAAGCTTCTATGGGACAGGTATCATTTCTTTCTATACTTAGCCTCATTATAGCTGTAGCTCTCCTAAGCAAGAAAGTATATAAACGCATTTAAACCTAAGGATAAAAAAGCATTAATAATAAATCCTCTTAGTATAAAACTAAGAGGATTTTTTTATTGTATAAATATGACGCATCAATTCTATCCTTTCACTTGAGAAAACACATAAAGCATTTCTGTTGCAATTTGTGTACTACGCTCTAGGTATTTTTCCTTTTGCTGTGGAGTGCCGTCATACACCTTAGGATCTTCAAATGTTATTGGCACACGCTTTTCTGCACCGGCTACAAAGGGACATCCACCATCTGCTTGCGAGCAGGTCATTATTGCTGCAAAGCCTGCACTAGGGTTAAAAGTATCATCCAGCTTTTTTGAAAACCCTATAACAGGATGCTCATTTTCTGCAAACTTTATTGTGTAAACAGGGTTATCACCACTAGAAATAGTCTTTACTAAAAAACCTGTGTCTTCTAAGGTTGTGGCAACTACCGGAAAAAGAGCTGTACGCTCCGTTCCGCCTGAATAACTATATACCTTCCCTATCTCAAAATAGTAAGCCATAACCTGTGCCCACACTTGAGCGAGATGACTTCTTCTAGAGTTATGTGTACATATAAAATTGAGTCTTATAATCTCCTGCTGCGTGTGCTTTTCTTTAACAAACGCTACTAGCGGTTCAAGGGTCTCCTTGCGCTCTTCTGTAATACTATGTATATCTAACCCCTCTATAAAATCATTAATCTTTGGATATAGTGTTGACGCTGTTGTGGTCATATAAGTTTTTTTTAAAATGTGATTAACAACACGTACTATTAGGCCCACAGCAAGAAGAGCTTGTCTCTGCAACCATCTCTACAGCCGGTTCTACGCCAGGTATACCGCATTGATCTTTTGCTAGACAATCTGTTTGTTTAGAGGTAAGTAAAAAACTTGACCCATTAAATTCAAGACCATATTTACCTATAGTGCTGGCTTGATACTCTACTTCTATCTCGAGATCTTCTATACCTAATATCTTTTCAGAAAGCTCTATAATATTTACTAGCTTTTCTGGGTGGAGTCTATGGTCATAATCATCTGCATTCCATAGTTGAAAGTTTACTACTTCTTCTTTACGTACGGTACCACCGCAGTCTATAAAGTGCTTTGACACCTTACCTACCTCAGTCACGTGAAAATGACTTGGCACTAATTCTCCACTTGGAAGTTGGAAAGAAATTGTCTCCAACGCATTAAGTACATTTTTTACTTCTGACAGTTTCATAATTCTATTTGTTTTTTGCGATTATAGGATTAATCAGATTAATTTTTTTTTAACAACAATCTGTTGCGAGAATATCTTGATCTAAAAATTGCTGCATTACTTCTTTCATACGTGTCCAATTTTCTGAATTGATACAGTAGCAAACACTCGTACCCTCTACATTACCTTTTATTAAACCTAAATTTTTGAGCTCCTTGAGGTGTTGAGAGATAGTAGGTTGTGCAAGCCCTATCTCATTTACAAGGTCGCCACATACACAACTATTTATTTTAAATAAATGCTGCAATATCGCCACGCGAGCAGGGTGACCAAACACTTTAGAAAAAAGTGAAATCTGGTTTTGCTCATCTGTAAACATTTCGGTTTTTGTTAATCCCATCTTCTTATATTATTTGATTGCAATATTACGATTAATAAATAATACATACTATTAAAGTAAGTTAAAATTCCCTTTAGTGTAAAAATTAATTATCGCTTCAAGAAAACCACAAACTCAAATTAAACAATTATAGTAGGTAATAATTTGCAATAGCGTAAAATTTACGCCAAAATATTGCGAGTCTTATAATTATATCTATATTTGAGATGTGCAACTGGTAAACCAATTTGGAAAACCAGTTTAACAAATTTAAATGCAAACAGTAATCACCCTACAATGTATGCTACAATCTACACAATATAGGTCTATTATTATCTTATTATTATGTGTAGCTAGTACCTCTTGCTCGTCTACAGATGAGGGAGATGACACCCCTTTTACACCTACGCCACAAGTAGAAGACACACAAGGCACTACAGATGCTGAGGCACATACTAACCAGTATGCCCCAATAGATTTTTCTAACTGGAAAATCA
Organism: Dokdonia sp.; assembly: GCA_020628615.1. Taxonomy (GTDB): domain Bacteria; phylum Bacteroidota; class Bacteroidia; order Flavobacteriales; family Flavobacteriaceae; genus Dokdonia. Next base: position 10,422 of record JAHDEV010000020.1, read on the forward strand.
CCCTTCCTGTAGATGAAAATAATAACGGAAGCCCAGATGAGTATCAGCCAGCACAACTAGTTGATTTTGGGTATCAAAGCATAGAGGCAATAGCACCATTTATGTATGATGATACTGAGGATACCTCACTCGTTTTTCACGTGTACCCAGCATCATCTACAGCAAATAGCAGTTATTCTAGAACAGAGTTAAGAGAACTCATAAACCCTTCTAACTCCAGAGAAAACTGGACGCTTACCCAAGGTGGTACGCTCTCTGGAACTCTTAAAATGGAAGACATATCTCAAGATGGCAACTCTAGCAACGACTACCATCGCACTATTGTAATGCAAATACACGGCATCATATCTCAAGAAGATATGGAGACCCACGGCTTTAGTTCTAATAACGGCCCTCCTCTCTTAAAAATGTATTGGAAAGATGGATACATCTGGTCTCATAAAAAATCACTTGTAGATGAGAGCACAGAGGGTGATGCACTACTAGACACCTCAAGCGATACTTGGGAGGATATAAAGGACAATATGGGTTATGTAGGGTTTGAACCTTTTACCTTGAGCATTACAGCCACTGAAGCCCGTTTAGAAATACAGCTCAACGATCAAAGTCCATTAATCTATGAAGACGTAAGTCTGGAGAAATGGCCTTTTGAAAACTACTTTAAAGCAGGCAATTATTTAACCAGTACAGACGCACAGGCATTTGCCACGCTTAAATACTATAATCTTGAGGTTACTCATTAATAGTACGCTTTCGCGAAAGCGCACTTAAAAATAACAACAATACTCCATTATGTATAAACATCTCATACTTCTTTGCTCACTCGTACTTTTAAGCGCCTGTAAAGAGGCATCACTAGACGCAAGCCAGACCGTAGCCAGCATAGACGAGCTCAACACAGCCATTAAAAATGCCCAACCTGGAGATCATATTGTACTTAAAAACGGTGTGTGGAAAGATGCTGCCATAAAATTTTATGGTGAGGGTACAGAAGCAAATCCCATTTCTCTTACAGCCGAAACTCCAGGTGAGGTTACCTTAGAGGGCAACTCTTCACTCAAGCTAGGAGGATCTTACTTGCACGTGAGTGGCTTACATTTTAAAAATGGATTTACGACAGAAAAGGCTGTAATACGTTATAAAATAGATGATTCAAAAATTGCTTACCACTCTAGAGTGACGGACTGTGTGATAGAAGATTTTACAAACCCAGATCGAGATAGTAAAAACCACTGGATAGAGCTATGGGGGCAACATAACAGCTTTGACCATAACTACATCACTGGTAAAACAAACCAAGGCCCTACCCTGCGTGTAATGCTCAAGGGTAATGAAAACGTAAATACCTATCACCAGATTAAAGACAACCATTTTGGACCGCGCCCTAGAAAAGGTGGTCCACGTGCAGAGACGCTACAACTGGGAGACAGCTACACCTCTATGACACCAGGATATGTAAATGTAGAGCACAATTATTTTGAACGTTGTAATGGAGAGGTAGAGATTATCTCTAGTAAGAGCAACTACAATACATTTAAAAACAATGTATTTTTTGAATCTGAAGGCTCACTGGTATTAAGACACGGTAATTATGCCACTATAGATGGCAACGTGTTTATAGGTAATGAAAATTCTGAATTTATAGGGGGTATACGTGTTATAAACACGGGCCACTGGATTGTAAACAACTACTTCTATAACTTAAAAGGAAACGAGTTTAGAGCACCGCTTGCCGTGATGAATGGTATCCCAAAATCTCCTCTTAATCGTTATAACCAAGTGACAGATGTTGTGGTTGCACATAACTCTTTTATAAACTCAAAGACCCCTTGGCATTTTGGTGTAGGGGCAAATTTGAGTCAGGCAGAGGTGTTACCCGCTTCAGAGATTAGATCTGCAAGAGCAGAGCGTATGGTAGTAGCAAATAATCTTATATATACAGATGCGCCTACTGCCAGTGTGGTAAAAACATATGACTCTATCACAGGAGTGACTTTTAAGAGCAACTTTATAAATGTAAAAAACACGAGCGATTATAAGACAGCTGGTATCATCACAAAAACGCTAGAACTGTCGCAAGGTGATAACTTATTTTCTGCGCCTCAAGGAGCGAAAAATGAGCTCTACAATGGCTTTGATTTTGACCGTATAGATCAAGATTTATTGGGCAACAGCCGTGATAAGTCTAACCGTGCTGGGGCTATTGTTTCGGTATCAGGTAATCATCAAGAATTGCTAGATATCTCAAACTACGGCACCTCGTGGTTTAACACCAGACCTGCGCAAAAAACCCCAGAAACAATAACAGTTTCGACAGAAGCACAACTTGCAGAGGCTATAAAGAATGCGAGCCAAGGCACTACCATAACTATAACACCTGGCACATATGAGGTAGATGGTAATTACGCTTTCGCGAAAGCGGTAACCCTACAATCTACAGCAACGACTAACAGACCAGTGATTACTTTTAAAAACGCTACCAAAGGCTTTGAACTACAACCTAGAGCAAAGCTAAAGCTGTCAAACATTGTACTTAAGGGTGATAAGAGTACAGACGCATTTGCAACCCTAGAAAAAGGAATGGGCCAGGCGTATGAATTATGGCTAGATAATGTAGAGATAGATGGTTTTAAAAGTGTGTTAGAAACTAGTAAAGCCTCGTTTGCAGATACCATCTCAATAAAAAATAGCACCATAAAAAATACCGCAAGTGGTATCCAACTTAACAAAGAAACTAATGACAAAGGAGATTATAATGCGGCCTTTGTGTTTATAGAAGATAACACTTTTACAAACGTAGGGATGAATGTGCTAGACTACTACCGTGGAGGCTACGACGAGTCTACCATAGGCGGTAGCCTTGTGGTGCGTGGTAATACGTTTACACAATGTGGCGCTCAAGAGAAGAGTAATATTTTATTAAAAACAAGAGGAATCGTAAACGTAACTCTTGCCGAAAATACCTTTACAAATAACCCTATAAAGACCATCGCAGTACTGTGGGGTGAAAAAGGACAAGAACCTGTGGATAATAAGATTTCAAACTCTGGAGAGATTAAAGTAGTGCAAAACTTAAAACTTAAGTTAGTTTACTAATGTTGCAGCATTTTAAAAAATATGGGATTCAGCTATGCTTCTTATTATTTACCCTATCAGGATATGCACAGCATATTCCTTCTGAGCAGGTAATTGCTATAGATGAACTATTCCCATATCTCAAAACGAGTGTACAAGACGATCTAGGAGAAGTTTCTCAAGCGGGTCTTGCCAGTCATTTTAGAACTGTTTTTGCTTCTCGATATTTTTATGACTGGCACGAGACAGACACGCGTTTTGAAGAGTACAAACGTCTTTACCCAAAGGTGGAGAAATATCACACGGCTAGAGCTCAAGATCACCTAGGTAAATTTGATGATAGCACGTTTTGGAAATTACCTTTTAACTATAAAAATGGGACTCCTATTAATGCATATGGTTTAAGGCACCTTGCTAGGCAACATAAAATGGTAGACATCGCCTTTTTATACCGCTATGAGAATAAAAACCCATCATACATTAACTACTACACATCGCAACTAGCATCTCTTAATGATGCTTTAAGCACTAATAGTTATGAAACCATAAGTGATGGTAATGGCGTGTATGAGTCTTTTAGATCTGGTTATCGCATTTTAAACTGGCTACAGATACATAATGGTTTTTTAGGAGAAGCTGCTTACACAGATAAAGAACAGCTTACCACCATCGCCACCCTACTGCAACACGCAGCACATTTATATAAAAACAATAAAGCGTTTAAAGCTGGCAATCACCAGACCAGAGGTCTATCTGCTCTTGCAATGCTCTCCATAATCCTTAACGATTTTAAAGATGCTGATGTGTGGTATACACACGCAATGACACTTCTAGAGGAGCATCTCAAAAGAGAGATTAATAATGATGGGTTTCAGTTTGAGCGCACCATACATTATCACCAGAGTGATATAGACAACTATTTTTATGTGTACCAATTGGCTCAAAAAAGTAATATGCCAGTAAGTACATTGTGGGAAGAAAAGCTCAAATCATTATTTACAACGCTCACTAAAGTTGCTTATCCAGACGGAAGCGCTCCTGTACTCTCTGATGATACAGATACACCTTGGGCAGAAAAAAATGACATCTCGGGCTCACTTACACTGGGGTATTTATTATTTGATGATCCAGCAATGGGATATTTTGCAAAGCAAGCAGTACAACCTAAATATTTATGGTACCTAAGCCGTAATCAACTTGAGGGCTTAAAATCTATAAAAGCTACGCCACCAGAAACAAAGTCATATGCTTTTACAGACACAGGTTATTATATAATGAGAGAAGGCTGGAAACCCAGTAACAAAATGCTCATAATAGCTGCAGGTCTTGATAAAGACAAACCAGACCACCAGCACGGCGATATGCTAGGTATACAAGCAATGGCAAATGAGCACGTTGTTCTACCTAATTACCAAGTGCGCTACTCGCTAGACGACCTAGAGCTCTTTAAAAATAGTAAGGTAAAAAATGTCGCCCTGGTAGATACCATTCTCCAAGGTAAAGAATACACTTCTAATAAAGGAGGGAGCGGTTTTGGTAAATTTAAAAGTCTTCCAGAGCCTACCGTGCTGGGATGGCTTTCTAACGAATCTATAGATCTATTTATAGGGAGTCACGATGGCTTTCAAGAAGAAGGAGTAAATTACACAAGACAAGTAATCTCTATAGAGGATGACTTTTGGATCGTAAAAGATAACTTTTATGCTAAAGAAGCACATATCTATAAGCAACAATGGCAAGGTCACTACACCACAGAAAATGGTGCTCAACTCTTACGTTCTAATTTTTCTAACGGAAGCGGTCTAGATATTTACCAACTCAATGAGGTAGATGGTGTAGCTACTTCTGGAAAAAGAGGAAAACAGTGGTCTACCATTTCTAAAGAAGGAGAAGAATCATACAGTTTTATTACTGTACTTTATCCTTATAGTACTTATGACACCCGCATACTAGAAACTGAGAAAAACCCCTCTTTAAAAGGGTGGTCACTTCATAATGGGAGCTCAAAAATGCTATTTAAAGGAAATAGCTCCATTTACTTTAATATTTCAAAAGCGGATGTTGACTCAATTAATATTGAAATTCCCGAAGGAGGAGATATAATGACCCAAATAAACAATCAAGAATTAACCATCACGCTACTAAGCGCCAAAAAAGTAGCGATTATTGTCACTCAAGATGGTATTGATACAAACTACACATTACAACCTGCAGCAGCGGTAACTTATAAGATAAAGTAACTATTTATGACACACTTTAAACACTTAAAAAAAGCTATACAGCTCATTGCAATTGTAATGGTTGCTCTTTCTTGTAAAAATCAAGATCAAACTACTACATCAAGTGACTTAGAAAGTAATGCAGATCACCCTAAACTAATGCTTACCTCAAAAAGTGTAGATGATATAAAAAGTGCATTAGGGAGTGTTCCATTATTTGACAAATCACTTGAGCGAGCAAAGCAAGAAGTAGATGCTGCAATGGCCGAAGGTATACAAGTACCCATACCAAAAGATATGGCTGGTGGCTACACCCATACTCAGCACAAAAAAAACTTTGCCACTTTACAAAAAGCAGGTGCCCTGTTTCAAATTACAGGTGATACTAAATATGCCGAGTTTACTAGAGATGTGCTACTTGCTTATGCAAAAATCTACAAGTCTCTACCACGTCACCCACAAGAACGTTCATATGCTCGAGGCAAAATTTTTTGGCAATGCCTTAATGATGCAAACTGGCTCGTGTATATGAGTCAGGCATATGACGGTATACGAGGATGGATCACAGAAGAAGAACGACAGACCTTAGATAATGAATTATTTCGCCCCTTTGCAGATTTTCTATCTATAGAAACACCACAGTTTTTTAATAGAGTACATAATCATAGTACTTGGGGAACTGTAGCTGTAGGGATGATAGGCTTAGTGATGAATGATAATGAACTTGTAGATAGAGCGTTATACGGAATAAAGGACGATGGCATAGATAGTGCAGCTCTCGACAATGATGGCGGGACTATAAAAAAAGAAGGACAAAAGTCTGGATTTTTGGCAAATCTAGATGAGCCATTTTCGCCAGATGGTTATTATACAGAGGGACCTTACTACCAGCGTTATGCGATGTATCCATTCTTAGCTTTCGCGCAAGCGTTAGAAACAAAAAAACCAGAGCTCAAGATATTTGAATACAACGGCGGTGTACTCATTAAAGCGGTAGATGCCCTATTAAACCTTACAGATGCAGATGGGGAGTTCTTCCCTCTTAATGATGGACAGAAGGGAATGTCATACCAAACGGCGTCCCTAGTCTCTGCGGTAGATATTGCATACTACTACGGTAATCAAGATCCAAGGCTACTATCTGTCGCACTACAACAAGATAATGTACAGCTAGATGCTACAGGTCTTGCCGTTGCTCAAGACATACATCAAGGCAAAGCACAACCTTTTATAAAAGAGTCTATGCTCTTACGTGATGGAGCAAAAGGTGATGAAGGTGGTGTAGCCATATTACGTGCAAATTATGAGGGTGGTACAATGGCACTTGTTATGAAGGATGCCGCTCACGGGTTAAGTCACGGTCACTTTGATAAATTATCGTACTCCTTATATGAAGATGGTAAAGAGGTATTACAAGACTATGGCCTAGCACGCTTTGTAAACGTAGAGCAAAAAAACGGTGGAGGCTATCTTAAAGAAAATACGACCTGGGCAAAACAAACCATTGCTCATAACACGCTGGTGCAAGACGAGACATCGCATTATAAAGGAATCTTTAAAGAGAGTTCAAAACATCACCCAGAGGTAACCACTTTTGAAACAAGCGACCCAAACATTCAAGTTGTAAGTGCGCTAGAGGCAAACGCCTACCCCGGCACAGAGTTTACTCGTACTATGATGATGGTAACGCTAGATCATCATAAAAAACCGTTGCTTATAGATATTCTTAATGTGACCAGTGATGGTAATCACAAATATGACCTCCCACTCTATTATAAAGGACAGGTAGTGGCGACAAATCTTGATTTAAACACTCCACAACAACTCAGCCCCCTAGGCACAAAGGCAGGTTACCAGCATATCTGGAAAGAGGCTACAGGAACTCCTAGTACAGAAAATACACAGTTTACCTGGCTAGATAACAAGAAGTTTTACTCGGCGACTGTTCTCACAGAGGGTAAAGACCAGTTCATTTTTGGTCGTGTAGGGGCAAGTGATCCAGAGTTTAATTTACGTCGCGACCCTATGCTTATACAGCGTCGCAACAATATGAAGAATGGCCTGTTTGTGCAAGTAATAGAGTCGCACGGCACCTATAACCCCGTGACCGAAAAAGCAGAAAATGCCTATGCAGCGGTCAAAAGCATAAAATCACTAGCAGCACCACAGGGCTATACGGCACTAGAGCTTACCTTACAAAACAAAGAGCGTTATATGGTGATTGTGGTAGATTCCGCTTTCGCGAAAGCGCAACACAAACTAGAATTATCTAACAACACATACACCTGGAAGGGTACATATTATTTTAAACAACTTAAAAATTAAACATTATGGAATCATTTGGATCAAGTAAAGAATTTATACAAGGCGCAGACATTGAGTGGGAAGTAGTAGGTGAAGGCGTAAAACGAAAAATAATGGGCTATGACGATAAGATTATGCTCGTAAAGGTATATTTTGAAAAAGGAGGAATAGGACCTATGCACGAGCACTACCATTCTCAAGTAACTTATGTAGAGAGTGGATCTTTTGATGTTACTATAGACGGAAAGACTCAGACCCTTAAAGCTGGAGATTCTTTTTACATTCCGCCACACGATTTACACGGAGCCATTTGTACTGAAGCAGGGGTACTTATTGACGTTTTCTCACCTATACGCGAAGATTTTATGAAATAGTTAATATTTTAACACTCTTTTTTTTGCATTAACAATTTATTATCATCATATTTGGTTTTCCAAAGTGGTAAACCAGTTTGGAAAACCAATAAAAAAAGGACAGCTGCGACACTGTCCTTGATAATCACTTCTGGTAGGAAGTATAAATAAACTTAGAAGGTCTATTTGCTGTAAAAGTAGTAAAACGCATACAGAACCTATAGCACTTAATGTTTTTCTGAGGATTATTTAAAAAACAAATTAATTAAATCTTAAATCATTAATTATGAATGTAAAAACTAAGTTTTCCTTAGCCTTTTTTCTTTTATGTGGTGTATTGCTTTTTGGGCAAGACGCATATATTATAAAAGGTACCGTAGTCTCGGAGGAAGACAATGCTCCTATTCCTGGAGTGAGTGTAATTGTACAAGGTTCTCAAAACGGAGTCTCAACAGATTTTGATGGTAATTACCAGTTGTCTGTATCGGTTGGTGATGTCTTACAGTACTCATATGTAGGATTTGCTACTAAGATTGTCCCTATTACTGGGCAAACTGAAGCAAACGTGAGTCTTACAGTAGATGCAAATGCTCTTGAAGAAGTAGTTGTCATAGGTTATGGTACACAATCTAGAACAAAAATTACTGGAGCTGTAGGTAAGGTAAAAAATGAAGATCTAGATCAGATAGCTGTAGGTACGGCAAACGAAGCCCTCGTAGGTCAAGTTGCCGGTCTTAATATACAGGCTACAGAAGGTGAAGCTGGATCTAATGCTACAATAAACATTAGGGGTGTAGGATCTATTGCTGGAGACAGCGGGCCTCTTCTTGTAGTAGACGGCGTAGTTCTTGATTCAGACTTCCTAAACACTGTAGATGTAAACGACATAGACTCTGTAGAAGTTCTTAAAGATGCAGCATCTGCCGCTATTTATGGTTCTAGAGCTTCTGGTGGAGTTATTATAATAACTACTAAGCAGGGTAAAGAAGGTAAAACGGTTTTTAGCTATAACACCTTTACTGGTTTTAAAGAAGCAAGACAAAGTGATGCTTATGATATAAGCGTAGCAGCATCACACGCTAGAGAACTTGCAAATACTGGAGAACTTTCTCTAAGGTCTCAATATAGAGAGCTTTTAGGTATAGATGAGTCTTGGCAAGATCGCATTTTTGATGGTGGACAGATAGAAAGTCACTCCTTGAGCGCAAGAGGTGGAAGTGAGAAAACAAAATTCAACACTTCATTATCATATGTACACGATGAAGGGGTTTTAATTACAGACGACTTTAAGAAATATAACTTTAGACTTAAAGTAGATACTAAAGTAAATGACAACTTCTCTTTTGGGGCTAACCTTGCTCCTTCTTATACAAATAGAAGACGTTTTGATGGATCTACTCACGATATTTTAAGACAACAACCGTGGTTACCTATTTTTCACGATGCAAACTCTATTCAATATGTAGATCGCAACGTGTATCCAGATGTACAAATAGGTGATTATGCTAGAGAACGTCACTTTGATAATTATGATCTCTTTGGAGATGGAAGTGAGCTAGTAGATATAAGTACTACAAGTAATCAAAACCCTGCTGCAAAAGTATTAGAGAGAGATCGTACAGATAAGCAGTTTAGATTGTATGGTAACTTCTACGGAAAGTACAAGATAGCAGAAGGATTAAACTTTAAAGCTACTCTAGGTGGTGATTACCAGTCAAGAAAGCAACGTCGTTACCAAGGAGTAGAAGCTAGCCGTAACGGTGCTTCTGCCGCACAACTAGATTTAGACAACTTCGAGCGTATACATATCCTTACTGAAGCATTACTTACTTATGACAAGTCTTTTGGATCGCATAACATAAGTGCACTTTTAGGAGCATCTGCAGAGAAGTGGGATCGTGAATACTCATCTGTTGCTGTAAATGGATTTTCAAATGACCTTATACAAACTTTAGGTGGTGGTACAACAGTAATAGAAAATGTATCATATAATACTGAAGAGCGCTTACTTTCATTTTTTGGGCGTGTAAACTATTCTTATGAAGACAAATATCTTGCCTCTGTAAGTTTAAGAGCAGATGGACACTCTTCTTTTGGAGTAAATAACAAATATGGTTACTTCCCAGCAGTTTCATTGGGTTGGAATCTTGCGAGAGAAGATTTCCTTAGCGAAAGTGACGTAATAAGTAACTTAAAACTTAGAGCTAGTTACGGTTTTACAGGTAACAAAGACTTAAGCATAGGTAGCGGTCTTATTTCTGATAATATTGAACTATACCCATCACTACAATTATATGGACCAAATTCTAGTGTCTTTAACAATGAGGTAGTTAATGGTCTTGCTCCTATAAACGTTGCAAATCCAGATTTACAGTGGGAACGCTCAAGTGAGGCAAACGTCGCTGTAGACTTTGGACTTTTCCAAGGGAGAATCTCTGGATCTATTGATGCTTATAACAAGACATCAGACCAGTTATTACTTAATGTACCGGTTTCTACAACTACAGGATTTAGCCAAGCACTTGCAAATAGAGGTGAAGTGGTAAATAAGGGTATAGAGATTGAGTTACGTACACGTAACATTACAAATGAAAACTTTACTTGGAATACGACTATACTAGCTTCTACAAATAAGAATGAACTAACAGACTTTGCTGGAGCAAGTGGACTTATTACAAATGTAGATAGTAAACGTGCTGCCGAGTGGATTACACTTGAAGGGCAACCTATCTCTTCTTTTTATGGATACGTGGTTGACAGAGATATTCCACTTGAATTTATAAATGATCCATATGCAGTAGTAGGTGGTGAAGCACAAGATGTTTATGTAAAAGATCTAAATGGTGATGGACTTATTGATGATGAAGATAAAACAATCATAGGTGATCCATTCCCAGATCTCATCTGGAGTGTTGCAAATGATTTCCAAATAGGTGACGTAGATTTTAGCTTCACACTTCAAGGAAGCTGGGGTGCAGAGGTAAGAAACATTGCAGACCAGTATATCTTTAATCAGTTTAGTAGTCGTGAGGATTTCAATCCAGCAACGACTCCAGACCAACAGTTTATTAAAGAAAAGATTTTTACAGATGATATTATATCTGACGCATCATACGTAGCACTACGTACGTTAAGTCTTGGATATACATTTGATAAAGACCTTATAGCACGTGTAGGGTTATCTCGTGCTCGTGTATATGCTTCTGGTCAAAACTTAATGTATATAACAGCAGATGGTTATACAGGATGGAACCCAGAATCTTACCAGAATGAAGGTGCTCTTAATGTAGGATACCAACGTGGAGGATCGCCTATCGCACGTACAATTTCGCTAGGAGTTAATTTAGAATTTTAAGAAAGACAACTATGAAAACATTTAAAAATTTATTGATGTTATTGATCGTAGTGAGCACTGTCTCTTGCGGCGATGACTTTTTAGAGCCAGTACCAACAGCGGTGCTTGTGGGTGAAACATTCCCAAATAATGCAGAAGAGCTTGAATCTGTTTTAGTATCAGTCTATGACGCACTACAAGGTGTTAATAGTTTAGAGCTTACAGATGCAAGCCTTAATCACGCACAGCAAATTGAGTTCTACGTAACAGAAATGCTCAGTGACAACACGAGATCAAAAAGTGGTGAAGGTGAAGCTGGTCAATTTGACAACTTTACTGTACAACCTACTAATGGTTTTGTATTTGACTATTACCGCAGTATGTACGATATCATTACAAAGGCAAATCTAGTTTTAGATAATATAGATTTAGCCGGTGATGATGCTGCAACTATAGAAGGTGAGGCTAGATTCTTAAGAGGACTTGCTTATTTTAACTTAGTGCGCTCTTATGGAGATGTGCCACTTATAGACGAACCTATAGTAATTTCAGATTCTGAAGCACAGTTTACTAGAGTAGCAACAAGTGATATCTATGACTTTATAGTTGCAGATTTTCAAAACGCTATCTCTTCACTAGATGTCACTAGTACTCCTAACAGAGCTTCAAAAGCTGCTGCGCAAGGTATGCTAGCAAAAGTATATTTAACACAAGGAACTAATTATGGTGAAGCTCAAGGCCTACTTGAAGATATCATAAACAGTGAGCAATATGCCCTTGAAGCAGATTTTAGAGATGTATTCTTTAATGAGGCAAATGGTGAAAACATTTTTACTGTAGGTTATGTAGCAAGCAACTCTCTTGAAAGTCAAAACTTCTCAGCAGAAATGCTTAACGGTGTAGGTCGTACAAGTGGAGTTAACTATGTTACAGATGAAGCTATTGCAGCTCTAGATGAATTTGGTGGAGATAGAGCACAATACTCAAAACGAGTAGATGCACAACAACCTACACAAACTCAAGTAGTAAAATGGATTCCTAATGGAGATGCAGATTTAGGTATTGCAGAAACGAGTAGTGACCCTACGAGTGCTGGTAATGACTGGATTATATTGCGTTATGCAGATGTACTTTTAATGCACGTCGAAGCTATACTCGCTGGTGGAGCACAAACTACCTCGTCTAATGCTCTTGCATCTTTTCAAGAAATTAGAGATAGAGCTGGACTGGCAGATGATCCAGATAATCCAGATGATGATGCAAATACAGTAACTGTAATCACAAGAGATGATTTACTTATCGAGAGACGTGTAGAGCTTGCTTTTGAAAATCACAGAATACACGATTTAAGAAGATTTGGGGTGGCTCAAGATGTTCTTACTGCATTCTCAAATGCAAATGGACATAGCTTTAGCGCTACAGATTTATTATTACCTATTCCTCAGTTTGAAATTAACCTTAGTAATGGGTTATTATCACAAAACCCTGGGTACTAATCTAAAAAAATAAGAAGATGAAATATTTTTTAAAAACAAGCAAGATTGCCCTTTTACTACTAGGGATGGTGGCAGCCATTTCTTGTGAAAATGAATTAGACCTTCCTGAGGCAGGAAGTCAAGAAGACACGACACCACCAGAAGCAAACTTTATTGCCACGGTAGATATAAATAATTTTGCCATTTACAACTTTGCAAATTTATCTACAAGTGCAACTACGTACTCTTGGGATTATGGTGATGGAAACACTTCTACAGAAGTAGACGGGCAAAATGAGTATGCAGCAGAAGGAACTTATACAGTAACCCTAACAGCATCTGATGCTTTAGGCGTAGTAAGTACATTTTCAGATGTAGTAGAGGTTGTAGAACCAGAAGAACCAGAAGCTATTATTCCAGTTATAATTGAGCCTAGCTTTGAGGATAACACACTTCCAGATGGTACTGGTGATGGGCGTGATTCTTGGCGTAACTCAGATTTAGGAGGCGTGATTCAAATCAACACAAGTAGTACTGTACCAGAAGGTGGACAAGCGGCTAAATTGCCAAGTGACGCTTCTAGAATAGGTTACCAAGAACTTACAGTAACACCTAATACAGATTACAGAATTACATATTCATATAGAATAGAAGATCCAGGAGGATCTGCAACAGTATCTGTTTTACCTGGTGGTGGTTATGTAGATCGCGCTACAGCTGAAGCATCTGCAATTGTTGAGTTTACTGGATCTGATGAAGATTATACACTAGTAACACTTGATTTTAACTCAGGTGCAGATAGTACAGTAAGTATATTCTTTTACAATGCAAGTGTAGAAGCACGTATAGACAACTTTACGGCAGGGTTACAATAATATATATTTTGAAGAAAGCCACATTTTTCATATTACTATTACTTTCTACCACGCTGTCTTTTGCACAGATGGTAGAAAGCAGTGGTAATAATCCTAGTGAAATTCTAACTCCAAAAAAAGCAAAGAAAAAAAAGAAAAAGAAACGAAAAAAATATAAACTGCCAGAAATAGATCTTACAAACTGGAAGGTAACCATACCTAAAGGAGATCCTAAAGTAATAGAGGTAAGCCCTCCTGAGATTCTAGACTATGCAACAAACCAAACTTTAAAGCCATTTATGTACAATGATAGTACACGAGGGGCTATTGTTTTTCACGCCTACCCTAGTAAAACTACCAGAAACACAAAATACTCCAGATCTGAGTTAAGAGAACAAATGGTATCTGGAGATAATAATGTAAACTGGACCTTTGAACAAGGTGGCAATATGAAAGTCAAGATGGCTATGGATGCTGTTTCAAGAGCAGAAAATGGTAAATACCACAAAGTAATTATAGCACAGATACACGGCAGACTTACTAATGAGCAACGAGACAGACTAGGTCAAAAAGATAATAATGCCCCACCCATATTAAAAGTATACTGGCAAGATGGAAAAATAAGAGTAAAAACTAAGGTTTTAAAAAGTCAAAATGTGATTGATGACGCCATATTACTTGATGAAGCCTGGGATGATGACAAAGGACATACTTTTAAACAAGAAGTAGGCTTTGGGAAATTCACTTTAGAGGTAGATGTTGAAGATGGCAAAATGGTAGTATCGTTAAATAATCAAGAGTTTGCTGTTTATGACAGTACATCTATCAAAAGATGGAATATCTTTGAAAATTATTTTAAAGTAGGCAACTATTTACAAACCCGAGATGAAGGAGCCTTTGCAAAAGTAAGAGTCTATAAATTAGAAGTAAATCACTGATTTAAAATATAGCAAAAATCTTATATTACAGTAAATCAAACATATAAGAACGTGTAACTATAAATAATTAATTATGAATCTAGACATACGTACAAAATCTGAAAATGCCGATGTTGAGATGTCTATAATTGCTCAAATTAAGGAGTTGATCAATTATAAAAATCTTGAGCCTGGAGATAAACTTCCTTCAGAGCGTATGCTTTCAGAAAAGTTTGAAGTGTCTCGCGGTAACGTGAGAAGCGCTATTCAAAAACTTGAATTTTATGGTTTACTTAAATCCATTCCTCAAAGCGGTACGTTTGTAGCAAATATAGGTGTGATTGCAATGAATGGAATTATAGATGACATCTTAAGTCTAGAGACTCCTCACTTTAAATCACTAGTTGAAACTAGAATTTTATTAGAACTCAAAACCGCTCGTCTAGCAGCAATGCGCCGCACAGATGAAGATCTTAAAGCAATGCGATCTGCACTTGATGCATATACCGAAAAAGTGCTTAATGGAGAAGATGCAGTGCAAGAAGATTTACTCTTTCACCTAGCCATTGCAAAAGCTTCTAGAAACAGTACGATGAACACTTTTATGTTAATGATCACACCAGAGATTATCACAAATTTTGAAAAATATCACGTGTGTGATAGCACAATGGCCCAAACTAGCATTGGGGAACACGAACGTATCTATGAAGCTATACGAGATCAAAAAACAAAGGTTGCTAAACAAATGATGAAAGAGCACTTTAAAGCACTATATCAATACTGTTACGATCTATAGTTTATGAGTATATACGCTTTCGCGAAAGCGTAAAAACAATCAAAAAATATTACAAATTTAGAATAGCTATCAAACAATAGCCAGGGCGTTTACTTTCTTATATGAAATAATAAAGAGCCAAAAAAATTAAAAAACTATGAAACTTAAAGGACTAAGATGGTGGATTATAGCGCTCATATGCCTTGCAACCATTATCAACTATATTGATCGTTCTGCCTTTGGAATTATGTGGCCAGAGATGGGTAAAGATCTCGGTATGGATGATTATGATTATGCCTTAATGCTCAACATCTTTATGGTGACCTATGCTGCCGGAAAATTTCTGTCTGGTAAACTTATGGACATCATAGGTACAAGATTAGGATTTGCATTTTCTATTATACTATGGTCACTTGCCTCTGTCTTTCACGCATTTTCAAAGGGACTGGTTTCATTAGGTATTTTTAGAGGTTTATTAGGTCTGGGAGAAGCAGGAAACTGGCCTGGAGCAGTGAAGAGTAACGGAGAGTGGTTTCCGGTAAACCAGAGAGCACTTGCTCAAGGTATTTTTAATGCCGGAGCTTCTGTAGGAAGTATTATTGCTCCTGCTCTTATTGCCGTTTTATATGGTAGTTATGGATGGAGAAGTACATATATCATCATTGGTGCATTAGGTATCTTATGGGTTATTCCTTGGTTTATCATTAATAAAGCAGCGCCAAAACATCACTCTTGGATCACAGATGAGGAAAAAGCGCTCATTATGGAAGGAAGAGCTATTGTAGATGAAAAAGCTACAAAGGAAAAAGGACTTTCTCTTCTGCAAATTTTAAGTTATAAAGAATCTTGGGGTGTCCTTGCTGCGCGATTCTTTATAGAGCCTATCTGGTGGTTATTTGTAGGCTGGATGCCCTTATACCTTAACAGTCAGTTTGGTTTTAGTGTAGAAGAAATAGGATCTACAATGTGGATCTCATACGTAGGTGGTATGATAGGAAGTCTTGCTGGTGGATGGTATAGTGGTAAGCTAATGGCAAAACATTCGGTTGACTTTTCGCGTAAGCGTACGATACTAATAGGGGCTACACTTATATTCTTAGGTCTTTTAGGTATCATTTTCTTAGTAGATGATAATAACCCTATGACGTTTATTTATATAACAGGCATTGTACTTTTTGGATTTCAGTTTGCTATCGGAAACATCCAGACATTATCTACAGATTTATTTAGAGGGCCTTCTGTGGGAACACTTGCAGGCCTTGCGGGAACTGTGGGAGCGGTATCAGTTATTATAATGAACTGGTTCATACCTATGATAGCTTCTACATCATATACACCTGCATTTATTGTAATTGCAATACTAGCGCCTATGGTTGTGATATCAATCTTTGGGCTAATCAGAAATATAAAAATTGTTGAAAATAACTAATTAATTAAAAAACTATGAGTAAAAATAAAGGTAAAGTGGCCATCGTAACTGGTGCCACAGGAGGAATAGGATTTGCGGTTGCAAAGAGACTGGGAGAAGAAGGATATACGGTTATCTTAAACGGTATACAAGATGAAGAGGGCGCGCAAAGACTTGAAGAGTTAAAGGCAGCCGGAATAACGGCAGAGTACTACGGTTTTGACGTAACTAAAGAAGAAGAGGTTACAGCAAACATCAAGAAAATAGGTGAAAAATACGGTAAGATAGATGTGCTTGTAAACAATGCAGGAGGTCTAGGTGGTAGATCACGTTTTGAAGAAATGACAACAGAGTTTTACAGATTTGTAATGGCTCTTAACCTTGATAGTGTGTTTTTTGCCTCTAGAGCGGCGATTCCATTCTTAAAGAAAGGTGATCACCCTACTATCATTAACTATACGTCTAACGCAGGATGGAATGCCGGAGGACCAGGTGCTGGAATCTATGGTACATCTAAGGCTGGAGTGCATACTATTACAAGAGCACTTGCAAAAGATCTAGCTGAGTATGGTATACGTGTAAACGCAGTATCACCAGGTACGATAGATACACCTTTCCACAAGCAAATTAAAGAGACAAAACCAGAAGTATTTGCATCTTGGGCAAATAACATTATGCTAGGTAGATTAGGACAACCAGAAGATGTTGCAGGTGTTGTATCATTTTTAGCAAGTCCAGACGCAGCATTCTTAACTGCCGAAACTATTCAAGTAGGTGGTGGTCAAGCATTAGGTATATAACTAGTATATGAGCAAAGTAGTCACCTTTGGAGAAATAATGTTGCGCCTCTCTACAGAGCGCTTCTTGAGATTCTCACAAGCCAAAACCTTTGGAGCTACCTACGGTGGTGGTGAGTTTAATGTAGCAGTATCACTTAACAACTTAGGTGTTCCTGCAGAGTTTGTAACACGTCTCCCACAAAATGAGATAGGTGATACCGCCCTGCAAGAAATAAAAAAGCTAGGTGTAGGTGATACTCACATACACAGAGGTGGAGACAGATTAGGTATTTACTTTTTAGAAACAGGAGCCGGAACTAGAGCCAGCAATGTCGTTTACGACCGTGCTGGCAGTTCTATGGCTACCGTTACAAAAGGAGCTTTTGACTGGGAGACCATTTTTAAAGGAGCATCTTGGTTTCACTGGAGTGGTATCACTCCAGCCATATCTGAGCAAGCCGCTTTAGAATGTCTAGAAGCAGTAAAAATGGCAAAAAAGATGGGACTTACCATTTCTACAGATCTAAATTACAGGTCAAAATTATGGAAATGGGGAAAAGAACCTCACGAGGTAATGCCAGAGCTACTCAAGTATAGTAATCTCATACTAGGCGACATTGATACTGCATATTTTATGCTAGGAGAACCTAAAGTACAGCCTAATTATCACGACGAAAAGTCGTTACCTGTGCTATATGACAAACTCTTTAAAATGTGTCCAGATTTAAAGCAAGTGGCAACCACCCTACGCTACTCTGTAAGCGCCTCTCACCAGCGCATAGGAGGAATTTTATACGACGGTGATCAAATTTATAAAGCACACGTGCAGGAGGTAACCCCTGTGGTAGATCGTGTAGGTAGTGGAGATGCCTTTATGGGTGGTCTCGCATATGGCCTCATAGATAAACCTATGGATAAGCAACGCGCAATAGATATTGCCGTAGCCTCTTGTTGTTTAAAACATACCATTTACGGCGATTATAACCTCGTATCTTTACAAGACATAGAGCGATTTATGGACGGAGATCAAACAGGTAAAGTTTCAAGATAATTATGGCAAGATTTACAAGAATAGAAGTAGCTCAAGCAATGAAGGACACGGGCATCGTCCCTTTGTTTTATAACGAGTCTATTGAGGTGGGTAAAAACATCCTCAGAGCCTGTCATAGTGCAGGAGCTCGCGTGATAGAGTTTACAAGTAGAGGTGATAATGCTCATAAGGTATTTGATGCGTTGTGCGCTTTCGCGAAAGCGGAATTACCAGAGCTCATACTAGGTGTAGGTAGTATTACAGATGGTGCTGCAGCATCGCTTTATATGCAACTAGGCGCAAACTTTATTGTAACACCAGTGTTACGAGAAGATATCGCCTTAGTGTGTAACAGAAGAAAAGTACTCTGGTCACCAGGCTGTGGGTCTCTTACAGAAATTGCTCGTGCAGAAGAATTAGGTTGTGAAGTTGTAAAGCTTTTTCCTGGAGGGATATATGGAGCTCAGTTTGTAAAAGCTATAAAAGGCCCCTGCCCTTGGACATCTATAATGCCTACAGGTGGGGTATCTCCTACTCAAGAGAGTCTAGAAGAATGGTTTAACGCTGGTGTTACTTGCGTAGGTATGGGATCAAAACTTATCGCTCCAGATGCGACAACAGGTGTTTGGGATTATACAGCTATTGAGCAAAAAACCAAAAAAGCGCTAGACATTGTAGCTTCAATTAAAAAAGCATAATAAGATTTTACAACACTCACAATATTTGAATTAGTTTGCTTACTACAAAAATGAGTGTATAATAAAGAGTATCGGGGGATGCTCTTTATTTTTTTGCCTTTTAATGAAGGTTAGGAGAGTTCTAAAGCGCTAACAGCAATACTACAAAGTCTTTCCTCTAAGGCAACAAAAAGAGCCTTAAAAAGCCCTTTAATGACTCTCGAGAATTTATCGCATAAAAAAAGCCGACTAATTAAAGTCAGCTTTTCTCGTTGTACAGGCGGAGAGACTCGAACTCTCACACCGTAAGGCACTAGATCCTAAGTCTAGCGTGTCTACCAATTCCACCACGCCTGCATTTCAATAAATCGTTACTCGTTTACTTGGTAACGGGGTGCAAATATAATACATTTTTTCAATTGCAAAATATTTTTTTAATAAAAATTGCAATTCGTTATTCGTATTTTTACTTCAAATATGAGATTACAATGCAAGATCCAAAAGAATATATAGCACAACACAAAGACAGATTTCTTAACGAGCTTATAGAACTCCTTAAAATACCGAGTGTTAGCGCAGACTCTGCCTATGCAGAAGCCACACATCAAACTGCCGCAACCGTTGCCGAAAGCTTACGTAAAGCTGGTTGCGATACGGTAGAAATTTGTGAGACACCAGGCTACCCCATTGTGTATGCAGATAAGATTATAGATAAAAACTTACCTACAGTACTCGTGTACG
>JAHDEV010000021.1 GCA_020628615.1 Dokdonia sp.
ATACTGCTTAAAATTTTGTTCATAAATATGCTGGATTTTAATTATGATTCAAGACAGTAATATCCGTAAAAATATTAAGATAACGTTAAGTGTCTGTAATTTTAAGGATTTCGCAATTGAGGCGTCAATTACGGTTATTTTTTTAACGCATTGATATTTCGCTTCAAACCAGAAAATTTGGTTCGCTTTACAGCAGATTTTCTAAAAATTTCTGAGAACACCTCTTGCGTTATTTCTTCCCAGTCTTTTTTATCATAATTGAGCAGTTTAGGATTTGGGTTAAATAAGGGCTCACTATGGGGTTTTGAAAACCGATTCCAAGGGCATACATCTTGACATACATCACAACCAAACATCCAGTCATCTAGATGACTCTTTGCATACTCAGGTATTTCATTTTTAAGCTCAATGGTAAAGTAGCTTATGCACTTACTCCCATCTACCTTATATGGCTCTACAATGGCTTGTGTAGGGCAGGCATCTATACAGGCAGTACAACTACCGCAATGGTCTGTAACGGGTGTGTCATACTCAAGGTCTAGGTCTACTACAAGCTCTGCAATAAAATAAAATGACCCTGCTTTTTTTGAGAGTAAATTACTGTGTTTACCTATCCACCCCAGACCACTCTTTGCTGCCCAAGCCTTATCTAGTATAGGTGCACTATCTACAAAGGCACGACCCTGCACCTCTCCTATCTGTTCTTGTATAACGTGCATAAACTCTTTGAGTTTATCTTTTATCACAAAATGATAATCACGGCCATAGGCATACTTAGAGATTTTATAAGACTCCTCATTCTGCAACTCGTGAGGGTAATAATTAAGTAGGAGTGATATTACACTCTTAGACCCTTCTACAAGTTTTGTAGGGTCAAGGCGCTTGTCAAAGTAGTTTTCCATATACTGCATCTCGCCGTGCATATTTTTATTGAGCCAAGACTCAAGACGAGGCGCTTCTTCTTCAAGAAAACCTGCTTTACTTATACCACAAGACATAAAACCTAAGCGTTGTGCTTCTGCCTTAATAAATGCTGTATGTTTTGATCTATTCTCTATCACCCTATCTTGCAGTAAACTCTAAGATTGCATTTTTTGGCTTGAGGGTAATGAGTGGTAATATTTCTATAGGTGTGTTGACAGGAGTGATTTTAAAACGAGATACCATTTCGGTCACGGCAAGAATCATTTCATACATCGCAAAGTTATTACCTATACACATTCTAGGCCCTGCGCCAAATGGGAAGTAGGCATCGTGATACATCCCGGCATTTTCATCAAAGCGAGTAGGGTTAAATTGTAATGGGTCTTCCCAAAAATCGTCGTGCTTGTGAATCTCAATACACGAAAACAATAAATTAGAACCCGCTGGTATTTTCATTCCATTATATTGGTCTTCTTCGAGATTTACCCTGTCTATAAAATAGGCTGGTGGGTAAAGTCGCATTGTTTCTTCGAGCACTTGCTTGGTGATTGTGCAATGCCTTAAAAACTCGTTTAATGAGGTTGAGTGCGCTTTCGCGAAAGCGTATTCCTCATAAATTTTATCTTGCCACTCTGGATGTCTTGCAAGTAATGAGGCGGCAAATGTTAGCGCATTTGAGGTTGTCTCGTGACCCGCGGTAAAGAGTATGAGAATCTCATCTATGAGCTGCTCATCATCCATACCTGTACCATCCTCATAAGTAGACTCCAGAAGCATATCTAGTAAGTCTCCTACCTTTTGTTGTGATGCTCGACGTTCTTCTACAAGTTCTATAAGTATGTCACGCGCCTCTTGAGTAAGAGCCAGGTGCTTGTCTATAGGTCCAGCATACTTAAAATACCAAGACTTATAAGGTTGTCTCAACTCTTTTACGAGCATCTTTTGAGCTTGCTCTGTAATGTATTGTAGGCGGTTTATCTTTTTACGATCTACCTCGGTCTGAAAGAGTGACTTTGCAACTGTATTAAAAGCAAGGTCATTAAATATCTCAAATACATCAAACGCCTCTCCCGTATTTATGTTTTGTAACTCTTCCTTTATTACTGTATGCATAGCTTCTATAAGCTGTGCAAGCTGCTTTTTATGAAAGGCTGGCTGTATGAGTTTTCGTTGTTTTTTCCATAGAGAACCTTCTGAGGTTAAAAGTCCCTCGCCTACATACTTTGCAAGATCTTTAGTCTGAATGGGTGACTTTGTATAGTTGCGCTGGTTTTTTTGTAAAGCATACTTTGCAAAGCCTGGATCTCTAGAGAAGACAACTTCATTACCAAAGCCCAACTGCAACTTAAAGGTATCACCCTTACTCTCAAAATTATCGTGATGAAAAGGAAGCGGATTCTTTAAAATACTCCCAGCATTTGCCAGAAACTTTAAAACCGAAACTGCTGGGATATCATTAGACATAAGGTGTTTTTATATAATATTTTAAAAATAGACTGTTTCTAAAACAGACCTCCCTGCACAGGGCCTTTTACTCTACCTAGATGCTTGTATGCATCTTCTGTAACTTCACGTCCTCTGGGTGTGCGCATAATAAAACCTTGCTGTATTAAAAAAGGTTCGTAAACCTCCTCGATAGTTTCGGCACTTTCAGAAACGGCTGTGGCAAGAGTAGTAAGTCCCACCGGCCCGCCTTTAAATTTATCTATAATTGTAGCTAGTATTTTATTATCCATCTCATCCAGTCCGTGAGCATCTACGTGAAGTGCTTCAAGGCTATACTTTGCAATCTTAATATCGATACTACCGTTTCCTTTTATTTGTGCAAAATCACGCACTCTACGCAATAATGCATTTGCTATACGAGGTGTGCCACGACTTCTACCGGCTATCTCTATGGCAGCTTCCATAGAGATAGGTACTCCTAGTATACTAGAGCTACGCTGTACGATGGTTGTAAGAAGTTCTGTTGTATAATATTGCAATCTACTAGAGATACCAAAACGTGCGCGCATAGGAGCTGTAAGAAGTCCTGAACGGGTAGTTGCTCCTACGAGTGTAAACGGCGCTAGATCTATCTGAACGGTCCGCGCATTTGGTCCCGTCTCAATCATTATATCTATACGGTAATCTTCCATAGCCGAGTATAAATACTCTTCTACTATAGGGCTAAGTCTATGTATCTCATCTATAAATAACACATCGCGCTCATCTAGATTAGTAAGTAATCCAGCAAGATCTCCAGGCTTGTCTAAGACAGGACCTGAGGTAATCTTAATATTTACCCCGAGCTCATTTGCAAGAATATTTGCAAGAGTAGTCTTACCAAGTCCAGGAGGTCCGTGAAAGAGTGTGTGATCTAATGCCTCTCCTCTAAGATTAGCCGCTTGTACAAAAACCTTAAGATTTTCAAGCACTTGATCTTGTCCTGCAAAGTCATCAAACGACAAAGGTCTCAACGCTTTCTCAATATCTACTTCTTCTCTTGAGTAACCTTCATTTGTAGGATCCAAGTGCTCATTCATACGTCTAGGTGATTTCTATCAAAGATAAGAAATTGTCTTGTTTGAAACTTTGAGTACCACTTTCAATTATAGAATATATAGGACAATGTTATGCTTTCGCGAAAGCGTAAACTAAAAAAACCCACTCGTTAAGAATGGGTTTTAATTGATCATAAAAGTATGATTTATAGTATTACATCTCTAGTGATGCATTTCTTCTTCATTGTCTTGAAGTGGGACTGTTTGCGGTACATAATCTTGACCAGCAATAACATAATCTGACTCATCTTTATTCAGTTTAGAATAATCATATGGCCAGCGGTGTACTTCAGGAATTGCACCTGCCCAGTTACCGTGTATGTGCTTGTGATCAGTAGTCCACTCAAGTGTGTTCGATTTCCAAGGGTTTTTAGATCCTACTTTTCCATAGAACATCGAGTGTATGAAGTTGTATAAGAATACTAATTGTGCAGCCGCTGTAATGAAAGCAAAAATAGATATCGCTTTGTTTACATCTACAAGATCATCAAAATATGGGAACGCTGAGTTTGTGTAGTAACGTCTAGGTAATCCTGCCATACCGATAAAGTGCATTGGGAAGAAAATACCATAAGCTCCAATAACTGTAATCCAGAAGTGAACGTAACCTAGGTTCTTGTTCATCATTTTACCTTCAAACATTTTTGGGAACCAGTGATACACACCTGCAAAAAGTCCATATAATGCAGAGATACCCATTACTAAGTGGAAGTGAGCAACCACAAAATAAGTATCGTGTACGTTTATATCTAATGTAGAATCTCCAAGTATGATACCTGTAAGTCCACCAGAAATAAAAGTAGAAACTAACCCTACTGAGAAAAGCATACCAGGGTTGAACTGAAGGTTACCCTTCCACAAGGTTGTGATATAGTTAAAAGCTTTTACAGCAGATGGTATTGCAATTAATAAGGTTGTAAATGTAAATACAGATCCCAAGAATGGGTTCATACCTGAAATAAACATATGGTGACCCCACACAATAGTTGATAAGAACGCAATTGCTAGAATAGAAGCAATCATCGCTCGGTAACCAAATATTGGTTTACGTGCGTTTGTAGATATAATCTCTGATGAGATACCTAGTGCTGGTAATAATACAATGTATACCTCAGGGTGACCTAAGAACCAGAAAAGGTGCTCAAATAATACTGGTGAACCACCAGAGTTATGTAATACTTCTCCTCCAATATAAATATCAGATAAGAAGAATGACGTACCAAAACTTCTATCCATAATAAGCATTAAAGCTGCAGATAAAAGAACTGGGAAAGAAACCACACCAATAATAGCAGTCACAAAGAAAGCCCATATTGTAAGTGGTAATCTTGTCATAGTCATCCCTTTTGTACGAAGGTTAAGTACTGTAACAACGTAGTTAAGTGAACCTAATAGTGATGATGCGATAAATATAGCCATCGCTACTAACCATAATGTCATACCCATTCCTGAAGCAGGTATACTGTTAGGAAGTGCAGATAATGGTGGATATATAGTCCAACCTGCTGCTGCTGGTCCTGACTCTACAAATAATGATAACACCATTATTACAGAAGAAAGGAAGAAGAGCCAGTAAGAAACCATATTAAGGAATCCAGAAGCCATATCTCTTGCTCCAATCTGAAGTGGAATCAATAAGTTACTAAAAGTACCACTCAGACCTGCTGTAAGTACAAAGAATACCATTATGGTACCGTGTATTGTTATAAGTGCTAAATAGATGTTTGGATCCATTACACCGTCTTTACCCCAGTCTCCTAAAAGCACTTCATAGATAGTAAATTGGTGATCTGGCCAAGCCAGCTGTAAGCGGAATATCAATGACATCCCAATACCTATAATACCCATTACCAAACCAGTAATCAAATACTGCTTTGAGATCATCTTGTGATCAGTACTAAAGATATATTTCGTTATAAACGTTTGCTCGTGGTGGTGCTCGTGATCATCGTGACCGTGATCTGCTGTTGCTGCGTGTGCTGCCATACCTAGATTCTTTAGTTAATTTTTCTTTTTCTTTTTTTATTCTTGAGCTGCTGCTATAGAGCTGCCAAATGTTTTTTGAGTTGCAATCCAAGCGTCATATTCTTCTTGAGTTTCAACAACAATCTTCATCTGCATATTATAGTGTGATGCTCCACAAATCTTATTACATAGCAAGTAATAGTTAAATTCATCATAAGCATCTATTGGACCGTCTCCTGCCGCTATAGAAGCTTTATTTTTTTCTTTTCTTATCTCTTTAATAGTTGCCATCTTATCTTTCATATAATCCGTGTCACGAATCTCTGCAGTAGTTTTAGATGGAGTAAAAGAGAATTGAGTTATCATACCTGGCACAACATTCATTTGCGCTCTAAAGTGAGGCATATAAGCAGAGTGTAGTACATCCTGAGAACGTAACTTAAAGATTACCTGACGTCCTACCGGAAGGTGAAGCTCTGTTGTAATTTTATCATCCATTGCATCAGCATCACTTTCATCAACACCTACTGTGTTTGCACCTTCAATAAAACGAACATTTGCGTTACCTAAAATATTATCCTCTCCGGCATAACGTGCTTGCCAACCGAAGCGCTTTGCATATAATTCTACAACTATTGCATCTTCGTCCTCTTCAAAGTTCATTATGTCTGACCAAGTAAAGAGACCATAGATAATAAGACCTGCAAGAACTATTACTGGAATAATAGTCCAGATAAACTCTAGCTTATCATTATCTGCATAGAATAATGCTTTTTGACCTTTCTTACCTGAGTACTTATATGCAAAGTAATGAAGTAATGCTTGTGTGATTACTTGAACAAACATTATAAGTGCAAGAGAGATAAATAACAAGGTGTCATAATCTGCTCCGTGCTCAGAAGATGGTTCTGGCAAATAAAACTTACTGTAATTCCAGAAACAGTAAATAGTTATGGCATATAAAAATGTGATAAACATCAACATCAATTTACCATTGATTCTGTTGTCTTTATCGTCTGCTACTTGAGCGTTTTCACTATTGGTCTTCTTATTAAACTGAGATAGTTTAAAAATCTTTGACATTTGCCAAAGTGTGACTACAAATAGAATTACTACGATGAGTGCTAATAAACCTGTCATTGCTTTCTAACTTCTTTAATCTATATTCTAATAGTGAAAGTGTTTACTTTCTTCAATAAGCGGATTACGCTTAGGCTCTAAAGGACGTTTTGTAAGTGAACTGAAAACAATCAGTACAAACAATCCAAAGAAGAACATAAGTGATCCTATTTCTACAAATCCAAACGACCAAGCTTGTCCTACTGTACCTGGCATAACCATATTGAAGATGTCTACATAGTGACCTAATAAGATTACTATACCAGCCATTACTACAAACCAGTTAACTCGTTTGAAATCGCTATTCATTAATATTAGTAATGGGAAAAGGAAATTCATTACTAACATACCAAAGAATGGTAAGTTATAATCTTCAATACGCTGTATGTAATACGTTACCTCTTCTGGTATGTTTGAGTACCATATAAGCATAAACTGTGAGAACCATAAGTACGTCCAGAAAATACTAAAACCAAACATAAACTTAGCAAGATCGTGTATGTGACTATCATTTACACTCTGTAAGTAGCCTGCACCCTTAAGTATCATAGTTACAAGAGCAATAGTAGTTATACCACATACCATCATACCTGCAAGTACGTACCATCCAAAGAGTGTACTAAACCAGTGAGGATCGATAGACATAATCCAATCCCAAGACATCATTGACTCAGTGTATAAGAAGAACACTAAAAATGCAGCAGCAATTTTAAATGACTTTTTATGTGATTTGTTATCAGATGCTTCATCCTGCTCTTTTGAGAACTTTACAGCAAAGAATCTGTAGATGTTCCATCCAGCAATAAAAATTGCCGCTCTAATAAGTAACCAAGGCACATTTAACCATCCTGATTTACCAGCAATAAGCTTATCATAGTTATCGCTCGCTGGGTCAGTAATTCCATCTGCCATCCAGTGGAACATATGGTTAAAATGGAATCCTGATAATGCTAGTAAAACAAACATTATAATACTACCAGGTAAAAGATATCCAGTTATACCCTCCATTACTCTAAGTAATAAAGGTGACCATCCAGCCTGAGCAGCATATTGTACGGCATAGAATGCAAGACACCCAAGAGAAATCATAAAGAAGAAAAAAGCAGCGATATAAACAGCAGACCAAGGTTTATTTTGGTAACCTGCTAGTAAGTGCTCATTATGCTCTTCTTCGGTCATTACGTGACCTTCTTCTGCGTGTGCATCATCGGCTGCTACGTGGTGTGTATCTGCTTCGTGAGCATCTGCAACTGTTGCATCACCGTGACCACCTCCGTGGGCATCACCTGCGTGCATTGCTTCAATATCTGCTATTGTCTTTGGTAAGAAAACGTAATCTACAGCAAATAGGACAAATCCTACTACCATAAAGATAATCGCTGATAATTTTAAGTTTTTAGATAATGTGTACATATCTTAAATATCGGTTGTTCCGTTAGTTATTAGTGTTCGTTACCTGCTGCATTCATTGGCTCAGACTCAGGTCCTGGCACAGCATCTACTGCACCTTCGTTAAGATCTGTATCAATCTTACCTTCTGTCATTTCCTCAATAATTTCTGCTGCTGTAAACGCTCTCTCAGGTTTTCCATCTAATGCATCTTTAAGACCCATTACATAATGATCAACCATCCACAGTTCGTCTTCTGTCATCTGCGATGCATAAGATCCCATAGAGTTAATACCGTAATACATCACGTGGTATACACTACCTTCTGTAATGGCTCTACCAGCATCGTTATATGCAGGTACACCTAGTATTTTCTCTCTTTTTGCTAATGTTCCTTTTCCGTCACCTTTTACACCGTGACAGATACCACAGTAAATATTATACAACTCATTACCCTTAACATAGTTTTCCTCTGTATACGGTAATGGATTTTTTAAGTTCGCTTTCGCGGAAGCTTTTCCTTCAATAGTATTTTCATAATCATATGGCAACCATCCTCTCATCACTGAACCTTCTGCCGGCTTTAAAGCTTCATACCCTTCAGGAAAAACCTCGTACTTACCGTAAGTTTCATAACCTACAGATTCATACATATTAGGCATATACTGATAGTTAGGTTTATTATCATCTTGACAAGAAATCATACTGCCAAAAGCGATAAACAAAACAGCTATTTTAAATATATTCTTCATTGCGTTGACTTATGCTTCGTTTGCAATTAAATTAATCTCTACAGCTCCTGTTGTTACTAAAAAGTCTGCAAGTTCCTTTCCATCTTTTCCAGTTGCATCAATCTCCATAAGAAAGTGATCATCTGTTGTACGTACATCTGGGTTTTCAGCTTTCTTAAAAGGCCATAATTTACTTCTCATATAGAAAGTAATAACCATTAAGTGAGCTGCAAAAAATACCGTAAGCTCAAACATAATAGGCACAAAAGCTGGCATATTCTCGATGTAGCTGAAAGATGGCTTACCACCTATGTTTTGTGGCCAGTCTTCAATCATAATGAAATTCATCATTAATGTTGCTACTGTAATTCCCACACATCCATATAAAAAGGCAGTAATAGCAAGACGAGTAGGTGCAAGCCCCATAGCCTTATCAAGCCCGTGTACAGGGAATGGTGTATACACTTCATTAATATGAAGATGTTTTTTTCTAACCTCCTTAACAGCGTTCATTAGAACGTCGTCATCAGAGTATATTGCGTGTATAACTGTAGATGCCATACTTAATTATTTAAGATTGTTAGCTTGACCTGCCCAATCATCACGCTCTGCGCGACCAGGAAATGATCCAGTTAGATTATCTAATAAGTTGTACTCAACAGAAGTCATTTTACCTACTTGCTCATAAGTATAAATTCCAAGTTCGTTAAGCTTCTCTTCCATTTTTGGTCCTATACCATTAATTACCTTAAGGTCATCTGCTTTTTGAGTAGCAGCATCAAAAGCCCCAAGACGATCAACTAATGATTCATTACCGTGTGTATCTTCAGGTATCACTGTCTCACCCGCAGCAACCTCTTGAGGTTTTGCAATGTATGCACCATCAAGATTAATCTTTACTGGCCCACCAGATGTACGAGGATCTGCTCCTGTACCTACTAGTGATTGTCCAGACTCACGTAATTTTTTATAACGCTCACCAGATGACTTCATAATAGTCTTAACCTCTGCTTGTGCAATCACTGGGAATGTACGTGCATATAATAAGAACAATACAAAGAAGAATCCTATAGTACCTATGAAGATACCTATATCTACAAATGTAGGAGAGAACATCGTCCAAGAAGATGGAAGGTAATCACGGTGAAGTGATGTTACAATAATTACAAAACGCTCAAACCACATCCCTATGTTTACAACTATAGATATGATAAAAGAGAACATTATAGATCTTCTCAATTTTGGGAACCACATAAACTGTGGAGAGAAAACGTTACACGTCATCATTGCCCAATAAGACCAAGCATAAGGTCCCGTTGCTCTGTTTAAGAATGCATACTGCTCATACTCCACTCCAGAGTACCAAGCCATAAATAACTCAGTAATATAAGCTACACCCACTATTGAACCTGTAATCATAATTACGATGTTCATAAGCTCAATGTGCTGTATTGTGATGTAAGCTTCAAGACTCACAACTTTACGCATTATAATAAGTAGCGTGTTTACCATTGCAAACCCTGAGAATACCGCTCCCGCAACAAAGTAAGGAGGGAAAATCGTAGTGTGCCATCCTGGTATAACCGATGTAGCAAAGTCAAAAGATACAATCGTGTGTACAGAAAGTACAAGTGGTGTTGCTAGTCCTGCAAGAACAAGTGACACCTCTTCAAAACGCTGCCAATCTTTTGCTCTACCAGACCAACCAAATGAAAGTAAACTATAAATTTTCTTCTGAAAAGGCTTAACAGCTCGATCACGTATCATTGCAAAGTCAGGCAATAATCCAGTCCACCAGAAAACTAATGATACAGAAAGGTACGTTGAAATTGCAAATACATCCCAAAGTAGTGGTGAGTTAAAGTTTACCCATAAAGAACCAAACTGGTTAGGTATAGGTAATACCCAGTAAGCTAACCAAGGACGACCCATATGTATAATAGGGAATAATCCTGCCTGCACTACAGAGAAAATAGTCATCGCCTCTGCAGAACGGTTAATTGCCATACGCCACTTCTGACGGAATAATAATAGTACTGCAGAAATTAGTGTTCCTGCGTGACCGATACCTACCCACCATACAAAGTTGGTAATATCCCAAGCCCAACCTACGGTTTTATTTAGACCCCAACTACCGATACCGTTTGTTACAGTATAGATAATACAGCCTATTCCCCATAAGAAAGCAACAAGTGCGATAGAGAATACGATCCACCATGATTTGTTAGCTCGCCCTTCAACAGGAGCGACTATATCTAAAGTTACATCGTGATAAGTTTTATCTCCGGTAACTAGTGGTCTTCGTATAGGTGCTTCGTAATGCGCCATAATCCTATATAATTAGTCTTTAGATTAGTTGTTTTATACTTCTTCTGTATTACGTACCATTGTCTGGTAGAATACATTTGGTTTCGTTCCTACGTGCTCAAGTAAGTGATACATACGATCATCTTCTTTAAGCTCTGCAATCTTGCTGTCCTTGTCGTTTATATCTCCAAAGGCAAGTGCCCCAGTTGTACAAGCATTAGAACAAGCCGTTGCAAACTCCCCATCTTTAACCTTACGCCCTTCACGCTTAGCATCAAGAATAGTCTTTTGTGTCATTTGCATACACATAGAACACTTCTCCATAACCCCACGAGAACGAACAGTTACATCTGGATTGATAACCATACGTCCAAGATCATTGTTCATATGATAATCAAACTCATCATTACCGTTATAAAGGAACCAGTTGAAACGACGCACCTTATATGGACAGTTATTTGCACAGTAACGAGTACCTACACAACGGTTATAAGCCATATGGTTTTGACCCTGACGACCGTGAGATGTAGCTGCTACCGGACACACAGTCTCACAAGGAGCGTGATTACAGTGCTGACACATTATAGGCTGGAAAGCAACCTGTGGATTTGCAGCTGGATCTTCTAGCTCACCAAATCCTCCAAGAGAACCTTTATCTCCGCCTAATCCATCAAACTCTTCCTTCTTAGTATCATCTTGAGCAAATGTATCCTCAGATGAGTAATATCTATCTATACGTAACCAGTGCATATCACGGCTACGACGTATTTCTGATTTTCCTACTACAGGAACATTATTCTCAGCGTGACAAGCTATCACACAAGCACCACACCCCGTACAAGCATTAAGATCAATAGCAAGATTAAAGTGATGCCCTACGGAGCGATCAAACTCTTCCCAAAGATCAACTTCTGGCGAAGTTACCTCATACTCTATGTGCGCTTTACTTACTTCAGGAACAGCATTCCAGAAGTGCTTATCTTTTGTATTGAATATCTCAAGAGTAGTCTCTTTTACAATATCCCCACGACCCATAAGCGTGTTGTGCTGCTGTACAGAAGCAAACTCGTGTACACCACCTACTTTTTCGATAGTTACGCTTTGCGTAGTCTGGAAGTTTTGCATTAAAGGGTATGCGTTAACACCCGTTTGCATCTCTTCCTGAATGCTTTCTTTACGACCATACCCTACCGCAAGACCTACAGATCCTTTAGCTTGGCCTGGCTGAATCATTACCGGCACTTTCTCAATAGTCACACCATTTACAGTAACATTAGCATAATGACCATTAAGACCACCATTTGCATCGTGACGTGCTTCTGTAAAGAACGAACTTCTATCAAACCACAAACCAAGTTCTTTAGCATCTGCCTCAGACATTGTCAGGTAGTTATCCCAAGTACAACGTGTTAATGGATCTGGCATCTCCTGTAACCAAGGGTTGTTTGCCTGAGTTCCATCACCCATTGAAGTTTTTGTATACAACGTAAGCTCAAAACCTCCATTACCCTCTTGCAATGTACTCGCAAGACCAGCATCTGAAGCTATAGAAGTGTTTGATGCGGTTACCGCTTTCGCGAAAGCGCTAGTCTCAACAACTCCTGCTTGAACAGACTTATTAAATGCTATACCTGCCGAAGACATAGTCTCTTTAAGGTAGCTATAATATGTTTTATCTACACCCATCCAGTTAAGTAAACTTTGCTGGAACTGACGTGTATTAAATATCTCTTTTATTGTAGGCTGCTGTAAACTTACCTCACCCATTTTAATCTGCACATCTCCCCAAGACTCAAGGTAGTGCGGTACTGGTGCAATATGAGTAGAAAGTGCTGCTGTCTCATCTGCTCTTAGAGAACAAGCTACAGAAACATCAACCTTTGCAAGACCAGCAACAAACTCATCTGCATTAGGAAGACTGTAAGCAGGATTTACTCCAGCCATAATAAGTGTTCCCACTTGACCAGCGTTCATCTCTTTTACGAGCTGCATCACTTTACGAGCATCGCCAGATCTTGTAAGCTTAGGCTTAGCAGTATCCATCACCGCTTTACCTTCATTAAAGTCAAGTGCGATTCTTTGTGTAGAAACATCTTGAACACCTGTCACAAGAAGTCCCTTACTACCGGCAGCAAGAAGCGCCTTACGTGCTTGAGCAACTTTAGCCTTCACCCCTTCTGGAAGACCAGAAGCAGATCCACCTGCAAGTGCTTGCACTATTAATTTTTGTTGTGATGGTGTAGCTGGAACACGTACATCTGCATTTGCACCAGAAAGAGACATATTTGCCTCAAACTGATAGTGCTTAGACATCTTTCCATTTTTAGGCACACGAGACTTACCATAAGCAGAATCATATCCACCACCATTCCAATCTCCTAAAAAGTCTGCCCCTACTGAGACAATTACTTCTGCATCACCAAAATTATAATCTGGCAATGCACGGAAACCGTATTTTATTTCAAAAGCATCTAAAGCAAATTGCTCACCAACAGCATCATAAGACACGTGTGAAACATTAGGATACTTTGCAATAAATTCTCCTATAAGCTTATCTGTTGATGGGCTTGCAAATGTCTGAGTAAGCAACACTGCTTTCTTACCACTTTCAAGTGCAGCGACAACTCCTTTATCTATATCTGTCCAAGAAACCTCTTCTCCTCCTGCCGTTGGAAACTGCGCACGCTTTGTATCGTACATTCCAAGAACAGATGCGTGTACACGAGCGTTTGCCCCAAAACCAGCCTTAGCAAGGTCATTGTTTTCTATTTTAATAGGGCGACCCTCACGAGTCTTTACAAGCACACTTGCAAAGTCAAAACCATCTGCAATAGTAGTTGCATAATAATCTGCAACACCCGGTATTATTTGCTCTGGCTGCACCACATAAGGCACAGACTTTACAACAGGACCTTCACAAGCCGCAAGCGATGCTGCCGCTGTAGAGAAACCTACGTACTTCAAGAAGTCACGACGTGTAGTTTCTGTATTTTCAAGTGTTTCCTTATCACCTAAAAATTCATCTGTCGGAATTTCTTGTACAAACTCATTCTGTCTTAGTGCCTCGATAGATGCATCTCCGTGGAGCTCATCGACACTTTTCCAGTATTTCTTGTTTGATGACATATAATTGATTTATTAATTTGTGCTTCGACTACGCTCAGCAACCTTTATTAAGGGTTTCTTTCGAAACTTAAATTCTCTTTATTAGTAGTGACATTTACCACATTCTAGACCACCCATTTGAGCAGCTGTCACTTTCTCAACTCCATACTTCTTTGCAAGCTGCTCGTGTATCTCTTCGTAATATGCATTACCCTCAATCTTCACGTTAGTCTCACGGTGACAGTTTATACACCACCCCATTGTAAGTGGAGCATATTGATACATTACCTCCATCTCCTCTACAGGACCGTGACATTTCTGACACTCTATACCTGCTACACTTACGTGCTGTGAGTGATTAAAGTATGCAAAGTCTGGAAGGTTATGAATACGAACCCACTCTACAGCCTGAGTCTCCCCAGTGTATGATTGCGTTGCCTCATCCCAACCTACAGCTTTATAAAGCTTTTGGATTTCTTTATCATAAAACTCCTTAGAGTAATCTTCGGTAACAGAGCTAAACTCAGACTCAGGTCCTGCAACTTCTGCGATAGACTTGTGACAGTTCATACACACATTAAGAGAAGGAATACCAGAATGCTTAGACACTCTTGCAGAAGAGTGACAGTACTTACACTCTATTGCATTCTCTCCAGCGTGTATTCTGTGTGAGTAGTGAATAGGCTGCACAGGCATATACCCTTGATCAACCCCTACTTGTGACATCCACCCGTAAGCAAAGTATGCACTTCCTAATAATAAGAAGATTACCGACACTAATACTAAGAATTGATTTTCAACAAAGGCTTTCCAGATAGGCTTACGCTTTTCCTCTACTGGCAATTCAATTCCTTGAGCAGAAGCAAACTTGTTAAGCGTATTATTTACTAAAAATAATACAGCAACAAGAAGTAACAATACAAATCCAAGAATCGCAAGGATAAGATTATTTGAAACTCCACCTCCTTGGTTTCCATCTGCACCACCCACTACAGCTGTAGCTACTGGAGCTTCTGGTTTTGGCGTATCTGTATACGCAAGAATGTTATCTATATCTGCATTAGATAATGCAGGAAAAGAGTTCATCACTTTATTACCATTCTCCTCATATACTTTTACAGCAAGAGGGTCTCCAGACTTAATAAGTCCCTGGCTATTCTTGATCCACTTATACAACCACTCACGGTCGTACTTCTCAGAAACCTGGTGAAGTAACGGCCCAGTCATAGGCTTGTATAATTTGTGACAAGCTGCACAATTTGCTTTAAATAAAGCCTCACCAGCCTTAGCATCTGCCGCAGGTGCATCTTGTGCAAAAAGAGAACTAGATAAAGTGAGAAGCACTACCGCAGCTAGGGTAAGTATTCTCGAGAATGAATTTTGGCGTTTAACCTGTATCATATTAATATTGAATTAGCTTCAAAAAGATGGCACGGTTTTTATACTGTAAAGCTCGTTAAGAACCTGTTAAACCCGCGCACAAAATGGTATGCAAAAATACTACACAAACTGCATTTTTAAGAGCACCTTACAGGGGTTCTTACTAATTTATAATAGTTCTAAATAATAATTTTAATTTGTTTAAGTTTTTATCTTTTACCTTTGTTCAAAATCAGCAAATTATGAACGTACAACCGTTTCAACATATCGCAATTGCCATAGCAGTTACCCTTACTTTTTCCGCTTTCGCGAAAGCGCAATCTGCACAAGTAACCGTAAATCAAGATGATAGAATCACTGAGTTATTAGACCTTAAGAGCAGCCTTACTAAAGACAATAAGCTTGCAGATAGATACAAAATACAGCTGTACTCAGGGAGCCTAAACACTGCCAGTGCTACACTTAAGAAGTATCGCAACCGCATAGGCACCTGGACATCTGCCATTAAACACGAGACACCTAACTATAAAGTATGGATAGGCAACTTTAGAAATAGACTTGAGGCAGATCGCGCACTTATCGAAATAAGAAAAGAGTTTTCTAGCGCTTTTATATTTAAGCCAGACAACTAGAAAGCACTATCAAGTTTATAAAAAACCTCAATCGGCTTTGCTATTGAGGTTTTTTTATGGCATTAATTCGAAGAGAGATCACCAAGCAGAAAGCAGAAAACGAATCACCTCACAGAGCAAATTAAGACTCAACTAAATTTCTAAAAATGCCCTATAACTTACCAGGCTAAATAAGCTAGACACTTCATTTAATAACAAAACATAATAGGTTATACGCTTTCGCGAAAGCGCATAAAAAAATCGCCTTAGATAGACTCTAAGGCGATTATTATATAGATATAGCTTTATATTATTTAAGCTTCTTCTTTACAGCTACTTCTTGGAATGCTTCAATCACATCATCAAGCTTAATATCATTGTAGTTCTTAATCTGCATACCACAATCATATCCTTTTGAAACTTCCTTTACATCATCTTTAAAACGTTTAAGGGCAGCTAGCTCACCTGTGTAAACAACTACTCCGTCACGTATAAGACGTATGTTTGAGTTTCTAAAGATCTTACCATTAGTAACCATACAACCTGCAATTGTACCAACCTTAGATATTTTAAAGGTCTCACGTATCTCTGCCGTACCTGTAATCTCCTCACGCATCTCTGGTGATAACATTCCCTCCATCGCATCTTTAAGATCGTTGATTGCATCATAGATGATAGAGTATGTACGGATATCGATTTCCTCTTTATCTGCTACCTGTCTAGCATTACCTGCTGGACGCACATTAAACCCGATAATAATCGCATCTGAGGCAGAAGCTAGTAATACATCACTTTCTGTAATAGCTCCCACACCTTTGTGTATAATATTTACAGCTATCTCTTCTGTAGATAATTTCTGGAAACTATCTGTAAGTGCTTCTACAGATCCATCTACATCTCCTTTAAGGATAATATTAAGCTCCTTAAAGTCTCCTAGAGCAATACGTCTACCTATCTCATCAAGTGTGATATGACGTTGTGTACGTACGTTTTGCTCACGTTGCAGTTGTGTACGCTTAGTAGCAATATCTTTTGCTTCACGCTCATCTGTCATTACAACAAACTTATCACCTGCTTGTGGTGCTCCATCAAGCCCTAGAACAGAGACTGGAGTAGAAGGTCCAGCTTTCTTAATTTTCTTACCACGCTCATCGTGCATCGCTTTTACCTTACCAGAGGTAGTTCCCGCCAGTACGTAATCACCTACTTGTAACGTTCCCGCTTGCACAAGAATTGTAGATACATATCCTCGACCTTTATCTAGGAATGCTTCTACTACGGTACCATTTGCGTTTCTATCTGGATTTGCTTTAAGCTCTAAGAGCTCGGCTTCGAGTAATACTTTTTCAAGTAATTCTTTTACACCAGTTCCTTTCTTTGCAGAAATTTCTTGAGATTGGATTTTTCCACCCCAATCTTCTACAAGAAGATTCATTTGCGCAAGTCCTTCTTTAATCTTCTCAGGGTTTGCCGCTGGAAGATCAATTTTATTTATTGCAAAAACTATAGGCACTCCTGCCGCCTGAGCGTGAGAGATTGCCTCTTTAGTTTGTGGCATTATATCATCATCTGCAGCGACTACAATAACAGCAATATCTGTTACTTGAGCACCACGAGCACGCATCGCCGTAAAGGCTTCGTGACCTGGAGTATCTAAAAAGGCAACTTTCTTACCATCTTCTAGCTGTACACCATATGCACCTATGTGCTGTGTTATCCCTCCACTCTCGCCTGCAATTACATTTTCCTTACGGATGTAATCCAGTAACGATGTTTTACCGTGATCTACGTGACCCATAACGGTTACAATAGGAGCTCTTTCTACTAAGTCTTCTGGAGAATCTTCAACATCTTCTATGGCATCTTCAAGATCTGCCGTTACAAACTCTACAGAGTATCCAAACTCATCTGCAACAATAGATAATGTTTCGGCATCTAGACGCTGGTTCATCGTTACCATCATACCTAGTGACATACACGCAGATATAATTTGTGTTACACCTACATCCATCATTGTAGCTACTTCACTTACGGTAACAAACTCTGTTACTTTAAGGATTTTGCTTTCTGCATCTTGTTGAGCTAGATCATCTTCTGTCTTTTGACGGTGTTGATCCCTCTTATCACGACGGTATTTTGCTCCTTTACCTTTGTTTGACTTTCCTTGAAGTTTTTCAAGAGTCTCACGAATTTGTTTTTGTACTTCTTCTTCTGTAGGCTCTGCCTTAACAACACGACCTCTGCCTTTTCCAGCATTACCACGGCTGTTATTATTGTTGTTACCGCCACGGTTATTACCTCCCGGCTTACCTCCACCTGCACCAGGTTTTGTAATACGACGGCGACGTTTTTTCTTATCGTCTGAAGATGATTTCTTTTCTGGCTTCTTAAACTTAGAAAGGTCAATTTTTTGACCCGTGAAGTTAGGTCCATCCAGTTTTTTATAATCCGTCTTGATCACTTCGTCACCTAGACCAACTTCTTTTTCTGGTGTATCAGCCTTCTTAGGCTCTTCCTTTTTAGCAGCAGGAGCCTGAACTTTTTTTGCTTCTTTTTCTATAGGAGCAGTTTGCTTAGGCTTTTCTTCTTTTTTCTTTTCTTCAACAACGGGTTGCGGAGTAGGCTTCACGTCCTCTTTTACAGGAGCAACAGGAACTTCTGGCTTTTTAACCTCTTCCTTCTTGACCTCTGGTTTTTTCTCCTCCTTAACAGGTGCTGGTTTTCCAGTTGCCTTTGAAAGATCTATTTTCCCTACTTGCTTTGGTCCGTCTAACTGTGCTTTAGCTTTAACGACCTCTTGCTTTTTAGGCGCTGCTGCTTTCGCTTCAGCCTTTGCCTCAATTTCTACTTCACGAGCGGCGCGCAATGCTTCCTTCTCCTTTTCTTTTGCCTCTGCAACCTCCTTAGAAGCTACTCTCTTGTTGGCATCCGTTTGAAACTCACCCGAAAGCACCTCGTAAATTTCAGTCGAAATTTTCGTAGTCGGACGTGCCTCTATCTCGACACCCTTAGAATTTAAAAATTCTACGGCACGATCAAGAGAAATGTTCAATTCCCGTAATACCTTGTTTAATCGCATTGTTGCTGCCATAAACTGCTCTAAATTATTATCTATACCTACTTTACTATTGAGAGTAGGATACTTTATTCTTCAAATTCTTCCTTGAGGATACGCATCACATCAAGTACTGTTTCTTCTTCTAGATCTGTACGACGTACAAGATCACTAACTTCTTGCTCGAGTACGCTACGCGCTGTATCTAGCCCTATTTTTCCAAAAGCTTCGATTACCCACGCTTCTATCTCGTCTGAGAATTCTGTAAGCTCAACATCTTCTTCTACACCTTCTCTATACACATCAATCTCATAACCAGTAAGCTGGCCAGCAAGACGTATATTATGACCTCCACGACCTATTGCTTTACTTACCTCTTCTGGCTTAAGCACTGCTTGCGCGGTCTTATTTTCTTCATCTATCTTAATACTCGTGATACGAGCAGGACTTAAAGCCCTTGTAATATATAAATTAAGATTAGTCGTGTAATTAATAACATCAATATTTTCATTACCCAACTCTCTCACGATACCGTGTATACGAGACCCTTTCATACCTACACAAGCCCCTACTGGATCTATACGATCATCATAAGAATCTACTGCTACTTTTGCCTTTTCTCCTGGGATACGCACTACATTTTTAACAGTAATTAAACCATCAAACACTTCTGGTATCTCTGACTCAAACAACTTCTCCAAAAACAATGGAGATGTTCTAGACATAATAATAGCAGGTTTATTACCCTTAAGCTCAACGCTTTCTATCACTCCACGTACATTTTCTCCTTTTCTGAAAAAATCTGAAGGTATCTGACGATCCTTTGGTAATATAATTTCGTTTCCATCATCATCAAGCAATATTATTGCTCTATGACGTATATGGTGAACCTCTGCTGTATACAAATCACCTTCTAGCTCTTTAAACTGCTTGTAAATGTTTGTATTATCGTGCTCGTGTATTTTACTTATTAAGTTTTGACGTAGTGCCAAAATAGAGCGACGGCCTAAATCTATAAGCTTCACCTCTTCTGACACATCTTCACCTACCTCAAAATCTTCTTCAATCTTACGTGCATCTGTTAATGAGATCTCTTCATTATCATCTTCCACCTCTCCATCTGCAACAACCACACGGTTACGCCAGATCTCTAGATCTCCTTTATCAGGGTTTATAATTATATCAAAGTTAT
The DNA here is from genome assembly GCA_020628615.1 of Dokdonia sp. Classification (GTDB taxonomy): domain Bacteria; phylum Bacteroidota; class Bacteroidia; order Flavobacteriales; family Flavobacteriaceae; genus Dokdonia. The sequence goes on from JAHDEV010000021.1 coordinate 20,322, forward strand.
CGTCACTTCCAAAACGTCTCTTTAACGTACTTCTGAACACCTCTTCTAAGATGGCCATCAGGGTCACACGATCTATTAATTTATCGTCCTTAAATTCTGAAAAAGAATCGATTAACGCTAAATTCTCCATATCAACTTTTGTTAAAATTTAATCATCACTTTTGCTTGCACTATCTCACTATAAGAAATCGTTTCTGTCTTTTGAACAGTGACTTTCCCCTTTCCAACAGGTTTTGGCTCTCTCGTTTTCCAAGTAAGCGTTACGTCTGTATCTGTAGCATCGGTCATTAATCCTTCGATTTTTGTCCCATCCTCTTTCTTAACCTCAAGATGCCTTCCTACATTCTTTTTATATTGCCTAGGTATAGCTAAAGGGCTTGTAGCACCAGCAGACATCACTTCTAAAGAAAAATCTTCTTCTTCCCTATCTAAGTTATGCTCTACCTTGCGACTCACCGCAATACAATCTTCCACCTTCACACCATCATCTCCATCTATGATAATTTTAACCTCGTTATTCCCTTGAATATCAAGACTAATCAAAAACAAATTTGGATTTTCATCCAGTGCCTCTTGTAGTAAATTGGTTACTTTTTCCTTCAACATATAAGCCTATAAAAAGAGGGGACCGCTGTCCCCTCTGTATTCACTGCGTCTTTCAACGGTGCAAATATACTATAAATTATCCGTTATTAAAAGCCGTAATGGCTCCCTATTATTTTGTAAATTTAAGAGACCCTTCTTTTAAAGTATTTAAAGCCATATAACTAGCCCGTAAGGCATAGCACTATGGTATTGTTTAACTATAAACTATGCTCTTATGATCAAAAAAATACTTGTACCCACAGACTTTTCAGAACAGGCCGAAAATGCACTAAGAGTTGCAGCAGATCTTGCCAGGAGACACAACGCCTCTATAAACCTATTACATATGGTAGATCTACCTATGCAACTAGTAGATGCTGTGTCTGGACAACAAAGCGATTTACCAGAAGCCATTTTCTTTATGAAACTCGCACATCAAAAATTTGAAGCAATGATGAACGCTCCTTATCTAGATGGTATTACTGTAGAAGAAACTGCCGAGTTTGATGGAGCCTTTGAAGGCATTATGGACTACGTAAACAAGTACAAATCAGACATAATCGTGATGGGATCCCACGGCGATAGTGGCTTACACGAATTTTTTATAGGCTCTAATGCTGAGAAAGTAGTAAGAAACTCCAAAGTACCTGTACTTATAATAAAGCAAAAGCACGAACCTTTTAAACTAGACAAGTTTGTATACGTAAGCGACTTTAAAGAAGAGAACCACACAGCATTTAGAAAAGCAGCTGCTTTTGCTCTAGATAGCGACATAAAACTACATATGCTTTACGTAAATACCCCGAGCAACTTCCAGACCACACACGAGATAGAAGCCACTATGAAAGAATTTATGGCAAAAGAACCACACTTTACAAACTACTCTCTCAATATCTATAATGACAACAGCATAGAAAGCGGCGTCCTACATTTTGCCGAAATGATAGATGCTGGAATTGTAGGCATAGGTACTCACGGCCGAAAAGGACTCTCTCATTTTCTAAACGGATCGCTAAGCGAGGGGCTTGTAAACCACGCCAAAAGACCCGTCATTACTTTTAGAATTTAAATCAATACTTGATTATTATACTTTAGGACACTTTCACTCACTATGAAGGTGTTTTTTTATGCTTTCGCGAAAGCGTAATTACACCACACAACTGTGTTAACTAATTGCTAATTAGCATTTTATTACGATTTTACAAAGAGGGATGTAAGTACATTTATAGAAAATATTGATTATGAACAGATCATTAAAACACACCGTTCTCACAGAGTTGCATAATCTTATAGATTATAGTTGTGAATCACACCCTGGCCAACCTGTAGATTTTACAAGTCTTCACAAAGCGCTTATTAAAAAATATTTCCAAGCAGAGGCAGTATATTTTGAACCAGAAAATCAAGTTGTTATCCTTGAAGTAATGGTAGACAGTGCTCTTAAGGAGACTGCACGCGTTCAAGTCCCTGTAGATTACAGAAGATTTAATGACTTTTTAAAGTCGTGTATAGAAGATACGCATAGTTCATTACGTTTTTATAAAAATATGCTTACTTATTACCACGTGATACAGCCATTATCTGCATAAGTACCTTGTTAGACAAGCCGCTACAAGAAGATATTAACTTCCCCAATTTATTTCGTGATTATTGAAATAAAAAAACCCGACCTAATTAAAGGTCGGGTTTTTAAGTTGGCCCACTAGGTCTCGAACCTAGACTCTTCTGTACCAAAAACAGACGTGTTGCCAATTACACCATAGGCCACTATGTTTTTTCAATAGCGAGTGCAAATTTAAAGGAAAGTTTTACATTCACAAACATTATTTAAAAAAAAATGACTCATTTTTAAAAAAATGTTTTCGACAGCCTTGAAAACTCGTGATAACCAGCTATAAATGAATCTCAGAGCATAATTGTTAAAATTTGAAATATTCATTTTTAAGAAATAATTAATGCCACGACTACGTTACCACAAATCAGGGGTATTGCTTAACTTCGTCCCTTTACAAAACATATCATAATGAGCGACTTCAACTTTGCGAAGTATAATAAGATTTTAGGGTGGACCGTATTTGCCATTGCCCTTATAGTATATTCTCTTACCGTAGAGCCTACGGCTAGTTTTTGGGATGCAGGAGAGTACATATCTACCTCGTCAAAACTTGAGATAGGTCACCCACCGGGAGCACCTCTTTATCAAATACTAGGAGCCTTTGTTTCCATTTTTGCTCCAGACCCAACTTATATTGCACTTGCAGTAAACTACCTATCCTGTTTAAGTAGTGCATTTACCATACTATTTATGTTCTGGTCACTTACTTTACTTCTTACAAGAACGCTCACAGAAGAAAAGGAACTTATCACAAAAACTAAGCAGCTAGCCATCCTTGCAAGTGCTGCCATAGGGTCACTTGCATTTACATTTACAGACAGCTTCTGGTTTAATGCTGTAGAGGCAGAAGTTTATGCACCTGCTGCAGTGGTACTATCCTTACTATTCTATCTTGGGTTATTATGGGAACGTGATATGCACAAACCTCGTGGCAACCGCTGGCTCATACTTATCTCATTTATTGTGGGGCTCTCTTTTGGGATACACTTTATGGGATTACTTACCATACCTGCAATAGGTCTTCTTTACTTTTTTAAAAATACAGAAAAGGTAACCCCAAAAAACCTTCTTATCGCCCTAGTTATTGTGGTAGCTATACTGATGTTTATTTTTAAACTACTTCTTCCTTACACACTATCGCTTTTTGGATATCTAGAAGTGTTTTTTGTAAATACAATCGGGCTTCCTTTTAATAGCGGGACTATAATTGCTGGTTTACTTCTTGTAGGATTGTTTTATTATGGGTTAACGCTTTCGCGAAAGCGTAACAAACCCCTCATACATACAATGCTGCTATGTATGTTATACATTTTTATAGGTTTCTCAAGCTGGATGATGCTTCCTATACGTGCAAATGCAGGGACGACTATTAATGAAAACAACCCTTCTAATGCACGATCACTACTCTCATATTACAACCGTGAGCAGTATCCAGAAACAAAACTCTTTTACGGACCACAGTTTACAGCAGACTATGCTGGACTAGATCCAGATACTCCTTACCTAGACAAGCCAAAACTTTATGAAAAAGATGAAAAACTAGGCAAGTATGTAGTTGTAAACCAGTGGCGCAATGCAAAGCAAAATCTTGATGATGCACACAGTGCCATTTTACCGAGAATGTGGAGCCCAGAAAATAATGCAAACTATATGCAGTATACAGGGCCGCTTAAATTTAGTATTAAGTACGACCCAAATATGTCTGAAGAAGATCGCCAGTATCTTCAAGATGTTGTGACGCAGTTTAAAATAGATTTTAGAGACGGCAAGGTAAACTATGAGGGATATGATGCCTTCTTAAAAAGCCAGATAGGTCAATATCTCGATGTAGAAAAACCATCTTTTGGTGATAATATGAACTATATGTTTAGCTTCCAGTTTGGGTATATGTACTGGCGCTACTTTATGTGGAACTTTGTAGGTCGCCAGAACGACATACAAGGTAAAGGAGACGACTTTAACGGTAACTGGATTTCTGGTATAAACTGGCTAGATGGTATCTTTTTAGGACCGCAAGAAAACCTACCGTCTGATGTTTTAAATAACAAGGCACGCAACACGTACTACTTCTTACCATTATTATTAGGATTACTAGGTCTACTCTTTCACGCAAGTAAAGACTGGAAACGCTTTGCAGTGTTACTCGTGTTTTTCTTATTTACGGGTCTTGCATTAAAAGTATACCTCAACGAGCGTGCTTTTGAACCTCGTGAGCGTGACTATGCGCTTGTAGGTTCCTTCTATGTGTTTGCAATGTGGATAGGTTTTGGTGTTTATGCCCTCTTTGATATTGTAAAAGATTTTATAAAACCTAAAATAGCAATGCCTATTGTGGCTGTGGTATGCTTACTGGCTGCACCTGTACTTCTAGCATCTCAAAACTGGGATGACCACGATCGTTCTGGCAGAAAGACAGCGCTAGCAATGGCTAGAAAATACCTAGACTCTGTAGATGAGAATGCCATCATATTTACCATAGGTGATAATGACACCTTTGCCCTATGGTATGTACAAGAGATAGAAGGCTATCGTACAGATGTGCGTATTGTAAATACAAGTTTAATAAACACAGACTGGTATTTTGACCAGATGAAGCGCGCTGCATATAAAAGTCCGCCGGTGCCTAGCACCCTCACTCACGACAAGTATGCGGCAGATAATAGAGAGGCGCTGTTTTATCAAGAGACCAAAGACTCCATTATCCCAATCGCACAGTGGATGAACTTTATCGCAAGTGACGACCCAAGGACTAAGGTTGAATATGCAAAAGGGCAGTTTTTTAACACCTTCCCTAGCAAGAAAATAAGAATTCCAGTAGATAAAGAGTCTGTGCTTAAAAACAAGATTGTCCCTATAGATGATGCAGATGAGATTGTACCATACATAGACATCGAGTTAAGTGGTAATGTGCTTTATAAAAACAGACTGCTTATGCTGGATATTATAGCAAGTAACAACTGGGAGCGTCCTATCTACTTTACAGGCGGAAGCTTTGGTGATGATGATTACTTATGGATGAAGGATTACCTGCAGCTAGATGGTGTTACTTACAAGCTCATCCCTATACGCACACCTATAGACCCTCGTAACCCGTATGATATGGGTCGCGTAGATGCAGATAAGATGTATGACATTGTAAAGAAATGGTACTGGGGTAATAGCGGTAGTCCAGACATTTATCACGATCGTGAGACGCGCACAAACGCAATTACCTACAGAGGTAATATGGCACGTCTAGTAGAGCAATTACTAGCCGAAAATAAGCCAGAAAAGGCTAAAGAGGTTATGGATCTCGCGATGGAAAAAATGCCAGTAGACATCTTTGAATTCTACACACTGGTTGAACCATATATCACTGGCTATTATGAGATAGGAGAAAAGCAGCGCGCTCAAGCTATATGGCAAGAAGTAGCTACAAAGTACCAAGAGCAACTCAAATACTTTAGCGCGCTAGATGCAGAGCTACAATACAAGTACTACGAAGAGATACTTACAAACATTGAGAAGTATAGAAGCCTTGTAGACCTACTTATCATAAATGATGATAGAGAACTCTTTGAAAAAGAGGCTCAAATTTATGACAACTATATGCGCTCATTCCCCTATCTACTAGGAGACGATGAGGAGCCAGAAAATGGTGCTGTAGAAGCGCCATTAGAAACAGTACCAGCAACAGGTGGTGCGATTAATGCAGACTCAATTATAGAGGAGTAGAGATATTAGCACGTGTACTTAAAACTGTCCAGAGTCCCAGCATTCCTTAAGTGGTTATATCCACAATGGTATGTTTGGGACAAAAAGACTAGTAAGAAAACCGTCTATCTCACTTTTGATGATGGCCCGGTACCGGAGGTGACAGCGTTTGTTTTAGATACGCTTTCGCGAAAGCGTAAAAAACCCATTCCCGCTACTTTTTTCTGTATAGGTGATAATGTACGTAAGCATCCAGAAATTTTTAAACGCATTTACCAAAGCGGTCACTCCATAGGAAACCACACCCAGCATCACTTGAATGGTTGGAAAACAAGCACAGACGCATATATAGATAACGTTAGGCTCGCCGAAGAAGAAATATCGACTCATCATCTACCTACAAAGGTAAATATGCCCACTGCGCCACTCTTTAGACCTCCCTACGGAAAGATAAAACGCAAGCAAGCTAGAGTCTTAAAAAAACTTGGTTATACAATTATTATGTATCGCGTAATCGCTTTTGATTGGGATGCGCATACTTCTCCAAAACAATGTCTTGATAATGTAATTAAGAAGGCAAAAGATGGAGATATTATCGTTTTTCACGACAGTGTAAAAGCCTTTGAAAATATGAAATATGCACTACCGCGCACGATAAAATATTTTGAAAAAGCGGGCTTTACTTTTGGAAGGTTAGAACAATCTAAGAGGCATATTCTTGCATAATACCTATAATGGTATTTGCATCTAGCTCGCCGCTCTGGCGCCATATCATCTCCCCGTTTTTATAGATAATGAGTGTGGGTAAACTTTTAATGCGCAATGCATCTGCTAGCTCATTGTTTTTATCTACATCTATTTTTATGACTTTACCCTTATCTCCTACTGCCGCAGCAACATCTCTAAGTATGGGATGCATTGATACAGAGTCTTCATTCCACTCTGTGTAGAAGTCTAAAAGAACCGGAATATTAAGATCAATAAGTTCACCAAATTTTGACATACCCTACAATTTTAATTAAACAATCAGGGGTTTCAAGCTTCGTAAAGATAGTATTTTCTCCTTACTATGCGTTTTTACCACTTTTTTTCAACTCTATAACAGTTATCTCTGGCCAGATTCCTACCCTACCCGGAAAGGCTAGATACCCAAATCCTCGGTTTACATTTATGTATTGTTTTGCATCTTCATAAATACCTGCCCAGTACTTGTAACGCCACTTTACAGGGCTCCACTTAAACCATCCTGGTATCTCAATACCAAACTGCATACCGTGTGTATGACCGCTCAGTGTAAGGTGAAAATGTTCTGGGTGATCTTTTACCTCATACTCCCAGTGTGATGGGTCGTGACTCATCAATATTTTAAAGTCATCTTGAGCAAGTCCAGAGATTGCTTTATTAAGATCTCCCGCTTTTTTAAATCCTCCTTCACCCCAGTTTTCTACACCTACTATAGCGAGACGTTGCCCTTCTTTTTCAATATAATGATGCTCATTAAGGAGAAGCTTAAACTCCATCTCTTTTTGAATTTCTTTAAGTCTATCAAGATTTGCTGTCTTAGCTTCTGGCGTAGGCCAGTCTATGTAATCACCATAGTCGTGATTTCCTAAAACAGAAAACTTACCGTCACGTGCCTTGAGTCTTGCAAAGGTCTCTTTCCAAGGCTCCATTTCTGACGCCTCGTTATTTACCATATCTCCAGTAAATAATATGGCATCACTTGCCTGCTCGTTTATTAAATCTATAGCGTAGTCTAGCTTTTCGGCATTATCAAAACTACCACTGTGCACGTCACTTATTTGAGTAATCTTATATCCATCAAACGCTTCAGGTAAATCATCAAAACTGAGTGTATATTTAAGTACCTTAAAGTTATAACGACCCTTAATCACACCATATAGAATAGATGCAAAAGGTATCGCTGCTAGACCAAGGGCAATCTGGCTTACAAACTTACGTCTGGATGGAATTGCACTGCCCTGTGTGTTTCCAGTAAGTTTATTGAGACCTCCCTTTATAAGTCTGAATATATCCTCGCCAAACATTGTGGCGATAATGACTAACTTACAAACTATCAAAATCACAAAAGAGACGATAAAGAACTGTGTAAGCGGGCTCATATTGCGCCTACCTCCTGTAGAGAATTGATAAATCATCCCTCCTATTATAAATAAGGTGATAAGGAAGTATAATATCGTACCCCATCTTCCTTTTACTAAGAATCTGAATGCTTGGTAAGCATAAATATCTAGGGCTATAATAAAGGCTATAAAAAATATGAGTCTAAGCACAAATAAAGAATTTTAACAAAAATAGCTGGTCACAACCTCCCAATACTGTATTTCACTTTTCTTTAACTATTAGTGAGCTATACAGTTACTTCAAGAATAGTAGCGCGGGCACTTATAAATTGTACAGTATCAACCTTAGCTGGAAGTACAACTGTCTGACCTTGCTTAAAATCATAGGTCTTATCATCATACATAAAAGAAGTACTTCCTGCCACACACATTAGTATGGTAAAAGAATCTTGATGACTATAATCTCTAAGTAATTCACCTTCTAAATCTAACACAGCTGTCGTAAAGTAATGATCTTCTATAACTGGAACAGAAGTATTAAGCTCAGCGTTATAAGGGGTCTTGTAATTTTCACACCCATTATAATCTAGCACATCTGTAGCCTGCTCTGTATGTAGATCTCGTTTTTTACCAGTCTTTGCATCTACTCTATCATAATCATACACTCTGTATGTCACATCTGAGGTTTGCTGTATTTCGGCTAGCATAATACCAGCTCCTATTGCGTGTATTCGTCCTGCAGGAATATGAATAATATCACCTTTAGAAACATTTTCCTTGTGAAGTAAATCGATTATAGAACCCTCACTAACTGCCTTAGTATAATCTTCTGGTTTTGTATCATTTTCAAAGCCCACTATAATCTCTGCATCTGGCTCTGCATCCATAATATACCACATCTCATTTTTACCATAAGAGTCGTGACGCGCTTTTGCTATAGCATCTCCAGGATGTACCTGCACTGAAAGTGGCTTTTCTGTATCTAAAAACTTTATGAGTAATGGAAATTGATTCCCAAATTTATCAATCACTGCTTCCCCTAGAAAGTCTGCACCATAACTAGCTATCAACTCATTGAGGGTTTTACCTGCAAGCGGTCCATTTGAGACAATAGTCTCACTGCCAGCGACTCCAGAAACTTCCCAAGACTCGCCTATATGATCTCCATCAAATTCTTTATGAAGAACTGTACGTAGTTTTGTACCACCCCAAAGGCGATACTTAAAAAGCGGAGTGAAAAATAAGGGGTATAAATTCATAATAGTATAAGACTGCAAATATACGTATAGCTTACTAAAGTCGCTCTCTGCGTTTATATCTTACCCTTGATCTGTATTTTTGCAAACGCTATGCTTATACTTACAGATGTCTTATTTTCTATTTCTGAACGCTTTAATGTGGGTCCTATACAACTTCAAATTGAAAAGGGTACACACGCAGCCATTATAGGCGAGAGCGGTTGCGGTAAAACCACGTTATTGCAAATGATTTACGGCCTTTATGATTTAGACCAAGGCTCTATAACTTTTGATAATAAAAAGGTAACTGGCCCCGAAGAAAATCTTATTCCCGGGATGCCATATATCAAATATCTTTCGCAAGATTTTGACCTAATGCCTTACACATCTGTCACAGAAAATATTCATAAATACTTAAGCAGACTAGAGCCAGAAACTAGCCAGGCTAGAACCGAAGAATTACTAGAGGTGGTAGAAATGACTCCCTTTGCTTATGCTCACGTAAAAACGCTCTCTGGAGGACAAAAACAGCGAGTAGCGCTAGCACAAACACTAGCGAAAGAACCAGAACTCCTATTACTAGATGAGCCATTCTCCCACATTGATAACTTTAGAAAAAACAAGCTGCGCAGACGTCTCTTTGCATACCTAAAAAAGCAAAACATCACCTGCCTAGT
>JAHDEV010000184.1 GCA_020628615.1 Dokdonia sp.
GATTAAACTTGAGATCATTAAAAGGAAGTGTATAAACATCTGCAATTTCTCCAGCACCTACAACTTCTAAGGTTTTACCTTGTACATTGTAAAAAAGACCAGATTTCCATCCAGATTCTTGTGATTCATAAGCAATACCTGCATTTAGTAAGAATGGCGATTGCCCTTGTAGCTCACGACCAGATCCTAAGGTTTGTCCATCTCTTATTAAGTTTTCTCTTAAACGACGTTCATCTTCACTATACTCTTCATTAGAGTCGATAAGAGAATAGTTTGCATTTATAGAGAAATTATTAAGGCCTAAGAATCCTAAGTTCTTGCGTAGTTCAATTTCTGCTCCTACTACAGTAGCGTCTCCAAGGTTAAGAGGTGTAACTTGGCTCGTAGCAGTTGCAAAGAATGCAAGTTCAATAGGATCTTTAAAGGTTTTATAGAAACCACTTAGCGCCAAAAAGTCGCCTACTCCAAATTTCTTCTCAGAATTACCATAAACTTCGTAGCGTATATCTAAGTTATTTATGTAAGTAGGTTGTAAATCTATATTTCCATTAAATAGAATGTTTTCAATAGGATCATAAATTTGCGCAAGAGACTTCTCTTTAAATGAAGGTCTAGCAGTTGTACGAGAATATGATGCTCTAATCTTATTGTCTCCAGCCTCATTTAGGTCAAAAATCAAGTTGGCCGAAGGGAAGAAGTCAGACTTGTCCAGTACTTTATCATTGTCAAACACATTGCCTAGTTGGTCTTGCCCAGTATATCTGAGTTCAAACTTTTCAAATCGTAGGCCGAGAATAGCTGTAAACCAAGATGTTGGTCTAAACTCTTCTGATGCGTAGAGTGCTGCCAAATTTACATTAGACTGATATTGATCATTTTCATTAGAATCTTGTCGTACATAAAAACCACTATTTGATTCCGCGTTATACGCAAATTGTCCAAATATAGCATTAGGGTCTCCATTAAGTACGGCTGAGTTTAAACCTAAAAAAGGCGTAGAAAATCTAGTTGTGCCAAAATCACGTTGTTTGTATGTAAATGCTCCACCAAACTTGAGTTTAGCATCCTTTTCAAATAGTTGGTGCTTGCGTGTTAAGTCTAGTTTATTTGCTACAGTTATTTCATCTAGCTCCCTAAAGAATCGTGTGGCATCTCCCGATTCTGAAGGTTCGATAGTAAAAACTCCATTTTCGTCATTAACTTTAAATGGCGTTGTTCTAAAATCTTTGTCATCAACATTTGAGAATGTAGGAGAAACTTTCCATTCTGTCGTCCAGCTTGCATCTTCATTAGTGTGTTTACCGCTTAAAAAGAAGTTAGTAATACTGCGCTCTGTATATATAAGAATGTCTTTCTTAACTGTGTTACTATTACCTATACGGTTAGTTTGTGTCAAGAGAGATGCTCCAGACTCACCATTTTGTATGTGTAGTACATTGAAGCGGTACTTAGAGCGATCTGTTTTATAAGATAATCCACCTAGTGCGCTTATAAGTACATTGTTTTCTCCGCGTTCACCTTGTTGAGTTACATCTCTATTAAGTTCAAATATACTTTGATCAACATCTTTTCTAAACTGTTGTCCGTCTACATAATCATCATAATAGGTGGTTTCGTTTTTGTATGAAACAGAGGCAAGAAAGCCTAGTTTATTATCACCTACGTCATACGAGTTACTAGTGGTAAAAGATAGGCTCATATCTGCCCCACTATTTTCACGTGCTGCTGCTAGGGTAGGGTTAAGTCTTCCAGCAAGAAATTCTGCTGTATTTGGCGTAAGTTGAGGAAAATTGAATTCCTGATTTTCATTAAAAGGATTGCTACGTAAACCGTCGTCAAAACCTAAAAAGTCTGTACCACTAGACTCGTTTGTGATGTAGTTGCTATTAAAGTGAAAATTTGGGTTGTAACCTAGCCCAATAGATGCGCTAGACTGCTTTCCGTTAGGGATGTCTTTTGTTACAATATCTACAACTCCACCTGTAAAATCTGCAGGTTGATCTGCAGTAGATGATTTTACTACGATAATGTTTTCAAGTAGTGATGATGGAAAGATGTCTAGTTGTAGCGTGTTACGGTCTGGATCTAGACCTGGTACATCTACACCATTAAGTATAGTTTTTGTGTAACGATCTCCAAGACCACGTACATACACATATTTACCTCCTTGTACAGATACTCCAGGTACATTACGTACGGCAGAAGCTACGTTACTTGCTCCACTTTTCTTGATGCTTTCTAGTGAAAGACCATCTAGTAGCTGCACAGATTTTCTCTGTAGATTCAAAACAGATTGTTCTGTGTTTTTACGTGCAGTAGTTGTGATGACAACCTCGTCTAGTGACGCTCCAGAAAGTGTTACGTCTAGTACTGTTGTGCTTCCTTCTTTTACCACAACTTCAGAAATTTGTTGTGTAGTGTATCCCACAAACGAGAATTCGATTACATACGTCCCTGGCTCGACATCCAGCGTGTATTTACCGTCAAAGTCTGAGGTGGTTCCTTTAGTAGTTCCTTGAACGAGGATGTTTGCAAAAGGTAAAATGTCATTAAGTTGACCGTCATTTACAGTACCAGCAATGGTACCTGTTTGAGCCTGTAAACTTATGGCAGTTACTAAAAGAATGAATGAATAAAGTAAAGTCTTCATAGGTGTTATAATTCATAAGTTTGCCCGCTATAGATAGCGGGCAAAACTCAATTGATAATTTTGGTGTATTGTGGTATTATATTATTTAGTCAATTACACCAGATGTACTTGCTGCTGCAAATGTCCATCCAAATACTGTAAGGTCTGCACCACCAGATGTTCCTGTTGTTGCCCAGTCTGCAGCTTGTGCTGTAAATGAAGGAGTGATTATTGTAGACTCACCGTCTCCAGTTTTTTCTACAAAGATGCTGTTAGCCTCTGCTGGTCCATTTACTACCCAGTTTGAGAAGCTTACTAGACCGTCTATGTAGTTTTGAGCAACGCCATTGTTGTCAAGCTCTACATCTTTACCGTCTTGGAAACCTGTAGCATATACATTATTTGTAGCTCCTTGAGCTCCATCACGATAGTCTGCATACTCACCATTTGATGCATCAGCGTTACCTATGATAGTAAGACCATCTATTACAAAAGCACCGTTTAAAGATCCTTCTGGTCCGTCTATTTCAAGTGCGTGGTCAGAAATGTTTCCAGCTACTACTACAGAGTTTGTGATAGTTCCAGAGTAAGCCTGGTCGATATCAAGACCGTCATCTCCTTGTGCCCATACAAGTAGGTTAGAAGCGTTTACAGTACCTCCAAAAAATTCTACTCCGTCATCTACGTTTCCTACAACCTCTACGTGATTTACAGTTGTACCTGTACCTACACCCCCTAGTGTAAGACCGTTAATTTCGTTTCCTTCTCCTATTAGAGTTCCACCGTGACGGATAGAAACATAAGATATTGTTCCAGAATCATCTGCAGGATCAGTTCCTCCGTAGAGACCGTTTGTGTCATTTGCAGGGATACCTTCAATTTGAGTTGCCTCTATATTGC
>JAHDEV010000185.1 GCA_020628615.1 Dokdonia sp.
AAAAATCCCAACCAGTGAAATGCCAGTAAAGATTGATAGAAATAGCCAGTTTACATCCATCGTTAAAGCATCTCCTAAAAAGAAGCCCATAAGAGATTTAAATGCTATAATTATGAGTGAAGTTCCTACGGCTACTTTCATTTTTATGTTTGCAAGTATTACTAGGGCGGGTATGATTAAAAAACCACCACCGGCACCTATCATACCAGTAATACTACCTACTAGTAATCCTTCTACTAAGATAAGAGGGTAGTTGTAAGAAACCTTGTCATCATTCTTTTCTGGACACTCTTTACGCTTTTTGAGCATTGAGAAAGCGGCTGGTATCATTAGTATTGCAAAGAGGCCAAACATTGCCATCCTGCGTGTAAAATCAAAATCACTTATGGTAAATAAAACGTCTGGTAAAGCTGGCACTACATAATGTCTTACCATTGTAACTCCCACAATAGCCGGAATACCAAATACTACCGCAGTACGCCAGTCTACATATCCTTTAAGATGCTGTTTAAGCCCGCCTACGAGCGCACTAGCACCTACAATAAATAAAGAGTATGCAGTTGCTACTTTTTCGTTTACAGAAAATAAGTAGGCAAGCACCGGCACGGCAAGTATAGAACCGCCACCGCCTATAAGACCTAAAGAAATGCCTATAATGAGTGCACTTATATATCCTAATACTTCTAAAACTTCCATAATGAAACTTTGTGTTTTACAGCAAATGTATTCTGATATAAAACTACTGGCAGTAACAAAGGTTACATAGCTAGTCTAAATCTATGATTTCTATATAATTTCTATGTAATTCTATTTTACCTAATTTTTCTAATTTCTTGAGGAGCCTGGATATAACTACTCTCGAGCTGTGTAGCTCACCTGCAATCTCTTGGTGTGTGTTGCGTATGCTGTTATCTTCATTAATTCTAGATTTATTTTTGAGGTATTCTAGAAGCCGCTGGTCCATATTATTAAAAGCAATACTATCTATAGTGTGGAGCATCTCATTGAGACGGGTGTGATAGCTTTCAAAAACAAAATTTCTCCAAGATTTATATTTTGAAGTCCACATCTCCATTTTTTGAATAGGTACCATTATAAGAACGGTGTCAGTCTCTGCGATGGCTCTAATCTCGCTCTTTGTTTGCCCTAAGCAGCAACTCATAGTCATAGAGCAGGTATCACCTTTTTCTAGGTAGTAGAGTAGGAGTTCATCCCCTTCTTTATCATCACGTAAAATTTTTATGGCTCCAGAGATAAGTAGTGGCATACCTTTTATGTAAGAGCCTATCTCCATAAGTTTAAAGCCAGCAGGAACTTCTTTATAAGTCCCTACTTGTGCAATTTCATTTATTAAGTCGTCTTCAAAAAGGTGACCGTAATTTTGCTTGAGTTCTTGAATCATTTATATATAAATAAGTCAGTTTGTAAATTGCAATTAAGATGATGGAAACTTCAGTTTTTATGAAGCATTACATTACTACTGTGTTTTTAGTATTGTAAAGTTAACCTAATTCTAATGTCCTTTAAGTAACAAAAGTTACAGTAAGAAAGATATAGAATTCATTAATTTTACAAAATGTAGCTGAGCGCTTTAAAAGGTAGTAAAGTTTGTAAGATTACTAGTAAATTACGTCTACTTATATGTATAAATCTAGCACTCTAGTTAAGAACATATGGAAAAATATTTGATAGGTTTTAAAGATGCAATTCTAGGTACGGTAGACTGGACCTGGAAATCTATCATTTTTGAAGTTCCTTGGTATACAAATTACTTCTGGGGGCTCATTATATTATCGCTACTTGTTTGGGCTTTAGAGATTTTTTTTCCTTGGAGGAAGGAGCAATCTATTTTTAGAAAAGACTTCTGGCTAGATGGTTTTTATATGTTTTTTAATTTCTTTTTGTTTTCTATAGCCATAAGTGGGTTTTATAAAATACTACAACTAGGTTTTGAAGATATAGGGATAAGTGAAGACTCTCTAGCGCTTTTTGATCCATCTTCTTGGCCTATGTGGAGCCAGTTGCTTGTCTTTTTTGTTGTACTAGATTTTGTACAATGGTTTACACATACCTTATTGCATAAATATCCCTTTTTATGGAAGTACCACAAGGTGCATCATAGTGTAAAAGAAATGGGATTTGCAGCACACCTGCGCTATCACTGGATGGAGAATATTCTCTATAAACCACTTAAGACCTTTGCGGTAATGATACTTTTTGGGTTTGAGCCGGCACAGGCATATATTGTGCATTTTATAGCAATAGCAATAGGTCACATAAACCATTCTAACACAAAAATTACTTGGGGTCCTTTAAAGTATATTTTTAATAACCCCGTAATGCACTTGTATCATCACGCATATACCATTCCCGAAGGAACTTATGGAGTAAACTTTGGGATATCGCTAAGTGTATGGGACTATATTTTTAAGACAGATTATATACCTGAAGATAGCGGTACCATAGAGCTAGGTTTTCCCGGAGATGAGGTTTTTCCAAAAGACTTTGTGAGTCAAAACACCTACGGTTTTAAAAAAGGACAACAATAGGGGAGTAGTACGCTTTCGCGAAAGCGTAATTACAAAGAATACAATCTATAATTGCGGCTATCTATTCAAAAAGCTCAGATGATAGGTATCTATCACCACGATCACATATAATACTTACAATAATACCACTCTCAAGCGTGCTTGCCAGTTTAAGTGCTGCTGCTGTAGCACCACCGCTGCTCATACCCGCAAGAATACCTTCTTCTTTTGCGAGACGTCTAGCCATTGCAATTGCCTCTTCTGTACTTACTTCAAGAACACGATCTACCTTTGAAGCGTCAAATATAGCTGGGAGATAAGCCTCTGGCCATTTACGTATACCGGGTATTCTAGAACCATCTGTGGGTTGTACGCCCACTATCTCAACGCTTTTGTTTTGCTCTTTGAGGTAGGTTGAGGTACCCATAATGGTACCGGTTGTTCCCATAGATGATACAAAGTGAGTTACTTCTCCATCTGTATCTCTCCATATTTCTGGACCTGTAGACTTGTAGTGTGCTTTCCAGTTATTATCATTAGAAAACTGGTTAAAGCTGTAATAGTTTTCATTTTTTACTTTATCTATCGCATAATCTCGAGCGCCTTCTATACCGTCTGGATGTAGCGTTACTTTTGCACCATAAGCACGCATCGTTTGCACACGCTCTTTGGTAGCTTTTTCTGGCATTACAAGCTCTATATCTAGACCATAAATGGCTGCAATCATAGCTAGTGCAATACCCGTATTGCCACTTGTAGCCTCAATGAGTTTTGACGTTTTATCAATCTCGCCAGCATCTAGTGCAGTCTTAATCATATTAAGAGCAGCACGATCTTTTACACTCCCTCCAGGGTTATTTCCCTCAAGTTTAAAGTATAGATCTACGTTTGGGTTTGTATTAAGGGTAGTAGACTTTACAAGTGGTGTATTACCTATTCTATCTATGAGTGTTTTATTCATTTTTTCTTATTTGTTTT
>JAHDEV010000022.1:0-19541 GCA_020628615.1 Dokdonia sp.
TATTGCTTTCCCAAAAAACAATAGCGGTCGTGATGTAATGATAGACGCTCCTGCTCCACTTGACAATGAGCAACTGCAAGAATTGAATTTGAAGCTTAACAACTAAGCCTATATAATTTTGGAAACCGAAGAATCACAAAGCAATAGCAAAGTCTTTAAGACTGTTCTTAAAACGATAGCTATCACTATGGTAAGTATATTAATACTAGCTATTATTGCTTTCTTTATAACCATTACATTTTTTGACTAGATGGATAAAGTGAGGCGTATTTTTATCATCGTATTATTCTTTATTCTTGCAGGTATGCTTGCTTATGGGTTTTACTGTAAAGCAAACATAGATGAAGCTCTAGGTCATAAGTTTATAGGACTATCTATCGCTGGAGGATTCTTTATCTTGATGCCTACATTTATCTACCATAGATGGAAAGATCGCAAAGTTGCCGACTATATGCTTACAGATGACGCCTTTAAGAGAATGAAAGAATTTAACAACTCCAAGGATAAAAAGCACTGAATTTAAAGAGTTTACATTAATATAATCTTGGCACGAGTATTGGTTAACAAATAAAAGTGTAAGTTTGCACTTTATTAATTACATATTTTATAATGGAAGGAACAGTAAAATTTTTCAATGAGTCAAAAGGTTATGGTTTTATAACTAATGACGACACCGGTAAAGACATTTTTGTACACGTTACAGGTCTTAACGGGGAAACTATCAACGAAGGAGACAAAGTTGAGTACGTAGAAGAAGAAGGAAGAAAAGGATTGACTGCTGCACAAGTAAGTGTACTGTCATAATTAAGATAGATACTTTTTTACGATTACAAAAAAGCTCGCCAACGGCGGGCTTTTTTATTACCTATACTTTTTTACAACAAATAGCTCTAAAATATACGGTTAAGTACTACGCTTGCGTCTAGCAGAATGATGCAAAAAACCCCAGCAACTATTATAAACTTGAGAATATTATGTAATAATACATAATGAGGTCTCGCCTTAGATTGCCATAATATGACAAGAAAGACAAATAATAAGAGTGCACTCCCGTAGAAGTAATACGTCATATAACCCAGCTTAAAATGGTTTATAAGAAAGAACACAGGTATAACTGTAAGACCAGCTAGCAAGGACAGTAGCCACTTTGAAGTAGTAGCCCCATACATTACAGGTATAGTGCGATATCTTTGCGCAAAATCTCCCTTAAGATTCTCTAAGTCTTTTACCATCTCTCGCATAGCTATTACTAAAAACAAAAAGGACCCGTGTACAAATATCACTGGAGCCAGATTTCCATAATAGATAAACACAGCAAAAAAGGGTGTGATTGCAAGTGTTGCTGCTACGAGATTTCCAAGAAAGGGAATCTTTTTGAGCTTATGCGAGTATATCCAAATACCAAAAATATAAAGCGCATAAAAAACAACAGCCTTAAAAGAGACATAACTAGCTGCTATAACTGCAAGAAAATTAAGAGTGAAGTAAATAGACAGCTTTGTGTTTTGACTCACAAGGCGATCTAGCATTGTTTTTTTAGGTCTATTTATAAGGTCTTTTTCTGAGTCGTAAAAGCTATTTATAATATACCCAGAGGCTATTGTAAAAACACCTGAAAGGACTAAAAAGAAAAGATTAGGATCAAATAATATCTCACTAAGCCTCTTATCTGGCGCAAGTATAAATATAGATGTAAGATACTGAGCAAGTACAATAATAAGAATATTGTAACCTCGCACTACAGAGAATAGACTTACTAACTTAAGGATAAAACGTTTGTTTTTTCGCGAAAGCATAAGCTATCTCGTTTAATAAAAATGTATGAAAATTAATTAGAACGTGTAAACCACTTCTAGCTTGTGATCTTTAAGAGCCGCTTGTGCCTTTTCAAGATCTTCTGTAAAGCCTAGCATATAACCTCCACCTCCAGAACCGCAAAGTTTAAGATAGTAATCATTAGACTCAATACCTTGTTTCCATAAGTCGTGAAACTTTGCAGGAATCATTGGTTTGAAGTTACTTAAAACTACTTTAGAAAGCTGCTTTACATTCCCAAAAAGTGATTTTACATCTCCTTTTAAGAAGTCATCTATACAGGCATCTGTATGCTTTACAAACTGATCTTTAAGCATAGACCTAAAACCGTCTTGCTTCATATTTTCCATAAAGATATTTACCATAGGTGCAGTTTCACCTACAATACCACTATCTAGAAGGAATACGGCTCCCGTACCCTTTTCTGCTTGAGAAGGAATACCGGCAGCTTCAATGCTATCTTTACTATTAATAAGTATAGGAAGACTTAAATAACTATTAAGAGGATCTAGCCCAGAAGATTTACCGTGAAAAAATGATTCCATCCCACCAAAAATTGTTTTTAGTGTGAGCAACTTCTCTCTTGTAAGATTTTCTAAAACGGTAATTTTATCTACGGCATATTTATCATAAATAGCTGCAACTAGTGCACCGCTACTTCCCACACCATACCCTTGTGGAATGCTTGAATCAAAGTACATACCCGCAGCTACATCTTGATTCATTTTATCGATATCAAAAGAGACTAACTCAGGCTGCTCTGTTTGTAAATCATTAAGATAAGTAACAAACTTTGCAAGCTTCTCATTTGAGTCCTTTGCCTCTTGTGAAGGGTTTTCCTCTATCTTTAACGCTCCGTTATAGAAGTTATAAGGAATTGCAAGTCCTTTTGAATCTTTTATAATTCCGTACTCGCCAAAAAGTAAAATCTTAGAATAAAATAACGGGCCTTTCATATGGGGTGCTCTTAATACCAGTTACAAATTTACAATTTTTTTGCTCCATTACCCACAAAGTCATTGATATAGTGGCCGTTTTGGCAAAATTTTGAAAGTTTAGTAGCTATAAAACCTTGCACACTATGCTTCTCATTTTCGGGATAAAGCACGTGTACATTTGCGCCAGCGTCTAGTGTAAAACACACCTTTGAGCCCGTTTGTTGTCTATAATCCCATATTTCATTTATAATCTCGAGCGTTTTAGGCTTCATCAATATAAAATAAGGATGACTGGTCATCATCATTGCGTGTAGCGTGAGTGCTTCACTTTCTACTAGTTTTATAAAAGCATCTACATCACCTGTCTCAAAAACACGCATAAGCTCAGATAAGTTATCGTGAGCCTGTGAGAATCTCGCTTTCGCGAAAGCGTGACCGTGCATAAGACCGTGACCTACTGTACTACTTACTTGTTTCTCTCCTTTATCTACAAGTAAGATGGTGTCTTGATAATTTTTAAAATTATCGTGTACATTGCCATTATAACTCGTTCCAAAAATATCGCTACTATTAGATATCTCTTTATGGTTACCCCATACCACTAGAGGACCATCTAGACTTCTACACGCGCTACCAGAACCAAGTCTTGCAAGAAAGCTAGCCTTTTGTAAAAAATAAGAAGGTGTCATATCTGGATTGCTCTGTCGCTCGATCTCCATAAGGCATAAAGCCAGCGCACTCATACCAGAAGCAGAACTTGCAATACCTGAGCTATGCGGGAAAGAGTTTGCCGTATCTATCACATACGAGTACTCCTTAACAAAAGGTATATACTTCTCTATGCGCTCAAAAAACTTTGCGATTTTAGGTTTAAAATCTGGCTCAGACTTGCCGTCCAGCAGTACATCAAACTCAATATCGCCTGTAGCACTAGCAGCTTTTTTATAAGAAAGTGTGGTCGTAGTGTGACAGTTAGAAAGCGTAAAACTTATACTAGGATTTTGTGGTAATTGCTCACCGTGTTTACCCCAGTATTTTACAAGGGCTATATTACTAGGAGACTGGTAAGTTACAGATCCTTGCGTAAGTACTTTATAATTTTCTGAGGGTATAAAATCGCTTTCGGTCATAGGGTGGTTATAGATATATGAGCAAAGATAGCAATATCAACGCTTAGACACCTCTAAGAATATTTACTACCTTTAAGTCCAATCCTTTCCTTATGAACAAAGATTTACTAGTGCGCATTGTGCTAAGCATTATTATTTGCCTACTTGTAGGCACCATAGGTTCTCTAGCTACTCAATCTAGTATAGATAACTGGTATGTAGGCCTTATGAAGCCTAGCTGGAGCCCTCCTAACTGGGTATTTGCTCCCGTGTGGATCACGTTATATATTCTTATGGGTATTGCCGCCGGTATAGTATGGAATAGAGGTTTTTACCACAAATGGGTAAAAACGGCCCTTTATCATTTTGGATTTCAACTCATTCTTAATGGAATGTGGAGTATTATATTTTTTGGGTGGCAGGAACCGTTTCTTGCCTTACTAGCAATTTGCGGACTGTTTATCTTAGTGATATTTACTATAAAATGGTTTAAAGTAGTAAACCGGTGGAGCGCAGCATTACTTATTCCTTACCTATTATGGCTGGCTTTTGCAACAGCTCTTAATTTTGAAATCTGGCGCCTTAACTAGAAAGCTCTAGCAATTTTACGATGGTTTTATAATTGCGGGTTGTGGCAACCACGTTTAATTTCTTTTCAAAAAAAGTGTTTGTCGCCTTTGCTTTTCCGTATCCTTTCTCTGGATATATGTAAACACAATTTTCTGTAGCCACAATATGCTCATTAGGTAACTCTAGATTATTCACAAGTGCTCTATCTTCTGTGCTAGGCACGGTATGTAATAATGTAAAGTAACTTGACGCTAGATGTTCTGGTGAGAGCGCATAACTCTCATAAACCTGAGTGAGCATTTTACGAGTGAGCACAAACACTGGAACCTCAAAACCGTATGCGCCAGCAATAGCTTTCTTGATAACAGCTGTTATCTCATCTATACTTTTCTCGGGAGATTTAAATATTATATTTCCACTCTGTATGTAAGTCACCACGTCATTATATCGTAAGTTTTGAGGTCTGCCATCTTGATTTTTTTATGACCTCCTACATTAATACCTCGCAGTAAACATATATACACACCCATAAATCTACTCTTAAGAATCTATAGCCTGAGCAATGAGATAGCCTCCCGTCCACGCATTTTGAAAATTAAACCCACCTGTGATTGCATCTATATTGAGTACCTCTCCAGCGAGATAAAGATGATTTACTTTTTTACTCTCAAAAGTTTTAAAGTTTACTTCTTTAAGATTTACACCTCCAGCTGTCACAAACTCGTCCTTAAAGGTGCTCTTACCATCTACCTCATATCTGGATTGAGTAAGTTCTCTACTAAGAGATTGAAGTTGGGTTTTTGTAAGCTCTGCCCACTTTATGACGGGCTGTACACCAGCTGCAATAAGTAAACTTTGCCATAGGCGCTTAGGCAAGTCTAACTGTGCGTAGGTATGAGGCGACTGCTTTGCGTGAGCGATTTTGAGCTCCATAAGCATCTCTAGCGCCTCTTCTTGCGAGTAATGCTGTAGCCAGTTTACCTGTATGTCAAATTTATAATTTATAGCAGCAAGATCTCTCGCCCCCCAGGCAGACAGCTTTAATATAGCCGGGCCACTCATTCCCCAGTGTGTAATAAGTAATGGCCCTTCAGACTTTTGTTTTGTGCCAAGTACTTTTATAGTGACATCTTTTGCAACACCCATTAGCCCCTCAATACGTTTATCTTTTATATTAAAAGTAAATAGTGACGGTACAGCGTTAGTAATAGTGTGACCTAGTTTTTCGAGGAGTTTCCACATTTTAGGGTTACTACCTGTGGTCATCACTAGCTTATCGCAAGTAAACACACCCTTACTGGTTTTTACAAAAAATGTGGTGATGGTTTGCGCTTTCGCGAAAGCGTCATCAAAACCTACATCTTGCACTGCGTGGTTAGTAAGCACTTTAATGTGATGCTTTTTTGCCAGAGAGATAAAACAATCTACAATAGTGGCCGAAGAATCTGTTACGGGAAACATTCTCCCATCTTCTTCTATCTTGAGTTCTACACCTCGTTCTTCAAACCAGGCTATAGTATCTCCCGTCATAAAAGTATGAAATGGCCCTAGTAACTCTTTCTCACCTCGAGGATACCTTTTTGATAGCTCCTTAGGTATAAACTCTGCGTGTGTGACATTACAACGCCCACCTCCAGAGATTTTCACTTTAGTAAGTACATCTTTTCCTCGCTCAAGTATAGCAATCTTAAGTTGTGGATTTTTTTCGGCGAGATTAATAGCTGTAAAAAAACCGGCAGCCCCACCTCCCACTATGAGTATATCAAATTTAGTCATCTTAACATCTGGAATAATACGAGTCACAAAGATAAGTGTATTAAAAAGCTTAAAGAGCTAAATCTGTAAGGTCTCATTAGAATTATAGTTCCAGCTATTAAGATGCAAAAACATTTAATTCACACTCGTAATCACTTTCAAATTTTATATGGGTCATCATTACGCTTTCGCGAAAGCGTGTATTTTAAAATTAAATAATCATTAAAAAGAAAGAATAAACCAACCATTACCTGCGGGGCAAAACATAAATAAATTAACAGTTCTTTTTGTTACGAAAACATCACGAAAAGAATAGTAAAACGCAAGATTTACAAAATATCATTCCGCATTTGAAAATTACACACCTAAAATTATATGAAAACCCTAATTTCAACCATCATTTTTTACCGAATTCCTACAAATGACGGTTTGTTCACACGAAATCGTTTTCGTAACTTTAACGGGCAAAGTATATGGTCTTAACATAAAATTTACATATTTTTAGCTTTTAAAATGAGGTGATTACTCATAAAAAAACTAAGCAAACTAATTTTTAAACAAGATTCTTATGAAGAAAGTAATACTTAAAAGTATGCTCTTGTTTGTTGCAATTCTCTTTGTAGGGATTGCCCAAGCCCAAACTGTAACAGGTACTGTTACTGAAGAAAATGGCCCATTACCGGGAGCAAACGTAATTGTAAAAGGAACCTCAAATGGTGTTACAACCGATTTTGACGGTAACTACAGTCTTAACAATGTTCCTAGTGATGCTACCCTAGTATTTAGCTACGTGGGATTTGCTACACAAGAGGTAGCTGTAGGTGGTAGAAGCGTAGTAAATGTTTCTTTAGCATCAGACAACGCACTAGATGAGGTTGTACTTATAGGGTACGGTTCTACTACTATTAAAGATGCTACAGGTTCTGTAGATAATGTAGGTGCCGAAGACTTTAACCAAGGTGTGATACAAACACCAGAACAACTTATACAAGGTAAAACTGCTGGGGTTCAAATTTCAGAATCTTCTGGAGAACCTGGAGGTGGTGTTGCTATACGTATACGTGGTAACAACTCTATACGTTCTGGAAACAATCCATTATTTGTAGTAGATGGCGTTCCTCTTGCTGGGGGTGGTGCTCCTGGTGTAAACACGGGAGGTATTGCTCAAGCTAGTGGTGGTAACCCATTAAGCTTTATTAACCCTAATGATATTGAGAGCATCTCGATATTAAAAGATGCGTCTGCAACTGCCATTTATGGTTCACGTGGTGCAAACGGGGTTATTATCGTACAGACTAAAGGTGGAAGAGGAGCTTCTAAAGGTGTTTGGGAACTTAACTCATCTGTGAGTTCTTCTAAAGCAGCACAGCGATATGACTTATTAAACAGAGCTGAATTTCTTGATGCAATAGGTAACATACCAGGAGCAAGCGACCAACTTATAGGTAATGCAGATACAGACTGGCAAGATGTTTACTTACGTAACTCTTTCTCAAGACAGACTGACCTAAGTTATTCTAAGAGCTACAATGGAGGTAATGTACGTGCTTCTTTTGGATATGGAAACAACAACGGTGTAGTAGAAAACTCTTCAATAGAAAGAATATCTGGAAGACTTAACTTTTCTCAAAAGTTTTTTGATGATAAGCTTACAGTAACAGGTACTGGTAGTATCTCTCGTATTAACAGAGAGACTGCACCTTTAAATGGTGGAGCAGGATCAAGAGGAGACCTTATAGGTGCTTCTATATCTGCTAACCCTACTTACCCTACTAATGACGAATTTTTTGAGCAAACGCCTGGTATTTTTAGCCCATTAAACTACTTAAATAGCTTCCAAGGACTTTCTGAGAGTGACCGTATACTTGCAAACTTATCTCTTGATTATGACGTGACAGAGGAGTTAAGCGCTAAGGTAACTGTAGGTTATGATAGAACTGAGGCAAATACAACTGGAGTTGTTGCTTCTTCTATTCTAAACACTCAGGGAATTACTGGTATAGGACGAGGAGATTATAACATAAACAATAATGAAAACAAACTTCTTGAAGCAACACTTAACTACAAGAAAGATTTAGGTAATGTAGATATTGACATTTTAGGAGGGTTCTCTTATCAAGAATTTCAGAGAGATGGTATATTCTCAAACGGAGCTGGTTTTAATACTACCAACCTTGCAGATATGAGAGGTCAACTTATTGACCAGTACAACATCTTAAACAATGTTGTTCCTGGTAATGCTCAAGTATTTGGATATGGTAACGACGGTAGTTTCTTAACTACACTTCTACCTGAGGTACAAACGGGCCTTACACTTCCTGCTGGATTTGCACAAATAATACCAGCTTACATCGCTGGTCGATATGACAATGCAGATGAGTTACAATCTTTCTTTGCAAGAGCAAATGTTACTATAAATGAGAAATTCTTATTTACAGGAACTTTTAGAGCAGATGGTTCTTCTACTTTTGGTGAAGATGAGCGTTACGGGTACTTCCCTTCTGGAGCATTTGCTTGGAAGCTTGATGAAGAAGATTTTATAGGTGATAACATATCAACTCTTAAACTTCGTATTGGAGCTGGTATCGTAGGTTCTCAAGAAGGACTAGGATACGGTCAGTTTACAACTAGAACTCAAGCAAACTTCACAGGAATCGATAACGATCTTAACGTTATAGGTGGTGGAGATAACATACCAGGAACTTCTCCTGTAGGTGATGTTAACCCTGGTTTAAAATGGGAAGAAACTACAGACTTTAACGTAGGTATTGATTTTGGATTTAATGACGATCGTTTTAATGGTTCTTTCAACTTATACCGTAAAGAAACAAATGATCTTTTATTACTTGCTGAGACTGCTGCACCTGCAAACGTTCAAACAGCATTTGGTAACTTAGATGATGGTACGGTAGTTAACCAAGGTATTGAACTTGCACTTAACTATGACTTTATCGATACGGATGATTTTGGTTTCAATGCAGCTTTTAATGTTGCTTACAACAAAAACGAAGTTCAAGATACAAGACGTGTGATCCAAACTGGAGCTATACGTGGTAATGGTCTTACAGGAGCATTTGCTCAACAGCTTGAAGCGGGACAACCTTTATTCTCATTCTATATGGCTGAGTTTACAGGATTTGACGCAAATGGAGAGCCTACATATTTAGACGTAAATGGTGATGGTGTAGGAGATCCAGATTCAGATAAATTCTTTGTAGGAGAAAATGCAGTACCTAAGGTTACTTCTGGTTTATCACTAAGCGCTCGTTACAAGAACTTTGACCTTAGTACATATTTTAATGGTCAGTTTGGATTCTCAGTATATAACGCAACAGACAATGCATTCTTTACTAAGTCTGCTTTAATTATTGGTAAAAACGTAACTCAAGCAGCTGCAAATAGTTCAGAAAACCCTAACTCTTCTGTAGCAGTTTCTACACGTTTTCTTGAGAAAGGAGATTTTGTAAGATTACAATCTGCTTCTTTAGGTTACAACTGGCCGTTAAGTGGAGAAGGTATGTTTGACTCTTTACGTTTATCACTTACAGGTCAAAACTTATTCTTAATCACAGGTTACAGCGGTCTTGATCCAGAAATCAGTTCTGATACAGGATCACTTAACGCTTCTGCGATACCAACAGCAGGTATTGACTATGCCCCATACCCAAGAGCTCGTACTTTTACACTTGGTGTAAATGCTAGATTTTAATAAAAAAAAAGAAAAATTATGAAACGAAACTTTAAACTAAATGCAACCCGCTTCATAGCAGGAGCATTTATGATCGGAGCGATGGTGACGTCGTGTACTGATCTAGAAATCGAAAGCACCGACTCGGTAATTACTGGAGAAACTTTTAACGGAGTACTGGACCCTTCATCTTTTATAGATAATATGTTCAACTCTCTTAATGGTCAAATAGGTGATCAAGCAAACATCTTTGCACTTCAAGAAGTGACTACAGATGCTGCTCTTATACCTACTAGAGGATCTGACTGGGGAGATAACGGAATCTGGAGACAGTTACACCAGCACAACTGGTTAACAAGTCACCAATTTATCCAAACTGCTTTCTTACAGTGGAACACAACACACTTTCAAGCAGCACAAGTTCTTTCTGAACTGTCAGTAAATGCAACTGCAGAAGATCGTGCAAATGCTCATTTTTTAAGAGCATTAGGTATGTGGGTTGTTCTTGATAACTGGGGACAAGTACCTGTACGTGATCCAGAACTTTCATTATTTGAAGATCCTATCGTACTTAGGGGTGCAGAAGCTGTAGATCAGATTGTATCTGACTTAACTGCGGCTATAGACCAACTTCCTGCTGGAGCGCCTATGACAAATAACAATAGACCTAACAAAGCAGCGGCAAGATACTTACTAGCAAAGGTGTTACTTAACAAACACATTTACTTAAGTACAACTCCTGATACTGCCGATATGAACCAAGTGGTATCACTTGTAGATCAGATTAACGGAGAAGGGTATGACTTACAAGAAGGTTATTTTGATATCTTCCGTGATTCTGGTGATAATGAGACTATCTGGTTCTTAGGAGCTGGTGTAGGAAACAGAATTTGGAATGGACTTCACTATGCACAAACTAGTGAGCGTGACAACACCGGTGGTGGATGGAACGGTTTTGCCACATTATCATCTTACTATGACCTTTTTGAAGGAGATTCAGAGATTAACGTAGAAGGTAGTGGTCAAGAAGAGCGTCGTGGTGTAGTTCCTACATCAGGGATGCCTATCGCAGACTGTGATGGATGTACAGATAACAATGGTGATGGCATTGCAGATGCAACACACATAGGTGTTGGATTCTTAATAGGTCAACAATATGCTGCAGATGGAACTCCATTGCAGGATAGAGCAGGTGCTCCATTAACTTTTAAAAGAGATTTTAGAGATGGAGACGGTAACGTAAGTCTTATTAACAATGATGAGACTACAGGTATACGTGTACAAAAGTATGCTGCTCGTTACGGATCATTTAACGCACACGAAATCTTCTTTAGATATGCAGATGCTCACCTTATGAAAGCAGAAGCAATCTTCCGTTCTGGTGGAGACGCAACGCCTCTAGTTAATGAGCTTCGTTTACTTAGAGGAGCAACTCCATTAGGATCTGTAGGAGCACAAGAGCTTATAGATGAAAGAGGACGTGAGCTATATGCAGAACTATGGAGACGTAATGACTTAATACGTTTTGGACAATTTACTGCAGACTGGGAACTTAAAGCTCCAGGAGCTGTAGGAGATGAGACTAAAAACCTCTTCCCTATTCCAGCAAGTCAGGTAATACTAAACCCTAACCTTACCCAAAATCCAGGCTACTAAACTTGGTATAATAATTAGCTTAAAAGAGGGTTAGAGTTTTCTAACCCTCTTTTTATATATTACATTCTCAAAATTCATTTGTTTAAGTGAAAACTTCATTACCCCTACTCTTACTATTAATGTTTCTTTTCTCGTGCTCACAGCCAGAGAAAAATTACCGCTTTATACATAAAAAAGATACAGGTGTAACCTTTACAAATAAGCTCACAAAATCTTCAGAGCTTAACATACTTAATTACCTCTATTACTATAATGGTGCTGGCGTTGCTACAGGCGACTTTAATAATGATGGTCTTGTAGATATATATTTCGCTTCAAATCTTAATCAAGACCATCTATATCTCAACCTAGGAGACTTACAATTTAAAAACATAACCACTGCAGCTGGCATAGATAATAAAACCGGATGGACAACAGGAGTTACCACAGTAGATATAAATAATGATGGACATCTAGACATATACGTGTCTAAAGTCTCAGGACACTTACATCTTAAAGGGTCAAATTTACTTTACATTAATCAAGGCCTTACAGATGGCATACCAACATTTAAAGAAGAAGCGTCAACCTATCAATTAAATATAGAAGGTCTCAACACACAAACAGCTTTTTTTGATTACGACCTAGATGGTGACCTTGATGCATATATACTATCACACTCACTCTACCCTAACGCATATTTCGGAAGAGGTAGTCAGCGCACAACTAGAGATACCATAAACGGTGATAAATTACTAGAAAATAGAGATGGTGTTTTTTATGACGCTTCCGCGAAAGCGAACATATATTCATCAAAAATAGGTTACGGTCTCGGGATAAACATAAGTGATCTTAACAATGATGGATATCCAGATATATATATAGGTAATGACTTCTTTGAAGATGATTATCTATACATAAATAACCAAGACGGAACCTTTAATGAAATTAATAACAAAAATGGAGCACTAGGCCACACCTCACATTTTTCTATGGGAAATGACATAGCAGATGTAAATAACGACGGTCTACCTGACATCATATCTGTAGATATGCTCCCTGAAGATCCTTATACCCTAAAAACTTCTGGCGCTGAATATAATTACCCCATATTCTCAAATAATCTGAAACAAGGTTATACACCACAATTTATGCAGAACACCTTGCATATTAACCAAGGTTCTTCCTCTTTTACAGAAAGTGCTTTTTTAAGCAATGTTGCAAGTTCTGAGTGGAGCTGGTCTCCTCTACTTGCAGACTTTAACAATGATGGGCACAAAGACCTTTATATTACAAATGGGATTCTAGGTGCAACAAATGATATGGACTTTATTAATTTCATATCAAATGAAAATATACAAAAGCGTCTAGGTAAAAATATGACAGATGGTGAACTTCCCTTTATAGAAGAAATGCCTAGCAAAAAAACGGTGAACTATTTTTTTAAAAACAATGGAAACGGCACTTTTAAAAACACCTCTACAGAGTGGGTAAAAAGTAAAACATCATTCAGTAATGGAAGTACCTATGCAGATCTAGATAATGATGGCGATCTTGACCTCATCGTAAATAATGTAAATGAAAAGGCTTTTATACTCGAAAATACAACCAACAAAACAATCACAAAAGCAAATTATCTTAAAGTAGATTTTGCAGGGCCTAGCAATAACATACAAGGGATAGGTGCAAAAATACAAGTCTATACAGACGGCAATTCTCAATACTTTGAAAACTATACAACAAGAGGATTTCTATCATCTGTCGTCCCAGAAATTTTAATTGGCCTAGATAGTTCTAAAACTATAGACTCTTTACGTGTCATATGGCCTGATGGTAAAACTGAAAAACAAGAAACAATATTAGTAAATCAAAAGATAACCGTAAACTACACTAACGCTAGTGGCGATTATTACAAGGGATTAATAGCAAAAGTAAAAACGAGACAGTATGTAAATGACACGCTGCTTTCCTTTAAACATAAAGAAAATCCTACTGTAGAGTTTAGTCGTAATCCATTAATCCCATATTCTTCTACAAACCTCAGTAAAGCGATATCTGGTGGTGATATAAACAATGACGACCTACAAGATTTTGTAACCCTTGGTGCAAAATCTCAAGCCACTTCATTACAACTGCAAACCACTTCAGGAAGTTTTATGAAACAAGAACTTCCTAGCAATGACAAGCACGCCATTGCAGAAGATATAGATGCAATCATATTTAACGCAAACGGTGACCACTTAAACGATCTTATCATTGTAAGTGGTGGTAATGAAATACAAACAGGTAACGCGTTACAACCTAGGCTTTATATCAACACTCAAGAAGGGCTAAAACAGGTTGAAAACGCTTTTGATAACATTTTTATTAACGCATCTACTGTTCGTGCTTTAGATCTAGATCAAGACGGCGACTTAGACATCTCTATAACCAGCGACGTTATTCCTCAAGAGTTTGGCACCACTCCGCAGCAGTATCTTTTTAGTAATGATGGTTCAGGTAACTTCAGTAATATTACAGAAAGTTATAGCCCAGATTTTAAAGACATCGGAAATGTGCGTGACATACAGTGGCAAGATATTGATGATAATGGTTATCCAGACGCAGTGGTTGTAGGTCACTGGATAGCTCCCACAATTTTGCTCAATGATGGTAAAAAGCTTATAAAGCAAGACAACAATGGCTTAGAAAGGGCTTCAGGATGGTTTAATTCCTTAAGAGTAGCAGACTTTGACAATGACGGCGATCTCGATATCATAGCTGGCAACTGGGGCCTCAACACACGCCTCAAAGCTTCGGCGACAGAGCCTGTGCAGTTATACATCCAAGATTTTGATGATAATGGTAAACTTGACCCTATAGTAACCTATTTCTACAAAGGTGAGGAAACTACCATTGCAACAAAAGATGAGCTTACAAAACAACTACCACAACTCAACAAAAAATATCTTTCTTATAGCGCTTTCGCGAAAGCGGAATTTAAAGATTTACTACCCAGCAACAAGCTTGCAACGGCTACAGTAAAACAGGTTACCCAGCTAGCTTCTGTTTATTTTCAAAATAATGGAGATGGCACGTTTACAGAAAAGCAGCTACCACTACCAGCACAAGTATCTTCTGTGCACGATATACTTGTAGATGACTTAAATAATGATGGTTATAAAGACCTAGTATTAGTAGGAAATGATTATGAAATAAGCACACAGCTAGGAAGACTTGATGGTTCCAAAGGCATTGTTCTTTATAATGACAAAAATGGCTTTTTTAACGTGGGTAAAAAGACAAAATTCAATATTTTAGGTGCTTCCAGAAGCATTGACACAACAACGATATCTGGAAAAAAATATATCATCGTTGGTAGAAATAATGACACTCCATTATTTCTTAGAAAAGAAGATTAAACTTATGAATGTTTTTAAAAAATATAATCTATTTGCGGCTATAGCACTTACTCTGCTCATAAGCTCTTGCGACAAGGAAACCATTACTGAGGAGCACGCTACCGCTCCTGCTCTTTTTACTCAAATGTCTTCAGACAGCACCGGTATAGCCTTCATAAATAGTATTAAGAACCAAAAGGATTTCAACATTTTTAAGTATCGCAACTTTTACAATGGAGGAGGTGTGGCAATAGGTGATATTAATAATGATGGACTTGCAGATATTTACTTAACGGCAAATATGGGCAAGAACAAATTATACCTCAATAAGGGTGATTTTAAATTTGAAGATATTTCTAAAACCGCTGGTATTGAGGGTAACAAACCTTGGTCTACAGGAGTTACAATGGCAGATGTTAATGCAGATGGACTTCTAGACATCTATGTAAGTAATGCAGGAAATTTAAAGGAGAATAGCCACGACAACGACTTGTATATTAACAATGGTGATCTCACGTTTACTGAGCGCGCAAAAGAGTACAATCTCGCTACATCTGGATTTACAACACACGCTACTTTTTTTGATTATGATAAAGATGGAGACCTTGATGCATATATCCTGAATAACAGTAATGTACCAGTAAACAGTCTAGGTAACAAAGGACAACGAGATAAACGAGCACAAGACTGGGCAAATGTAAATGAAGATATACGTGGTGTGGGAGACTTACTTATGCGTAATGACAATGGCGTTTTTAAAGATGTAAGTGAGGAGTCTGGCATATATGGCTCTCTTATAGGTTTTGGACTAGGCGTTGTAGTGACAGATGTTAATCAAGATTTATGGCCAGACATCTATATTTCTAACGACTTTTTTGAACGAGATTATTTATACATTAATAATCAAGACGGAACTTTTACAGAAGAGATTAAAGAGTGGACCTCTCACCTATCTCTCTCTGCAATGGGTATAGATATCTCAGACATAAACAACGATGGGCTGCAAGATATATTTATCACAGATATGCTTCCAGACGGTGAAGAGCGAGTAAAATCTGTAATGGAATTTGATGGCTACAACATTTATAAACGCAAACAGCGTGATGACTTTTACCAGCAGTTTATACAGAACACACTGCAAATAAATAATGGTAACGGTTCTTTTTCGGAAACTGCTTATTACAGTGGTGTAGAGGCATCAGACTGGAGCTGGTCTGGGCTTGTTTTTGATATGGACAATGACGGTTACCGAGACATTTACATTACAAACGGTATTAACCACGACCTCACAGATCTTGATTTTGTAGACTTCTTTGCAAATGAGCTTATACGTAGTAAGGCTAATGGAAAAACACACCCAGTAGATTCTATCATTAATAAAATGCCTGTAAAGCCACTACCTAATTATGCCTATCAAAACCAGAAGGATTTAACATTCATAAACAAGGCACAAGACTGGGGCTTAGGTCTAGAGAGTATGTCTAATGGTGCTGCTTATGGTGACCTAGATAATGATGGTGATCTAGACATTGT
Source organism: Dokdonia sp. (assembly GCA_020628615.1). Lineage (GTDB taxonomy): Bacteria > Bacteroidota > Bacteroidia > Flavobacteriales > Flavobacteriaceae > Dokdonia. The sequence continues at coordinate 16,424 of JAHDEV010000022.1, forward strand.
GGTGAATAATGTAAATATGGATGCATTTGTTTACAGAAACAACTCTGTGGTAGATGAGTCACATAATTATATAAAAATAAACTTTGAGGGTAGTGATAAAAATAGATTTGCAGTGGGTACTACTGTACGTCTATATCACGACAATCAGTCTATACTACAAGAACTTGTTCCATCTAGAGGTTTTCAATCTTCAATGGAGTATGGAATGACTATAGGTCTAGGTGCTTCAAAAACTATAGACTCATTGCGTATTATATGGCCTAATGACAAGACACAGTTACTCAAAAACATTAAAGTAAACCAAACACTTACGGCTAAGATTAGTGAGGCCTCTGAAGTATATAAATATCCTGTCAAAGAGTCTAACACCATACTTAGAGAATTAGATAATACACTCCTCACAGCACATAAAGAAAATGAGTATAACGATTTTGACTACGAGGGGCTTATTGCAAAGAAACTCTCACAAGAAGGTCCTGCTCTCGCAGTAGGTGATGTAGATGGAGATGGCAATGAAGATATCTTTATAGGTGGAGCAAAAGACCAAGCGCCTACCCTGTACTTACACAAGGGGGATGGGAAGCTTGTACCTTCTTCTATAAATTTTGACAACTCGGCAATTTTTGAAGATACTGCGGCCTCTCTTGTAGATGTAACGGGTGATGGGGCCCTAGACCTAATCGTGGCTACTGGGGGAAACCAGATAGATGGCGCTCCATTTTACAGACCGCGTTTATATATAAATAAAGGTGACGGCTCATTTAATCCAGCTCAATTACTACCAGCTGTAAATCAAAGCGCCTCTGTCATTGCTCCTTATGATTATGACCAAGATGGTGATGTAGATTTATTTATAGGTTCTAGAAATACAACAAGCACCTATGGTATTAACCCAAAGCATTTATTATTACAAAACAATGGGAAGGGTAACTTTACAAATGTAACACCTCAACAAGGAGCTGTCCTTAATGATGCTGGGATGGTTACAGATGCTGTATGGGCAGATATAGATGGTGACACTATAAAAGAACTAGTGATCACTGCAGAGTGGGATACCGTAAAAGCCTACAAACTAGAAAATGGCAAACTCATAAAACACAACTCAAGTCTTGATAATGCTTACGGATGGTGGCAAAGCATTGAAAGTGCAGATATAGATAACGATGGCGACCTAGATTTAATACTAGGTAATGAAGGGACTAATATTCATTACAAACCTAGTAAAGATGCCCCTATGAAGTTATTTATAAATGATTTTGACGCAAATAGCACGATAGAGCAAATTACTACCATAACTCAAAATGGTAAAGATTACCCGCTACACCAGAAAAAGGAGATAATGGGACAAATTGTGTCACTAAAAAAACAGAATATTAAGGCCTCAGATTATGCAAAAAGATCTATAGATGAGTTATTCTCTGCAGAGGTGCTGGCAAACTCTAAAGTAAAAAAAGTAAACACCTCTGAGTCTGCTATTGCCATAAATGATGGAAAAGGAAACTTTACACTAAAGGCACTACCTGCCGGGGTCCAATTATCTTGTGTGTGCGGTATAAGCTGTACAGATGTAAACAATGATGGACTACTTGATCTTGTTATGGGTGGTAATAACTTTGAGTACAAACCACAGTACTCTCAACTAGACGCAAGTTTTGGGAGTGTATTACTAGGTGATGGCTCTGCAAACTTTGAGTGGCAACCCTATACTAAAAGCGGATTTTATGTGCGTGAAGAAATGAAACACTTACAGACGTTTACAGATGCAGCTGGTAACACCTACTTTATAGCCGCACTTAATGACAGTAAACCTCGTGTATTTGCTCTAAATAATTAATATGAAAAGAAGTGCACTAGTACTTTTATGGATGGCGCTTATCATTGTCTCGTGTACTCGCGAGACTGTAGATGAGAGCTTTCCGCTTTTCAAAACTCCATCTGGACACAGTACTGGAGTCACCTTTGCAAATACACTTGCAGAGAGTGACTCGCTTAACATACTAGATTATCTCTACTTTTATAATGGGGGTGGCGTAGCTGTAGGTGACATTAATAATGACGGCTTACAAGACATTTACCTATCTGGCAACCAAGTGCAAAACAAACTGTATCTCAACGAGGGTAATCTCAAGTTTACAGACATTACAACTAGCTCTAAAACCGGAGGAAATAACTCTTGGAGTACCGGTGCTATTATGTTTGATGCAAATGCAGATGGATACCTAGACATCTATGTGCGTGCTGTGGTAGGTATAAATGATTTTACTGGTCACGATGAGTTATTTATAAACAATGGTGATGGTACTTTTACAGAACAAGCAGAAGTCTATGGCCTTGATTTTAAGGATTACGGGACAACAGCCGCAGTGCTAGATTATGACCTTGATGGAGACCTAGATATTTATTTACTCAACCACGCCATACACACAGAGTCCTCTTTTGGCAAAGCATCCCTACGCAACAAGCGTACAGAAAAGACAGGTGACAAACTTCTCAGAAACGATGGTAACCATTTTACAGACGTAAGTGAGCAAATGGGTATTTATGGTGGTATAAATGGCTACGGCCTCGGCATTTCGGTGGCAGATTTTAATCAAGATGGATGGCCAGATATCTATGTGGGTAATGATTTTCACGAAGATGATTACTACTACATTAATGAAGGAGGTGTACGCTTTCGCGAAAGCTTAAAAGACAACTTCCCCCATACCTCAAGATTCTCAATGGGTAATGACAACTCAGATCTCAATGGTGATGGCTTCCCAGATATTATCTCATTAGATATGCTTCCAGATGATGAAGTTGCTCTTAAAGCGTCTGAAGGTGATGATAATATCCAGACGCAAAAGCTGCGCACAGAACGCTTTGGGTATCACTACCAGTTTACACGCAATATGCTTTTTGTAAATCAACCGGGGTATCAATTTAAAGAGCAAGCACTATCTTCTGGAATTGCTGCTACAGACTGGAGTTGGAGCGCTCTCTTTGCAGATTTTGATCACGATGGTGTACAAGATTTATTTATTGCAAACGGTATCCCTAAGCGACCCAATAATCTAGATTTTATAAACTTTATCTCTAGTGATAAAATTCAAAATCGCATTAACGAGTCCCGATTGCT
>JAHDEV010000022.1:19641-29791 GCA_020628615.1 Dokdonia sp.
TCAAACTGAGCGCAACATAACTGCTAATTCATTGATAAAGCTGTCACCACGGGCTTCTACACCTTTTGACTACCATAGTTTATTGCCAAAAAATGAAAAACTCTTCTCAAAAACACCAGGAAATCTAGGTATAGATTACACACACAAGGAAGATGCATATATAGACTTTAACCGTCAAAAATTAATTCCTTATCAACTTTCAGATCGCGGTCCAGCAACCGCAGTGGGTGATCTAAATAATGATGGGGTGGATGATATTTATTTTGGTAGTTCAAAATTTACGTCGTCTCAAATATACTTGGGTGGAGATTCCGCTTTCGCGAAAGCGTATATAGAACCCTTAAAAAAACACAGTAAAACCGAAGATAAAACAGCAGTCATACACGACGGAAACATTATAGTGGGTACGGCTGGTGCAGACTTTGCACAAACTAATAATGCACTAGATGATTACATCTTAAAACTAGATGATAGCCTCTCAAAGCAATCTCTCAATTTACTAGGTAACACTTCTGTTATAGCGCCAAACGACTATGACAACGATGGTGATATGGACTTGTTTATAGGTCATCAAGTAATTACTGGCGATTTTGGCACAGCACCAGAAAGTGTGCTTCTCAAAAATAACAATGGCAAATACACTGTAGATAAAAATAACAACCTAGGTACTATAGGTATGGTTACAGATGCCGTGTGGACAGATCTCAACGGTGATAACCAGAAAGACCTCATTGTAATAGGTGAATGGATGGCACCGCAATTTTACATAAATAATGATGGCGTGTTGTCTAAAGAGACATTAATCACAAGCGAGCTTACGGGCTTATGGCAAACCATAGCGCCTTTTGATATAGATAATGATGGTGATATGGATTACCTACTAGGCAACTGGGGTACTAACAGCAAGTTTACGGCTACAGAAGGTGAGCCGCTCAAAATGTATCACGCAGACTTTGATAACAACGGTCAGACCGAAACTCTGGTCGCTACATCAAGAAACGGCAACTACTACCCTATTCAAAACCTTCCTGAACTTGCAACCCAGCTTGTATCTCTTAAAAAAAAGTACAGTACAAATAATGATTTTGCTGGTAAAACTATCTCAGAGATTATAGGTGCCAAGAGTTTATCTAAAGCTCAAGAGTTAAATGTTACCACACTCAAGTCTGGATACTTAAAAAATGAAAAAGGTTCTTTTACCTTTGTACCTTTCCCATCATCATTACAAGTTGCTCCCCTACTAGATTTTATAGTGTTTGACTTTACTAATGATGGAAAAAAAGAAGCCCTCGCTGGTGGAAATTATTTTGGCACAAAACCGTATCACGGTAGGTTAGATTCGTTCTCTGGTGCTCTTATAAAATCAGAAAAAGAAATAATAGATGGGTATACTCTAGGCGTAGATTTTGCTCAAAAGTCTGTTCGTAAGCTATCTATCATAACGCATAATAACATAAATTATCTGCTCGTTACTTTTAATAATGAACCAGCACAGGTATATACAATTGAAACTACACAATAATGAAAATACAGTACACACTCATAGCCCTACTTACCGCTTTAATTACTTTAAGCTCTTGCTCAAAAAAGAGTGAGCCTATTGTGATTACACCAGATCACTTTCATAATGCGATCGATAAAGTTACAGAAGTAATCATACACGATATCTTCTCGCCTCCAGTAGCTAGTAGAATTTATGCATATCCTAATATTGCAGCCTATGAGATACTAGCTGTAAACAACCCGTCATTTACATCACTTTCTGGCCAGCTCACAAATTTTACAGCCATTCCAACGCCAGACAATGACGCAACTATTAATTATGAGCTTGCAGCGCTAGTGGCACATATGGATATGAGTAAACGCCTTATATTTTCTGAGCAAGATATAGAGACTTATAGAGATAGTCTTTATGCAAACTGGCAAGAGCTTAATGAAGATGAATTTGTACAGTCAAGAGATTATGGTCTACAAGTGTCTAATCATATTGCAGCGTGGATGGATGGTGATAATTACAAACAAACTCGCACAATGCCTAAGTTCTCTGTGCGTTCTGACGAGCCTTCTAGATGGCAACCTACACCTCCCGCTTATATGGATGGAATAGAGCCACACTGGAATAAAATAAGACCATTTGTAATTAATGCTGCAGACCAATTTAAGCCTGTACCACCACCAGCATTTTCACTAGAAAAAGACTCAGATTTTTATAAAGAGCTTAAGGAGGTTTATGACATAAGCCAGCAAATCACAAAAGATGGCGATACCTCTGAGGAGATTGCCATAGCACAGTTTTGGGATTGTAATCCTTATGTGTCTGTTACACGAGGTCACTTAATGTTTGCTACAAAAAAGATAACTCCTGGTGGTCACTGGGTGGGCATCACAAAAATAGCTTCAAAAAAAGCCGGCTTTGATGTGACCAACACATTATATGCATATACAAAGACTACCATAGCGATGTACGACGCTTTCATCTCTTGTTGGGACGAGAAGTACCGTTCTAATTTAATACGCCCAGAGACGCTTATAAATAATCACATAGACGACTCTTGGAAACCTATTTTACAAACGCCACCTTTTCCAGAGTATGTAAGCGGTCACTCAGTAGTGTCTGGTGCTGCGGCAGAGAGTCTTACTAGTATTTTTGGAAATAACTTCTCTTTTAATGATGATACAGAGGTGGCTTACGGCCTACCTATACGTAATTTTAAATCGTTTAGAGCTGCGGCTCAAGAGGCAGCTGTAAGTCGTATGTATGGTGGTATACACTACCGCGCTGCAGTAGACGTAGGTCTTAATCAAGGTAAAAATCTAGGTAAATTTGTAGTATCAGAACTTGATATGAAAGTAGAAACAGCAGTTTCTGTAAACTAATTATTGTTTTATGAAAAAGATAATCATACTCGTCGCAATACTGCTAGTAGGTTTCTGCGCTTGGTTCTTGTTCATAAAACCAGGAGACTTTACAGCAAAGTTTAAAGCCAAAACCACTTTAGGCACTATAGAACAATCTATAAAAAACTGGAAAGAAGGTGCTCTCACAACAGATGTACAACTGGGAGATGAGCATACACAACTCACTCAAGAGTTTAATGTGCAAGACTCAACACATATCTATGAGTGGCATATTAAAAAAATAAACGACTCTCTATCTCAAGTCACCGTGCACGTTACAGACCCTGCACATTCATTAAATAATAGATTGCAAGGACTTTTTAAAAACACAAATTTTAAAAAAAGTGCAACTGCAACCGTGCTACGATTTAATGAGTTACTGCAAGACCACTTAGACAGGATTACAGTGAGAGTCATAGGTGAAGAAGAACTACCTGCAAAGTTTTATGCATATACAGAAGTAGAAGAGTTACAGATACTTAAAGCTGGTGGTATGATGAGAGACATAAGCCACTTGCAGAATACAATGGCTCGTTATGATGTTACCCTAGATGGACGTCCATTTGTAGAAGTTACAGACTGGAACCGCAAGACAGACAGTATAAAGTATCGCTTTGCCTTCCCATTAATTAAGAGCGACTCACTACCACAAGTAAAAGATATAAAATACGGAGCAAGACCAGCAAAAAAAGCCCTTAAAGCCATTTACAACGGTAATTATATTACATCAGACCGTGCCTGGTATGCCTTACTTAACTATGCAAAAAGCAATAACATTAAGGTAGACCCTAAGCCCACCGAAGTATTTCACAATAACCCAAATATGGCTGGAAATGAGAGTAGCTGGAAAACCGAAGTTTATATGCCTATAATAGATTAATATGAGCTCTTATTATGATGATCAAGAGTTTACGGGTATAAACTATACCAAGCAACCTTTTAAAAAAGGAGAGTACGATAATTGCACATTTATGGAGTGTAATTTTGAAAACCTTCATCTCTCAAACAGCACCTTTTTAGAGTGCACATTTATAAATTGCAACCTCACTAATGTAAAGTTTGGTGGTACTAGTCTCAATCAAGTTTTATTTGATGGCTGTAAACTGCTAGGAGCAGATTTTAGTGTTTGTAATATGTTTATGCTGGGATTACACTTTCGCGAAAGCGTTCTAAACCTCTCAAACTTCACCGCATTACCACTTAAAAAAACAACTTTTCTACACTGCCCTATGGCCGAAGTAGATTTTACTAACGCAGACCTAAGCGAGGCAGTATTTACAGAGTGCGTTCTCACGGGATCTACATTTGAGCAAACTAGATTACTTAAAGCAGACTTTACAACTGCTATTAACTACAAGATAGATCCCACAAAGAATATGCTTAAAGGAGCCATCTTCTCAAAAAACAACCTATCAGGTCTCTTACAATCAACCGGAATAATTATTAAATAATATTTAATTAGGGGCATTTACCCCTACCTAAAACTTAAAGAAGCAATTACATTTACATCATTAGAATGAGAATCGAAATTGGGGGATTTAGAAACTCATTAAAGCCACACGCAAGTGTGGCTTTTTATTTTATGTACTTTAGTCAAAGAAATTTCTATTATGCGTAAAATACTTTTTGGGGCAGCTCTTGCACTTGTGATTGTTTTTGGTGTGCGTTATTGTGAACACACAAAAGATCAAAAAGAGCAACTTAGAGCAAACACCGCGCTCATTGAGAAACAAATAAAAAACGTGGGAAAACTCATCGTTACAGAAGGTAACTATGCCCAAGTTTTTACCTATGAAGATTCAAAAAAATTCTATGTAGATGTACTTTCTGCTACAAAAAAGGCCCTAGTAGTCGTAAATGCCGAAGCAACTATCGCTTACGACCTTTCTAAGGTTGCTACAGAAATTGATGAAATCACAAAGACAGTACGCATTACCTATATCCCAGAACCTGAGTTGAAGATTAATCCTAATATAGAATATTATGATGTGCAACAAGACTACCTCAACCAGTTTAATGCTCGAGATTATAATATTATAAAGTCACGCGTACAAAATGGCCTTGAAAAGGAAATTAAAAATTCTACCCTGTACACAAATGCACAAAACAGACTTATCTCAGAACTTTCTAAAATATACTTTCTTACTAACTCACTAGGGTGGACACTTGAATATAATGGGAATGCAGTTACAGATAGTACACCTATAAAATTATAGGCTTACCAGCTCTTTAAGCTGGTAATACCTCTCTCTTTTCTCCGTTTACAAGAATACTTAAACCTTCTCCACTCACCAGTGTAAAGTTGGTTGCATTATTAGCCACTTCTACTTTTAAAATCTGGCCTCTAAAGTTTACTTTAAAACTGTAACCCGTCCAGGCATTAGGTATTTTAGTATCAAAAGATAACGTGTCATTCTTTACACGCATCCCTCCAAAGCCTTCTACCACACTCTGCCAGGTACCCGCCATACTTGTAATATGCAGTCCCTCTTCTACCTCCTTATTATAATCATCAAGATCTAAACGTGATGTGCGTAAGTAAAACTCATATGCTTGATCCATCCTACCTAATTTTGCAGCTTGTATAGCGTGCACACAAGGAGATAATGAACTCTCGTGTACGGTAAATGGCTCATAAAAATCAAAATGCTTTTCTAGTTGCTCCTCTGTAAAGTGGTCTTCAAAAAAGTAGAACCCTTGTAACGTATCTGCTTGCTTTATATATGGAGAGCGCAGTATGCGGTCCCAAGACCATTTTTGATTAATAGGTCGGTTTGATTTTGGTAAATCTGCTACGGTGATTAATTCCTTATCTAAGAAACCATCTTGCTGTAGGTACACTCCATTTTCTTCTGAGTATGGAAAGTACATTTGCTCTGCCGTAGACCTCCAAGAAAGCATCTCGTCATAAGACAGATGCGTTTTTCCAGAAATACGTGACCAATCTTCTTTGGCGGTATCTCTTAGCAACTCTGCTTGTTCAAAAGCATACTCTAGACACCACTTTGCGATGTAGTTTGTAAACCAGTTATTATTTACATTATTCTCGTACTCATTAGGACCTGTAACCCCTAGAATCACATAAGCATTCTTAGCCTTAGAAAATGTCGCCCTCTGTCTCCAGAATCTCGCTACACCTATAATTACCTCAAGCCCCATTTCTGGAATGTAGCTCGTATCTCCTGTATAACGCTCGTAGTTATATATAGCATAAACCATAGAGCCGTTACGGTGTATCTCTTCAAAGGTGATTTCCCACTCATTGTGACATTCCTCCCCGTTCATAGTAACCATAGGGTATAGTGCCGCTCCATTTGTAAAACCTAGTTTTTGAGCATTTTCTATAGCCTTATCAAGCTGGTTATACCTATAAGTGAGTAACTGTCGTGCAACACTTTGATCTTTGGTAGCCATATAAAATGGAATACAATAAGCCTCGGTATCCCAGTAGGTAGAGCCTCCGTATTTTTCGCCAGTAAACCCTTTTGGACCTATATTGAGACGGCTATCTTGCCCTGTGTAGGTTTGATTAAGATGAAAGATATTAAAACGTATACCCTGCTGTGCTTTTGTGTCTCCCTCAATTGTGATGTCAGACATCTCCCAGGTTTTTGCCCAGGCTTCCTTTTGAGAAGCTAGCAAAGCATCATAACCTAAGCTTGTTGCTTTATTAAGTACGTCTGTTGCTACCGCTACGAGACCACCTTTATCGTGATTAAGGCTACTCACATAACCTCCTATTTTTTGTATGGCAAAGGTTTCTCCTTTTGCAACATCTGTCTCATACTCGTGACCTACGTAGGTTGCAGTTTTTTGAGAACGCTTTCGCGAAAGCGTAATCTCATCACCATCTATAAAAAGCTTGTTTTGCATCATCGTACATACGTGAAACTCCGTCTTCATAGTATGTGCGGTGATGAAAGCCATATCATCATTTTCTGAAACTTCTAGCGTGTTCCAAAACTTGTCATCCCAGTTTGAATCTTCATTAGTGATACCGCTATCTAAATACGGCTCATAACTTATTGTAGCGTCTACATTAATAGGTGTCACTTCGTATTTAATGGCACCTACCTCATCCATCTCCATACTTAAAAAACGTGTTGCTTTTACTGCAATCTCAACGTCATTTTGTAGGGTGGCTTTAAAACTTCTGTACAATACACCAGCTTTCATATCAAGCTCACGACGAAAATCTTTTACCTCTTTACAGGTATGTAAATCCAGACTCTCTCCGTTTACTGTCACTTTTATACCTATCCAGCTAGGCGCATTGAGCACCTTTGCAAAGTACTCTGGATACCCATTTTTCCACCAGCCTACGCGGGTTTTATCTGGGTAATACACACCTCCTATATAACTTCCTTGAAAGGTCGCGCCACTATAATCTTCTTCAAAATTTGCGCGTTGCCCCATTGCACCATTACCTAGCGCCATAAGACTCTCTGATGATTTTACGTTATTTGGGTTCCATCCATCTTCTATAATGGACCAATCATTTGGAGTGATATAATCTATATGCATATTATGGTAGTCTTACGTATGAGCTTACCTCATACTTGATGATAGTTGTAGTTAGATTAAATTTATGCTTCTATAAGTTCTAGAAGGAAAGCATTGCTCATCTCTGTAAAGTCTTTAAAAACATAGTTTGCCTCGTGTAGCACGTCTTGCTCTCCTATACCTATGCTTATCATACCTGCGCTGTTTGCAGCTTGTATACCCGCAATAGAGTCTTCAAAAACGATACAATCTGTACGTTCAATTTTTAAAGCTTCTCCTCCTTTTAAGAATACTTCTGGATCTGGCTTTGCTGCTGTCACATCATTACCATCTACAATCGCCTGAAATTTATCTAACAAATCAAGCTTAGTCAAGATAGGTCGTGCATTTTTACTTGCGCTACCTAGTGCAATACCTTGATTTTTTTCTTCTAGAAAATCGAGTACTCTGACTACCTCTGGTAAAATCTCGCTGTCATCCATCCCTTTGATGTACTTAAGATACTCTTCATTTTTCTGGATGAGCCACCTGTCTTTTTGTTCTTGAGTTGCATCATATGAGGCTAGGTCTAGTAGTATCTCTAGCGATCGCACACGACTTACCCCTTTAAAAAGTTCGTTTTGCTCTTCTGTGAAGTCAAAATTCATCTCTTTGGCAAGGTTACGCCAGGCGAGATAGTGAAATTTTGCAGTGTCTACGATGACTCCGTCTAGGTCAAAAAGGAATGCTTTCTTTTTCAATTTCAATGTGTTTTCGGTCATCAGAGTTGTTTGGTTTTAACTCGATGTGTTTGTATTTAATTTTCGCGAAAGCGTAATAGTGACTATTTTACTCTCTTTGTGCTCTCACGCTCTATAAGACTTGTATCTATATATGCGGTAGTATATTCTTCTACCTCTTCTTCTGGTCGCTCTAGTTTATTGATAAGTAGCTCTGCTGCCTTACGCCCCATCTCTTCTCCGTGCTGGCTTACTGTAGTGAGGCTAGGTACAAAGTGTTGAGATAACTCACCATCTGAGAAGCTCACGATACTCACATCTTCTGGAATGCTTTTGTCTGCCTCCATAATATATTTGGCAGCGGTCACAGCAAAAATCTCATTTATCGTAAATACGCCGTCTATGTCCTTCCCTTTTAAGAAATGTTTGATACGTGCCTTTGCCTTATCATTGAGCTCATCTATAGCATCTAGTTTTAAAATGAGGTCTTTATCTACCTCAATTCCGGCAGACTCAAGGGCTTCCATATATCCTTTAGTACGTAACTTTCCTATAGTGATATAATCTTCTGTAGTGATGATGGCTATCTTTTTACAGCCTGTTTTAATCAAGTGGTTTACGCCTAGCTTTGCCCCCTCGCGGTCATCTATAAGCACTTTATCACAAGGTATCTCATCTACTATACGGTCAAACATTACAACAGGCATTCCTTGATCAATAGCCTCTGTGAGGTGTCTAAAGTCGTCCTTTTGCATTGTTTCTTTTGATAAAGAAAGGATAAATCCATCTGTACTACCATTTGCAAGTAGCTCCATATTAAGGACCTCTTTATCAAAGTCATTATTAGAAAGGGTGATAATCACATTATAATTATGCTCTCTCGCCATTTGCTCAACTCCACGTATTACAGTGGTAAAAAAGTGATGCACTATTTGAGGTATAATAATCCCGATGGTGCGTGTCTTCCTGTTTTTAAGACTTAACGCGATATTATTAGGCTTATAATTATACAGCTTTGCAAAGGCTTTAATCTTCTGGCGTGTGTCTTCACTTATCTCTGCACTATCACGCAGTGCTTTTGAGACAGTAGAGATAGAAACATCAAGTTCTTTGGCAATTAATTTTAAGGTGAGTTTTCTTTTCATAATGGTATCGTAAAAATAGGCTTACTAAAAGCTATAGTACAATTTAAACAAATCCTTTTGGGTACGAAAACGATGTATTCTTAATAAGTTATTATATTTATTATCATAATGTAAATTTTTGACCTATTTTAAAGCGGTTTAATTAGTAAATCAAGTATTACAACTAAGCCACGAGGTCTCACAAGTTTTAAAAAATCACATTAAAAATGAAGCATCTTTTTTTAATTTTCTTATTTCTCTCATTAACTAATTGTAAGGAAGAAAAAACAACTTCTATAGATACTGAGGAGGCGTTAATAGAAGAACGCTTTCGCGAAACTTATAGACCGCAGTATCATTTCACACCTCCCACAATGTGGATGAATGACCCCAACGGCCTTATATACCACAATGACACCTATCACTTATTTTACCAGCATTACCCAGAAGACATTGTCTGGGGACCTATGCACTGGGGCCACGCAACCTCAAAAGATCTTATCTCTTGGGAGCACAAACCCATTGCCTTATATCCAGATGAGCTAGGCCTTATATTTTCTGGTAGTGCTGTGATGGATATACATAACACCTCTGGCTTAGGGACAAAAGAAAATCCCCCTATGGTGGCTATTTTCACCTATCACCTTATGGAAGGTGAAAAAGCAGGACGTAAAGATTTTCAAACGCAGGGTATTGCTTATAGTCTAGATGAAGGTGAGACCTGGAAAAAGTACAGTGGCAATCCCGTTATAGATAATGAAGGAAACATCAAAGACTTTAGAGATCCTAAAGTAATGTGGCACGAAGACACTCAGAAGTGGGTGATGTCACTTGTTGCTGGTGATCACGCAAAATTTTATAGTAGCCCAAATCTTAAGGACTGGACTCTTATGAGTGAGTTTGGAA